>CAZFWM010000049.1:0-31402 GCA_964522545.1 uncultured Thermodesulfobacteriota bacterium
GGTTACGATTGGTTGCATAACCATTATCGGTGTTCAAAATCGGTACTCACAAGTGAACTTGACGAAATCAGAATATTGGACAATAGTCTATTCATTGATCGTCGGAGTCAATCCAGGGTGCTACCTGAGTATTATTGGTGCTCTGGCGGGTCTTATGTGGATCAACATCATCAGAAAGTGGCTACCCGGAATGGAGCATCGGACGCCTACAGGCTGGGATCTTTCCTTCTACGGTGCGCTTGTCCTACTTCCTGTGGTGTTTGCTGCCTGTATGACAGTGGTTCTGGAGATAAGTTGGTTCCACTGAAGGGAACAGTTGAAGGCTGCACTCGTAATCCGTGCAAAGCGAAGAAACAGTACAATCTGCGGACAGTCTCTCAAGATTATAGCATCTCTTTTATACTCTAAGCACCAATAGCAATACGTTGTAAGAAAACCCAATACATTCTGACATTCTCAAGGAGGACGTAAATCATGCATTCGGACAAGTTATCCATTTCCAGGGAAGCCGAACTCCAGATGACGGAAGAAACCAGGAAACAGTGGATTAGCGGCCATGTTTCCAGAGGCAAGGCATACGAATCTCTTGCTCAGGCGTTCCGTTGGCTTGTGGCGAAGCGGAAGGAAGCGAAGATCCTCAATCGGCATCCATGGGTGGAACCCTTCGCCGCGGATCGACCGGGATTCATTACTGCGGCAGAAGCCATAACATTGTTGTTGCGGATCATCAAGCTAAATCGCAATTATAAAGATTTTTCGCTGGAGATATCCGAAAGTGAGATCAAGCATGAGCTAAGAGGAGACGTCCGAGAGTTGCTACTAGAATTCGATCGGCTGTTCGAGCGTCGAGAACTCTTCAGGAAGCACGAACGGAATAAAGGAGCAGGTCCGATGGATTTTGAGTCTCATATTCAAGACTCTGACTTAAAAAGTCATACGATGCGCCTTGACGAAAGGCTGCAGCAATTTGATGAAGAATACCGACATAGGGTCGAAAACATGCTTGAGCATTCTTGTTTTCCTGCGTCACCCTATCTCGAGGGTGAAGTACTGCTGAGGGCCAACTTTACCGGAACCGCAGCATCATTGATGAAGATGCTTGTCGAGGTCGTAAGATGGAACGAGTATGAATCGGGGGAGAAGGATGTATTGGTGCTGATCGAGCAGAGTATTGAGCGTTGCTGGGACTGGCTGGTCGAGAACAAACGGGCCGTAAGTGGAGGGGGCGTAGGATGGGGCTGGACAGGATTCATCCAAGGTGGGGGCTCGACGAAGAAACGAGAGGAAGTGGCCGCGATCTACTCGCTGGACGCAGATCGTTGTATGCCCCAGACCTACTTCACCGCTCAGGTGATTTCGTCCCTGACTCACCTTTACTGGGTCTTGGCCGATCCGGATCCTAATCGGCCTGTTTATCGAGCTCAGATAACGATTCAGCCAGAAAATGTGAAGCGGCTGTTAGAACAGGCTGTGGAAGGGCTGATCAAAATGAACCGAGTGGGGGATGGTTGGATAGACGTCGAACCCTATCTTCCGACACCGGGGCGTGGGACGACAGATGCCATGATCAAGCCGGCACGATACACATTGGGCCTTCCGACTCCTTCGCTTCTGCATACTGCCTATGCCGTATCCGCGCTTGCGGAGTTGCCGCTCCTCACAAGGGGAGAATACCGGCTAAACGACCATACTCTGAAAATTCTAGAAAGGGCGATTGTTAATGTTATCAGCGCACTTGACAAGCCTACTTTATCATTTCTTCGAGATAATCCATCCAATCACGTTTTGAGCCGGATGACGAATGGGCAGGACCTCTTGCTTCAGGACGAGTGTGGTATTTATGTGATCTTCAAGGCAATCGCTATGTACTCAATGCTAAGCGATCCGAGGAATCCCGTTCCCGGGCACGAGGGAATTCGCCAGTTAACGGAGGAAGCGACCAAACCTTACTATGCATTGGCGCAGTATATTCTTGATGAAATCCGGGAGCCTATGCATGACAAGCGTGGATTTCCCGCCACGGGGGAACTAGGCAAGAACGAAATTGACAGATTTCCGGCTGTTCGGGCAACGAATACAGCGATCTCGGCATTCCAATATTTCGGTCTGAAACAGATGGTCCCCGGGATATGTAAAATTTTAGAATATCACTTGAATGAAGCAAAAGAAAGAGTGATCCTAGAGTTGGTAAATAAGTATGGCGAATTGGAAAGGCAAGGCATTCGGGTGGCATGGGGATTGATCGAATCCGACGGAGAACAAGTTCTCCACCGCCGCCAAGCTTCCCAAGAAGCGGCAGCTGCCATGGCCGAGGACAGGAGTTTACCGTTCGATCCCGATGCTCCAGACACTATTGCTCAAAGCATGGAAGCCCCGCCAGACACTCCTCAAACTCGGGAAGGTAATCAACAAGCCGATACCGAGGCCTAGCGGTTTATGCGGAGGATCACGTGAGCCAGGAGAACGAGAAACCGAGAGAGAGAACCTCTTGGTTTGAGCGTGCAGGATTTCTAAGGCTTTCGGGGAATTTCGGAATCCGGGTGCTCATTTACTCTGCTCTCGCGGTAGGTCTGCTCATAGTTCACCAAGTATGGTTATTCGGCGCGATGAGGGAAGATCCTATCACGGTGAGCGGTGTGATCCTCCTGGCGGTTTTGGGTGGATGCTTCGCCATTGATCTTCTCGATATGCACACGTTGCTTCGCGTGCTGGTGGCACCGTTTCGCGCTATTCTACTTCATTTTCCTGCAATTACGTTCGGCGCCATTGCAGTTCTGGTGCCAGCACTTCTTCTGGAGTACCACGGCCTTATTACTCCGTGGCCGGGCGTTATCTCCACTTGCGTTGCCTTCGCGTTCTTGTTGGCAATGTTGGTTAGCCCCCACCGAGTGTACCGGGGTTTGTCCCTAATGGCCACAAATCTGCACACATTCAGCGCCGCCCAAAAACGTATTGTGTTTGAGTTTCTCAGAGGCCGCCGCCAGAGTTTCGAGGAAGTGGCCCGTAAGCTCGAAGAGGCGGAAGAGAAGGGGGATCCCCAAGAGTTGGGGCCAATACAAAAAAACTGGGAGTTACAGGACACGGGGAAAAACGACGTAAGGTATGACGTTACCGGTTGGTACATTGCCATTGTTTGCCTTCTTCTAATAATACATATCGGATCCGTCTTTCGCTCCCTTTATCTTCTTGACGCTGGAAAGAGCGATTTAAAACAAGCTCTTTTCATTATTGAGCGGCCGCTCCATGCAGAGAGCACTGTGGACAGCATGAAAGACAGATCGACAGTGGAGCCAGACACGGCATACACATGGATAATGCTCGGTATCGAAACCTTCCTTTTCAGAGGGGAAATAACCTTCGATGCATATGACACCTACCAAATTGATGCTCCGGCTCTCTTGTCGTACATGAAGATTCAACCCTCTCGAGCTATGTCTTTGGTTGTGTTCATATTCAGAATTACTGTGAGTCTGCTTCTCGCCAACATGATATTCTCCCATTTCCAATTCGGGCAGAATGCTCTTCGATTACTCCAAAGCGTACGCAGAGGACGGTACGAGGGATGCGAGCATAATACTGCATATCAAGGACTACGCATTCTACGTCCACTTATTGAATCCCAACTATTGGCATATCTTAAGCGTTCGGTGCTGAAGGAAACAAGCGGTCAAACTCAATTTTTTGGGCGATACTGGCGAGAGTTTCTGGCGACGCGTTTTCGTCTTCTCCATGGCAAACGGGCATATCGATTCGGGTGGGAAGACGTCCTGTGCATTCTCTCATTGCTTCGGTCTTGGCGGGCCAAACCGGAGTTGATCGAAGCGATTTCGAATGAGAATATTCCTTTTCAGGTTCGCTTAGCGGCCTTCTGCTCTCTGTGCCAGAGCGGCGGCAAGCTTCCTCTGAGTTCTTTAGAGGGACTGCTAATGCAGTTGGATCTTCATCCCGATTCGGCGTCATTCCGACAACAAGTTGAAAGTCGTGGTTGGATAGTCGCCAAACGGCAGGAGTCGGATAGTGAGCTCGTGAGTGCATGGTGCTCGGATGTACTTCGGGTGGTCATAGCACTGAAACAAGGTCGATTGAGAATCGACCTCGGGAAGAACGAGGACAGACAATTGTCTCAACGGGCATTTGCGGCCCTTCGGTGTAGTGAAGGGCACTGTGACATTGGTACTCCAAAAAATATAGGTGGGAAGTCACCCAATCTCCTAAGCGCCCTCATGGATGCAGCTGATGGTGGAAGAGCCAAACTCCTAAGCGCTCTGGCTCTGGCTCCTCGTTGGTCGGAACCGCTGTCGCAACCTTTTGTTACATATGACTTCATTTCAGAGCCCTTGAATCAGAATGAACGAGAAGTCCTACGAATCGTGGCGCGTCTACGTAGCGCCAGGGCGGACAGTGTAGCGGCTGCCATGGAGTTGACCCAAGACATTGTCGACGAGCGAACCCAGCGTGTTATCACGCACATTTTGCTGCAGCAACTCGAAAATGAGGAGATCGTCTCCGTGCGTCGCAGCTACCTCTCAGCCCTGGCGCGAGTTGGTATCGGCGATTCAGCCCTTGCCTCAATTATAAGCCAATGGCAACTTGAGCAAAATTCATCCACCTGGAAAGAGCTTCTCAGTGGCATTGATAGGCTTTGGGATGGAGCAGGGGATGCCTTCCAACTCCTGGCATATACCTATGAACGGGAGGGGCTTGTCGATGAATTGCGGTGGTTGCTTTGGCGAACCCTCTGTCTTCGGGCCGAGCATCAGCTTCTTGCTGAACGCTTTGGGATCCGGTCACGACTAAACTCGCTCGGTAATACACTGAGGCTCATATCTTCCGGAGAACAGACTGTCAACGGAATGACATACACTCTGGACAGTTTTTGGATAGCAGATTTTCCCACAACAGTGCAAGATTGGCACTCCTTCCTAGTGGCCCGGAATGACGCCCCTGCCCTTTATCATCTCCCGGAACATTTCGACTATCTTCGGTGTCTCCGTCGAGTGGTTCCCGGTTTCTTCGAACCTTCCCAACCGATAGTGGAAGTGTCGTGGTGGCACGCAGCCGCATTCTGTCGCTGGCTCACTGATGTCGAAGCAATGCGAGGTGACCTACCTGTAGGCTATGTTTACCGGCTTCCGACTGAAGTGGAATGGCAGTACTGTGCTACTGCCGGCCAAGCGGCAAGTCGGTGGTACGGAGAATGTCAGGATGCGGCCATTGTCAATTCTCGAAACGCGACACGATCCCGACACCCGTCTTGTCGTGACGATGGATATCCTAACCAATGGGGAATTTTCGACGTCTTGGGAAATGTTTGGGAATGGTGTCTCAATTCTTCCTCAGCAACCATTGTCCATTCGCAGCCTCCACCAGGCTCCTGCTACCACCGAGCACTGCGAGGAGGCTCATGGCGAACGCAGATCGAGGATTGTCATGGTTTAAAGCGCGCAGGGTGGGCACCAGACTCTTGTCTGGAACACGTCGGATTCCGAGTCGTATTGGCACTCCCGATGACCGTCATTTCCAAAGGCGAATCGCTTCATGAGCCGACCTTCCCCCCGGACAATCAGGCATAGAGAACCGAAAGACACTCACTAAAGTTCCGACATCTTCCCTTTCTCCGGGCATCATTGCCCCACAGCCTCACATAAATCAAAAATTGCAAAACTCTCTATTACTAAGACATCCCGAAAGCAAAACTATTTCCTTCCAATGGCCTCACCCTGCCAATGATGACCGAGTTCAAAAAAATCCCTGTCTAGAATCCCGCTTTAAACCTTCTTTTAAAGAAGGTCCTTTAATTTTGCCTCTTGACATGACACTCCTACATAAAACAGAATATAGTATCCTATTGAAAAAGATATTCGTCGCTGTTTTAATATGCGGTCCAGGAAGCAGCCGATGCACCTTTTTACCCGGTTGATAATCAGCCTTCTTTTCATCACCATCACTGGGCATTTCCATCCGGTATTGTCAAAGACAACGGACACTCCCTCTGAAGATTCCGCATACCACTCCACGCAAGAAATAATAAAGATCGCCGCAAGCCCGCCCGGAGGAGCCTACTCCATTGTAGGAGAGCTCCTGGCCGGCAAGCTGAGCGATGAAGAGCGACGGTTCATATCCGTTGATAACGGCAAAGGGTCGCTGGACAATCTGAAGGCCCTCCTTTCCGGCGATGCGCATTTTGCGATTGTTCAAGCCGATGTTCTTTTCTCTTTTTCATCGGGGCCGTATCGGTTAACCCATTTGTCCGCACCGGAGCAGCATCGCCAATTTCAGGTATCCCTGTCTGATCTCTATCCCGTTGCGGTAACTCCGCTCTATACGGAGGTGTTGCATTTCTTGATCAGACATCCTTTGAATCCTGAGTCGGTCCAAGAGCTATCTGCCTTGAAGTTTTATTTGGGAAAGGAGGGAAGTGGAACCCGGTTTACTGTTGAGACGGTTTTTGAATGCTTGGGACTCCCTCTGGAAGAGAATATCGTTGACAGCGGGTCTTGCTGTGCCTATAAATATTTTGTTGGTGATCGCTATCTCGATTCCTGCAAAGCGGCTGTTTGTCCCGAAGAACTTCCTCCGCCAGATGTCATACCTGTCATGGGCGTCCCCGGCTTTCCATACATCCGACGCTTTCTTGCGATACCGCCCGATTCATCTATGAGGCTTGAGGAGACGATTGCTCGTGATTTCGTTCATTCAAGCACGTGCCTTGCTTTTCTCTTTTCCTTAAAGCCTGGGAGCCTGAGTCGGATCACTTCTACTTTTCCAACCCTCAGGCCATACCGAATATTTGTTGAGAAGTTCTTCACGACAAAAGATGGCAATCCCAACATTTGCGTCAGTTCGGGAGATGATATCGATACCGTCGGAGTCAGGGCTTTATTGATTACTCACTCGCGGGAAGGTCCATCTCTTGTCAGAAAAGTACTCAAAACACTTTACCCAAATGGAAAAAACGACTTGGGCTGGATCGTAAAGGATGCACCCTCGGATATGTTCAGACCCGATGAAGGCGGCGACGCAAGCCCGGAAATATTAAAGGCGTTGCTCCAGGATTCCTTTTCGGAGACAACATTATCTACCTTCTTTAGCGGGTTGGAGACAATACCATTTCATCCGGAAGCAAGATCGTTTATTCGCGACATATCGTCTTGGCGGAAGATGGATCTCGCGAGCTGGTTCTACAAAACAATTATTATCCTTCTGGCGATGAGTATCGTTCTTTTCACAATATTCAAGAGGGAGTGGATCGAATACAAGTGGCATCGAAATAGGGGAATCATTCTTCTCCTTGTCGACTTTCTAGCTCTCCTTTTCTTTGCTGTTTTCACATATAGTGTTGAGTCAAAAGCCAATTCCAACTTCTCCAACCTGCGTGAATCGGTTTGGTCCATTCTTACCTGGCTGCTGAGTGGTTTTGAAGATCGACCACCGTTAACATCATGGGGGCAGGCTGGATCTGTCCTATTCCTGGCTACATGGACTGCGCTCATTTTGTTGCTAATCAATTATATACTTAAGGAGCGGATGCAATCACTGATAGAAGAAGATCGCGTGCCTCACAAGATTAAGAACCACCATGTAATCTGTGGCTGGAACGAACGTGCGATCGGGATCATCCGGCAGCTAAGGGGAGAGTTGCTTAGCAAGTGGGAAAAGATACAAAACGTGGTTGTCATCGCTGATGCTGATAAGATAGGCGAAACGAAACTGATCAGGCAAAAATACGGGCCCTGCTTCCGAGATGTCATCTTCCTGCGGGACGATCCAGCTGACAGGGAGGCGCTGGCTTATGCGCAGATAGAGCGAGCGGCCTCAGTAACCATACTCGCGGATGATGATCTTGAAGATAATTCTGATGGAAAGACGGCTTTGATCCTGAGTGGGATCAAAGCGCACATTGAATCCTGTGAGACGAACAAAAAGAGCAAAACGGGAACCTTGCGGGGCATGCCATCCAAATTGTATGGACGATGGATGCCCTCAAAAAAAGCAGTGAATACGAATCTTGCCATAGTAATAGAGCTGGTCAATCCACATAACAAGAAACACATTCTGGCAATAGATCGTGAATGTGAGACAATAAACATAACGACTACGGACTCACACTCCCTTGCGCAAGTGGCCCGTGCTCCCGGGTTGGTACAATTCTTTTTCGACATATTAAGTATAACTCTGGAAACGAATGAACTCTATCCTGAAACTCTCCCTTTACAGTTGCGCAACTTCACGTTCTCTCAGGTTTCTACCTTGCTCCTTAGACTGCGAAAGGAGCTCAGCCGGCGAAGCATAAATGCCTTCGCTCTTCATGAGATGATTTTTCGTCCGACAACGTTGCCGACTTTTAATCGAAGAAAGAACAAGCTGGAGCAAGGGACTGGTAAAACGGAGAGTATGAATGAAAACATGAGGCACTCTCCAAACCAATGGTGCCATCTTGGGTGGTTTCGATTTTTACCAGAATGGAGACTTCGATTTGTCCCGATCGGTTTGAAGATGAAGGATCATACCTGCACCTGTATCTGGCCCCCCTGGAGAGGGAAGAAAGGAGAAGCGTGTCAACCTATACCGGATGACGGTATCCCACCATGGAACCAGTGCGATCTGCTTGTCATGGCGCCAGATAAACCCGATATTGAATGGCTTTTCAGACAGCGCAAGATAAAGAGAATCATCAAAGAACTCATAAAGGAAGAGGACGATGGAACAGAAAAATAAACAATATTTGATCTGCAATTGGAATGAGAGAGCGTTTGGATTGATTATCCAACTCCATTCGGATGTCTTACGTTTTGGAGGGGAGGATATTCCAATCACTGTGATCCACAAGGAGCCGGTCAACACGGCCCATCTATACGAGAACTATGGTAAATTTTTCTATAATGTAAAATTCCATCACGGGGATCCAAGCGATCGAACTGTACTCAGGAGCGCTGGTGTTGAGAATGCTATCTGTGTGGTCGTCTTGTCTGAAGGAGATTTAGGCGAGGGCGATGATGCGCGCACAATACTCACTTTCCTTGCCCTGAAAAAAATTAGAGAAGAAATAATGATGGAACGAAAAATAATTACAGAGGACACAGAGAATCGCGATCAAAAGGGTGACACCTATAGGCCCTTATTCAGAGTGTTTCTCGAATTTCATGAAGAGATATCCTTAAAAAATAGTTTTCACAGACTCCTCCGGGATCATAAGAGCTGGGTGAGTCACTTATCAGCTAAAGTGATTGATCCCATGCTTTTCGGGCAAGCAGCCAGAACGCCTGGCATGGTCAAATTCTTCTTTGATATTTTGACCTACTCAAATGATACCGACGAGATTTACTCCTACAAGCTTCCAACAGCGTTGGTCGAAAAAACAACTGGCACATCAGGGATTCTTTTTGAGCAGGCTTACATGGAGTTAATTAAAATCAAGGTTTCCGGTTCGCCCGTGATTCTTGTAGGCGCTATCAAAGAAGGAATAATTTATACAAATCCGGACCCGGAGGAGAAACTCATTCTAGATACAGAGACGGATATTCTCATAATGGCAAAGGAACCTGTTGAACTCGATAAACTCATCTCAAAAAGAAGCATAGGAGGATCAGAATGAAGACTCTTGAAAACTCCTCGCCGCATAGACTTAAGAGCCATTATGTAATCTGCAACTGGAATAATAAAATTTTCGAGCTCCTCAGGGAGCTCAATCCTAAAAATGTAGGGATTGATTCCCGCACCGTTGTCGTCATCACGGAAAAAACGATCGATCAGAGCATCATCCCTACTGATTCAGAGAGTAGCATATATTTCGAGGATGTGATGTTTTATCCAGGAGATCCTAGCAAAGCCGACGTTCTGCGTCGGGTAAATTTTCAGGATTCTCATTGTGTGATTGTTTTGGCAAATCCGCGTTTAGGCAATCATGCAGATGCACAGACTTTGCTTACGCTCTTCTCAATGATCGGTCGCAACCGTTCCGGATATGATGATAAAGAGGAAGAAATAGAGAAAAATATCCGTAAGACTCTGGAAGAAAGGAAGAAGAAAGAAAATCCACTTCATATTGTTGCCGAAATCACCGATGTTACTAATTATTCAAAGTTCAAAGTATTCGAGGATGATCAGGACGTATGCGTAGAAATCGTCCGTCCAGAGAGTATCCGAACACGTATTTTAGCCCAGGCGGCCAGGACACAGGGATTGGCCAGCTTTTTTATTGATCTAATGACTTTTGGAGAGGATACAAACGAAGTTTATTCCGCCCGGATACCGGAAATATGGTTCGAGAAATATAAAAAGGTGGGAAAAGAAACCTTCAGCGATTTATGCTTGTGGTTCAACGAACTACGAAATAATCATAAAGTGGTCGCTATTCCTGTTGGGATCTGGAGACCCCCTCACTGTATTAAGGGAGAATCGGATGGAACTTTCGTCAATCCTCCAGACCATTTTGAGATCCGAGAAAGAGATAGAGTATTAGTAATATGCCGGAATCGTGAGATCGCAAATAAAATAGAATTGATCAGCAAAGAGTAAAAAAGAGCAGTGCTAATGTCCACTCACAATCCCCCTTATAACCCATCCCTTCTGGCTCCCATTCGACAGTACTTTTTCGGGGGGGGAGGGGGCAATCTTGCAGAACATATGCGACCAAACGCAAACCTCTGGAGCTCTTTGATACCCATCAAAAGAGACCTGATTTCTTTTGGAAAGGTCAACTCCTTAGAGTATTTGACATTGAGACAGCCATATAATATTTTGACGAATACTAATTTAATCCAGCATTGCATACGGAGTTTCATGAAGTTAATTCAGACACTTTTACAAAAGAAAGGAGAAACGCATGTGGTTTAAGAAGAAGGTAACTCCAAGGGAAGCCTTTATTGGAATGTGTTTTTCAATGAGCGGTATAGATCAATTTGTCGATCCAAGGGAAGAGTTCAAAATAGGCGAAGTCCTAGCGCTAAATGGTTTTTCAATCCAGGAAATAGGCGATGTAGTTGAAAAATTGAGTAACTACAGTCCTAAAGAAGCAATTGATTGGGGAATAAAGGCAGCCGAAGCAGTTAGTAAGTTGGATCCTACAATGAGACAAAATCTACTGAAAGCTCTAGTAGAAATTGCGGCAGCGGATGGAAAGATAGATAGTGCCGAAGAGACTTTCCTGGTTAGTCTTCGAATGATCTTAACATAACAAAATACTCGCACAGGCCTGTATCATATCCAGCCCCATCCGGGCCTATTGAGAGATGCACACCCGCTTGATGGCAACACTATCCTAAGGCTAGAGACCGGTTTTGTCAGATCCGGTCGCAGTGGTTTACCATTCCGACCGGATTGGCTTTTTTATGGAGCCTTCAGCCTGTTAGCAAGCCTCTCCTGTCGGCCATGGACATCGCACACCAGCGCGGCTTCGTCCACGGCGATATCCGCCCCGGCAACATCGTGATCGCCATCGTCGGCAGCGAGAGGGTCGTGAGGGCGGTGAACTTCGGCATGGCCCGGATCCCCGCGGGGTCCTTTACGCTGGGTGGCGGCACCATGGCGGACAGCCCGGCCCGGCAGGTCACCCTGAGCCCCTATTACATCGAGAAGGCCCAGAGCCCGGGTAATGTGACCTGGTACGAGGCGGACGAGGCCTGCAGGGCAAGTGGCCGGCGGCTGCCCACTGAGGCGGAGTGGGAGATGGCCGCACAGGCCGGCCTCATCGATGTCGGCCCACACGCCGACTGGGTTCAGGACTGGTACCACAGCGGCTACTACGAGGTGAGCCCGGACAGCGATCCCCAAGGACCGTCGCCAGAGGAGTGCGAACCCGATCCCGGCGACTGGCACGCGATCCGGACGGCAGGCAACATCGACGAGACCTGCTGCAAGGTGTTGCGCGGGTTTGCATGGGATGAGTGCACCAACAAAGTGCACTGCCGCTCCTTCTGGGGGCCCGGACAACGGTGGAAGGGCCGGGCCTTCAGGTGCGTGGAGTAGAGGCGACATTCATGGCGCCCTTTTCCTCGCTTGCAGGCATGAAAGGGGCAGAGCCCCCGGGCTGCTCCGTTCCGAGGCAGAGCCTCGGAACGAGAGGAAGGTGCGTACAGTAGGGGCGACCGGCGGTCGCCCCATCACATAACGAAAGGACGCCACCCGCCATGAAGCTCATCCAGACCGAAGCCCTGATCATCGGCGCCGGCCCGGCCGGGGCCTCTCTGGCCGTCTGGCTCGCCGAGCAGGGCTGGGACTGCACCCTCGTGGACCGGGCCCGATTCCCCCGCAAGAAGCCCTGCGCGAGCTGCTTCTCCCCGCACTGTTTCCCTTATTTGAAGCGACTCGGACTGGAGGAGACGGTCCTCTCGGGCCAGGTGATCCGGTACGCCTCAGCCCAGACGCCCCGGCGCTCGGTGCTGCTCGACGTGACCCGGCAGCCCTTCGGCCCCATGTTCTACGTATACCCGCGGGAGGTCTTCGACGGCATGCTCGTGGACCGGGCCCGGGCTCTGCCGGTGCGCCTGCTCGAGGGCGTGGCGATCCAGGGTCTCGTGCGGGAAGGGATGCGGGTGATCGGCGCCCGGGCAAAGGACCTGGAGATCCGGGCCGGGATCACCGTGGTGGCCACCGGGTCCAACACCAAGTTCCTCCCGCCCGAGTGTAAGAAGGGGATGCGCACCTACCAAACCTTGACCGGCTGGTTCGAGGGCCTCCCCGCGCCGGAGCACACAACCACCGACTCCTTCACGGCCCCCTGGCTCATGGGGACCGGGTGGGTCTTTCCCGAGCCCGACGGCCGGGCCAACGTGGGCGTCATGGTACACGAACACCTCCTGCGCGCCTCGGGCAAGAACCTGCGCGACGTCTACCGGGCCTACCTCGAATCGCAGTTCGCCCGGGAGCGTCTCAGGGACGCCGAACAGGTCGGCCGCCTGGAGGGGAGCCCGATCCGCTACACCCTGCGGCCCGAGGGGATCGTCGACGACGGTCTCCTCCTCGTCGGGGAGGCGTGCCTCCTGACGCACCCCCTCACCGGCGAAGGGATCTCCCAGGCCTTCCAGAGCGCCGACCTGGCCTCCCGGGTCCTCGGGGAGGCTCGCGTCGCCGGCAGGTTCGACCGGGAGGCGCTCCTGCCCTACTCCAGGGGGATCCGGAAGATGTTCGGAAAGACCTTCAGGAACGCGGGCATCGTCCGCTTCCTGAACGACCGGCCCTTTCTGCTGGAGGCCTCGGTGCTCACGGCCCGCTGGTTCCCCCCGGCAAAGTGGATCTTCGAAAAGAGGCTGGACCGGATCCTCATTTGACAGTTTTCCACTCCGCCCGTTGCCTTGTCGGCGAACCGGTAGGGGCACGGCATGCCGTGCCCTTACTTTGAAAAGGAGGCGATGCGTGAAAGCAAGAAAATCCGGAACGTTCATCCTGGCGGCCGGCCTCATGCTGGCCGCGGGAGCGGCCCTCGCGGCAAAGAGCGTCTTCAACTTCAAGGGCGGGGTCACCACCCGGGCCGGGACCGGGCTCACAAAGGAGGAGTTCAAGCCGATTCCCGATGAAGGCGGGTTCTTCTCGTGGACCTACACATTCATGCTCTACCTGGACGACGACTCCAGCGGCATGATCCAGTTCACCTACTGGAAGATGTATCTCAAAAAACAGCGGGGCCTCTACTTCGTCTTTTCGGACAAGGGCGACACACAATACATGCGAAAAGGGGTCTACAAGGCGAAGGAAACGAGCTACGTGGACGATCCGCCCGAGCTCACCATGGGCCCCCACTCCTGGAAGGGCTTCTACCCCGACTTCCAAATCCACCTCGATTTCCCCGCCGAGAAGGACCAGTCCGAGATGAAGGCCGACCTCCGCCTACACTGCAGGACGCCGGGCTGGCGCCCGGGAGAGGGCCCGGTGCACTACGGGTCCATGAACGGCGACTGGTATGACCTCATCGTGATGATCCCCTGGGCCGACCTGGAAGGGACCCTCACCCTGAACGGCGAGACCCGCCAGGTCAAGGGGTACGGCTACTCGGACCACAACACCCAGAACATCCTCCCCACCAAGCAGTGCGAGGAGCTCTTGGCCCTGCGCTCCTTCTCGGGCGACCATGCCGTCCACTTCCTCGAGTACATCGCCCCGGAGGACTTCGGCCACGAGCGCACCACGTGGATCCTGATCATGAAGGGGGACCGGATCTTCTTCGCCACCGACGCCTGGGATCGGGAGATGTTCGACTTCGAGACCGAGGCCAAGCACGGCTACAAGTACCCGAAGCGCGTCACCGTGAAGATCGACCGGCCGGACTTCAAGCTCACGGGCGAGATCCGGGGCACGAAGTTCATTTCGGCGGTGAACGCCATCGAAGAGCTCCCCTCCTTCATCCGCGGGATCGCCTCCAAGTTCGTGAGCGCTCCGGTCTTCATCCGCCAGAACGCGGAGGTCGACTGGCACCTGGTCATGCCCGGCGAGGGCATCGACGAGCGTTTCACGGCCAAGGGAGTGTACGAGACCACGATCGTGAAGTGATGGGGGGGGCGGAAGATAGGGCTTGGAGGGCCGACCTCTGTGTCTGCTCGATCATGCAATGGTAGGGGCGACATTCATGACGCCCTTCGATTCAGGGCTCGATGAATCGAGCCCCTACGATTGCTGCAACCGTATTGTAGGGGCACGGCATGCCGTGCCCAGCCATGCCCTCGCCCTCAGGCTCTGGGAGCATCCGATGAAAGCGGAGGGAGATCGGAATGTCTGGTTATATGACTAGACACACAGCCGATCGGAAGGGTAGCCGATCGATCGTCCTCGGCCTGGCCGCGGCCCTGCTGTTCGTCGCGACTGCGGCCGCCCTGGCCGCGTGTCACGGCGATCCCGGCCGGCAGGATACCAGCAGCAGGCAGGCCAAGATCATCGCCCACCGGGGGGCGAACAAGTTTGCGCCCGAAAACACGATCCCGGCCATCGAGGCGGCCATAGAGATGGGCCTCGACTACGTGGAGATCGACGTGAGGACAACCCGGGACAGACGGATGGTCCTGATGCACGACTCCACCGTGGACGACACCACGGACGGCACGGGCCGGGTCCGGGACCTCACGGCCGCCCAGATCGAAATCCTCGACGCGGGGGCCTGGTTCTCACCCGAGTTCGCCGGCACAGAGGTACCCTTTCTGGAGGCGGCCCTGGAGATGATGCGTGGGCGCATCGGGGCCTACGTGGACGTGAAGGATGCCCTGCCCGCAGCCCTCGCCGAGGCCCTGCGCGACGCCGGCATGCTGGAAGACTCGGTGATCTACGACGATCCCATCATGCAGCTCGCCATCCAATGGATCGAGCCCGGGGCGAGAGTCATGCCCGAGGTAGGCCCGAGCCGCCTCTACTTCGACCTCCAGCGCATCCTGCTCGATCCGGACGTGGTGGCCGTGTCGTGGGGGAATCCGACCAGGGCGTTCATCGACGAGATCCACTCCCACGGCATCGAGGTCTTCATGGATGTCCTGGGAGAGATGGACGACCCGGACGGGATGCGGGCCGCCCTAGCCCTCGGGGTCGACGCCCTGCAGACCGACCACCCCGACGTACTGCTGGAGGTTATGGAGATGTGGGAGTAGGGGCCGACCTGTGTGTCGGCCCTATCAGGCAATGATATGGGCGGAATTCATGACGCCCTTCAATTCAGGGCTCGATGAATCGAGCCCCTACGACCCAATAAGGGCTCGCTCGAATTCGGCATGGGGGAGCAGAATCAGATCACCCACACCCATGCTGTAGCCGTCATATACAACAACTCACTACCGATGTTCTTCCATTCGACTCGCACAGTATACCGCCCTGGCGGCACCACTTCACCGGTATCGTCCCTCCCGTCCCAGGTCAGCACCTCGACTCCGCCTGCCCGCTCTTCAAAATCGTGCAGGGTGCGGATGCTCGTAAGCGAAGGTGTAAGCTCGGAAGCTTCGACTATCTCGACCTTCGTCATGCAGAGAGACTCCACCCAATAGAATAACCATACCCGCTGGTCCTGGTCGGGTGAGAACGAGCCAGGATAGACTCTCGGGTATTCCAGGCGGACCGGAACATCGAAGGGCATTACGAAGTTGTGGGTCGGCTTTTTTATTCCCAGGGTTTCGATCTCTCCTATTCTCTGTGGCCCCAGCCCCTTTTGGGCTGCATAGGAGAGATGCAACACTCTATTCTGCGCTATCTCCATCTGCTGGAGACACACCTTGTCGACGGCAATGGCGTTCCGTCCGGCCACGATCGTATTCATGTCCACCGGGTCTCCGGATACCGGCCCGTTGCCCTCCATGGCCCGAATCCCGTCTACCACGGCAAAATCGATGGGCCGGATGAGATTCAAGTCGACGATGACCTGGTTGAGGCCGCGATCGTGCATCGATATACGCCACACATCCTGAGGATACAAGTATTTCTCGAGGCGGGGCAGACCCATCAAGTTCTTCGTGGACAGTGTTGCATAGGTATGGAAATGGGTTTTCATCTTGGCCGCACTGATGAACACCACGTCATCGCCTAGGAGGAACGACGGCATGTAGATTTTTTCGTAGGCCCACCCTCCGCCGGGTACGTCAACGAACGACAAGGGTTCATCGTTGAGATCGACAAGCCTCACGCGAGGATCGTAGCTGTTGAAGAAGTCATAACCACATTCTGAAAAGAACGGACCCCAATAACTTCCCTCGACGATGCAGACCTCTGCAGCTCCGTCCAGCAAGGCAAGATCTACAAGCGCCCGGACCACCTCCGGATCGGTCGTCGTACCGGTATCCGCAGTCACATCTTTCACGAGGTTCGGCTTGATCACTACGGTCTTGTCAGCGATCTCCTCCGAGGGCCACTCACCGGTAATATCCACGGCCCAAAGAGTCGCCGTATAAGGGTTGGACGATTTTACAATGCCCACCCGGTAGGGGGCCGTGTCCGCAAAGGCCGGCCGCATGCCGGTCGAAAGCCAGGCCGCTCCTCCGGCGGTCAATTGCAGAAAGCGTCTTCGGTCAATCGGGTGTCCAGCCTCGAAAGGTTTTCTATCTTGAGGCGCCATTTCAACTCCTATTTATTGCACAGAAAAAGCAAAGATATAACATTATATATATATCATATCTTCCCAAGAATTGCAAGGATCGTCTCGCGAAGGAAGGAGCTGCCTGATGACCGCGGACTGTTCCATATAAAAAGGGGCCGACCTGCAGGTCAGCCCCATTCGGACTCTCTTTCGAGCTCCCCTACTCTACCCGCACCGCATACAAATCCATCTGGACCCAGGCGCACCCGACCCCCTCGAAGACGAACGCCTCCGGCGCCGGGTCCCCCTCCACGAGATCGCCCCGCCCGGAGATCCACTCCTCATAGTAGCCGTTCACGAACACATCGGCCGTCATGGTCGCCACCGGATCCATGAAATCGGCCTCGATCCGGCTGAACTCCTCCCAGTTGTTCGACACGCTGTAGGTGTGGGGGCTGTGGAAATTGAGCCAGATGATCTCGTAGAGCCTCGCCTCGGGAATCGGCGAGGGGACCGCCACGAGCGTAAAGGTGCCTGAGAGCTCCTCGTCATGGTAGTCGTCGCAGGGCGGGCACGAGGCGCCGTAGACCCGGCTGCCCGGCATGAGCTCGTAGGTGAACAGCTTCGCCGCCTTGACATCCTCGATCACGCCGTCCAGGGCGGTCTTGACCTTCCAAAGCCCCTCGGGCCGCCCCTCGGGCCACATATAGAAGCTCACTGTCTTTCGGACGCCCAGGACGTGGTCGACCAGGGTGATCTCCGCAGTGGGCAGGTCGAGGGGATCGCTCGGCGTCCACGGGTAGGAGTCCTCGAACCCGTAGAACCCGACCGCCTGGAACAGTTTGTAGAGAACCCAGTGCCGGACCTCGGGCACGGTATCCGAGATCCGAAACAGCGGCTCGCCGAAGTGCCCCTCCTCGTAGGTGGCCAGACCCTCCTTGTCGATGTCGAGGTCCTGGTAGAGTGGGGTGAAGCCCCCGTGGATCGAGTAGTAGATCTCGATGGCTGGCCGCTCGCAGCCCGGCAGGCCCACGAGGATCACTGCGAGAATGGCGGCGACCAGCATACCCCCTGTCCTGGATCTGAATGTCTTCATCTTTTTTCTCCTCCTGTTATAGGTTTGCGACTTGTGACGTAATCATTAGTACGTCGCCGAGAGGAGAAACATAACATGCAAGTTTCCCGTCCCCCGCCTTCTCCGGCCTGCTCAAATTCTGTTTGACACAGGCCGGACCAAGGGTTTATACTCGATAAGGATAATGAAATACGGAAAATTACGCCAGCCCACGTCGACCCTGACCGGGCCCGACGCGGCAAAAAGAGAGAGAGGGAATGAGATGAAAAGACGTATCATGGTATTCGGATTGATCCTGGCGGTCGGAGTGATGCTCGGCGGCGCCCGGGGATGTACCCTCTGGATCGAGACGGACAGCGACACCTACGAAGCGGGCGACTCCGGCGTCGCCACCATGCACAACGACGACAGGCTGACCGCGTACCTGCCGGGCTGCGACACCTTCCACTACCAGAAGCTCGAAGGGGGCATGTGGGTCGATCAGGGGCCCGACGTCTACTGCTTCTGGGAGGGGATCATCCGGCCCGTCCGGCCGGGGCAGACCCTGGAGACCTCGTTCTATGCCCTCAGCGAAGGGACCTGGCGACTGCACTACAGGGTGAGCTACTTCTGCCTGGAGGAGGTGCCCATGAGCCAGGCCGACTGCCGCTTAACGAGGGATTTCTACTCCCCGCCCTTCGAGGTGAGGGGCGGCGAGCCCGTGGGCCCCACGTGCGAGGACCTGGGCGAAGTCTACTTCGGCCCCTGCGAGATGCTGCTCGGCTGGGGCGTAGTGGACGGGGCCTGCGAGATGATCAGCGGCTGCAGCGGAATGGGCTACGAATTCTTCCCGAGCGAGCTCGCCTGCATCGAGGCATGCGCCACGGACTGCACCATGTGGCACGAGGCCTATTCGCGCGAGGTCGACAGGATCTCGACCTGCGAGGACGCCGGCCAGTGCATGGCCCTCCTCGGCACGAGCTGCGGCTGCACGCGGAACCTCGTGGTCAACCAAGAGATGGACCACTCCTACTTCTGGGAGATCTTCGAGGCCATGGACGCGGCCGGCTGCCGCATCTACACCACATGCGACTGCCCCCCCGCGGATGGCTTCAAGTGCGAAGAGGGCCACTGCGGCTGGAATTATATTTGATTGAAATGCGGTAGGGGCGACATTCATGACGCCCTGAATTGCGGACTTGGTAATTCAAGGTAGGGGCGGCCGGCTGGTCGCCCCTGCTACTTGTGCCTGAAAAGGGCGCGATGAATCGCGCCCCTACGTTGCCCTGTAGGTGTTTGATTCATCAAACCCAACGTAAGAGCACGACACGCCGTGCCTGTCGGCCATCGATCCCGAGCACCACAAGGTCGTTGCGAGGGACGCCGTCCCGAAGCAACCCCCCGAGCCCCCTTCTCCCCCTCCCCATACTCGTTCCCGGACTCTGCCTAAGAACGCCATCCCGGGAGTCTCCGCCCACGCCAACCCCACGCAATCCTTGACCAACCATGAAAATGGTGCCATGTTGTCGTAGTGTGTTCCAACAACCCGAGGACAACCATGTCAGCCCCATTCGTAGCCATCGACTTCGAAACCGCCGATTACGAGCGGGATAGCGCCTGCGCAGTCGCCCTGGTCCGCGTCGAATCCCTGAAGATCGTACGGAAAGAGGTCTACATGATCCGCCCGCCTCGTTCGACCTTCCAGTTCACCTACCTGCACGGCATCGCCTGGGAGGACGTTGCCGGCGAGCCGTCGTTTGGAGAATTGTGGCCCGACATCAGCAATTCTCTTGAAGGGGTCGACTTCCTCGCGGCCCATAATGCCTCCTTCGACAGGGCCGTGCTGGAGGAGTGCTGCCGGAAGGCCGGGTTGACGCCGCCCCGGCTGCCCTTTCAGTGCACCGTAGCGCTGGCGCGAAGAACGTGGAACCTCTACCCGACGAAACTGCCGAACGTCTGCGCCCACCTAGACATCCCCCTGGAACACCACGACCCCGCCTCCGATGCCGAGGCATGCGCCAGGATCGTTATCGAGGCCATGCGGAGCGGGTGGAAGCGGTAAGTGCACGGGCCGTTTCCTTGCAATTCCAATTAAATTCTAATATTTTCATTGTAGGAGGCTGAAATAAGGAGTAGCCATGAAAACCTGGCAAAGTACCCGACTTCATAATAGAGAACGCGAGGCCATCGAAGAGGCAGTGCGCACGCTGAAAAATCTCCACTCCATTGAAAAGATCATTCTCTTCGGATCCAAAGCGCGGGGAGATGCCGATAAAAATTCAGATATCGACCTGCTCCTGATCGCATCACATCCCCTCCACTGGAAAGAAGAAAAGGCCATCGTGGAAGAGCTATTCGACATAGGGATGAAACATGACGTTATTTTCAGCCCTCTTTTCTCCTACTCTGACGAATGGGACCATGGAATCTTCAGAGATTTTCCGATTTACCATGAAATAATCCGGGACGGGGCGATGGTACAATGAGCGAAAAAGTTCTCGTCGATTACTGGATTGAAAAGTCACAAGAGGACCTTGCATCAGCTCAAGACAACCTACGTGCGGGAAGACTTCCCAATGCCGTGAGAGATGCCTACTTTGCTTGTTTCCATGCCTTTTCTGCCGTCCTGTTGAAAAGCGGCAAGACCTTCAAGAAGCACAAAGAAGTACGGGCAGCACTCCACAGGAATTATATTCGTTCAAAAAAGATCGATGTCCAATGGGGAAAACACTATGACTGGCTCTTCGATAACCGACAAAAAGCGGATTATCGCCCGCTTGTGCAGTTCGATTCTGATCAAGTCAAAGAAATCATAGAACAAAGCCAGGTATTTTTGGAGAAAATTAAGAAACTGTTGAAATAATTCGGTGCGTCCAAATAGGATGAATGTCGAAAACGGCCTTCATTGATTGCTCTCTTCGTGGAGCATCTTATCAACTAGTGCGAGACGTTTTTCTTCTGTCATTCTATCGAAATCCAGTCCCTGCTTCTGGCAAAGCTCCTTAAACTTATCTCGATTCTGATCTACCAGACGATCGAATATCTCCTTCACTGAAAGCATTAATCTTGTCAAGCAATTTATGATTGCGCCAAATCGGATTCTTCTTTTTCTAATAGTTTTTTTATTATCTCTTCAAATCTATTCGCAATCGATTCTACACGATCACCTTTAGAAAGAATATCTTGGTCAATCCAAGACATATTCCAAATATTGTCAAATTTTATTGTTTCAGGACACATATGAAAAAATTTGTTTTTAATAATATTATTCCATTCATCTGACACTCCGAAGCAGAATGGCTTTTGATGCTCTTTCCATAATCTATACCAAATGCCGAACCAGAAAATTTCCTCTCCGTTCTCGTTTTTTATATAATAGCCATATCCTCCATAATCCTTCTCAGCTTTTACAGAGGCGATCTTAGTCAATTGGTCTTTTACATCGTCCACAAGCTTAAATAGTTTTTCAATGATTGCGGGAATTACTTCTTCATTTAGCATCACTTTCACCTCCGAAAAGAGTAATTTTACTTCTGCCGGATCAAATGAAATGCTTTTATATTCAAACCAGGTCTTCATTAGAATGAGGAACTCCTTAATGCTATGATTTAACTCTGAAAGTTGACTGTCTTTTATGTGTTTTATAATTATTTGCCAGGTGATAATTTTTATATTTATTTTCTTTTCAGGATCTTTCTGAATAATTCTGTCCTCAACTTGTTTTCTATGTTTATATTTCTCAGGAAGAATAAATATCAACCATTTGGTGACTTTGGGATTAATTTCATCTAAAGCGATTAAGTATTCGAGGTAACCATCGGGTTGATTTTTTGTAAGGTCCGTATTGCAAGTTTTAAATTCAAATAGGATTTCAAACTCATCATTATGAATAACCAAATCTGGAATTCCCATATTGTTCGGGAGAGAATGCTGCGTCTCAAAATTCCTATAATCAATTTTCCCAATTTGATCGTTTTCAAGGAATAATCCTAAAATTTCATATTGGAAGGCTTTAAATCTCATAAAATTACAGAATAACTCTGTCATCGTATTTTCAGACGTTACGACATTGAAAAATAAGTTTTCATTTCTACTCATAATGTACTCTCCAAGTTCAAGAAAATCTTTATGAATTATTATTTTCTTAGAAAACAGTTTAGCATAATGTCGAACTGACTGCAATGAAATTCATTTTTCTGAGGACACTACAATCTCAGCTTAATTATCGCCTCCAGCATTTCCTTTTCAAAATGAGCCATCATGTAGGCCACTTGGTAGAACAGGAGAGCCTGGGCGACGGCGTGGGATTTGTTGGATAAATAGCCTGCAACGTTTTCGAGATAATTGAATAGTTCTTCTGCCTCTGTTTGCTCCAGCCCGGAATGAGAAGTTGCACCTTTCAAGAAAAGTTCATGGTACAATTCGATTTCGTTTTGTTTCTTCTTTGCCAGGGCTTTACGGAAATTGTCTGCCTGTCCCATTGTAAATCCGGCTACTGCATTGGCGATGTGCATCAGCTGCTCTTGGTAGATCATGACACCATAGGTTTCTTCGAGATACTTTTCACATAATCGATGCGGATGGGAAACCGACTCCGTGCTTTTTTTTCGATTGATATAGTCACTCGCGACATCCGAAATGTAGGGAGCTTCACAGCATAATGAAAGACCGGCAACAATATCTTCGAACCGTTCCGGCTCGAGCCTCATGGCGATCCAGGCTTGCTGCATCCACCGTTCCTCCTTCTGGTGATCTAATTCCCAGATATTGTGAAGCTGTATTTTATCCGATCGGATGATCCGATACGTTGCCTCGTCCAGGGGAAGGTCCTCGAAAGTGATCGCCTCATGCTCCGGGCGAGTCTGGTTCGCACGCAATAGCCCATCATGGAGAATCGCAAGAGATTCATTTTTGAAAATGCCGAACTGAAAGAATTCCGGTGCAGAATCTTCCGGCTCCGTCACAGTGTCGTATAACCTGACCAGGCCTTCGCCATATTTTTCGGTTACATATCGGGCAACCTCGACGTGCCCCTTATTGCCGAAGTCGAGATCTATAAGATGGGGGAAGGAGTCATCCGCCTCCGGATTCAAGAAACGTTCGAAGATCAAACCGTGGCGAACCGGATCCACGCCGGTGATCTTCAGGGCATACGCCACCAGAGAGGAGGGAGAGGCGCCTCGTCCGGGTCCGACCGGGATGCCCCGCCCCCTGGCGTATCGAACATAGTCCCAGACGATGAGAAACAACGGAGAGAGCCTCATGTCCCGGATGATTCTCAACTCGTACTCGAGTCGGAATGCATAGATGTCCCTGTCCGGCTGCCCGCCCAGGGCCTGCATATCCTCCAGGCGGCCGTCGAGACCTTGCCGGGCCAGCTCCTCGAGATAGGTGTCCGGCGTGTAACCGTCGGGAACCGGGAATTCCGGCAGGTCGAATGCTCTCATGGGTCTTTCCTTTCTGTTAAAAATTCACTAAGTGCATGATGGGCTCTTTGCTCTCTCTGCCGCCACTGTTCCGAATTCAGTGGGATGGTGGGCCATCATGTAGGCCGCCCAATAAACAAGCAAAGCCCAGAAAACGTGGTCGCTTTTGCGGATACAATAGCCTCCAAGGTGTTCCAGATAGTCGAAAAGTCTCTCTGCGTCATACTTCTCTAATCCGGACTTAGAAAGTGCTCCCTTTGCAAAGCGCTTCCGATTCCGTTTCACTTGTTTTACATTTTTCCTGCCAAAAACCCGACGAAGGTTGGCGGCCTCCCCCATGCTGAACCCGGCCACATCGGCTGCTATGCGGATCATTTGCTCATGGTAGATCAAGACACCACAGGTCTCCTCAAGAAGACGACTGATCTCTCCGTAGTAAATCCCGCAATATATCGACTCATAACCAACAGGATGAAGGCCTCTTTTCAAATTGATGTAATCGGTGGCCAACCCCGCCGCGAGCGGGCCGGGGCGATACAGCGAAATGCCTGCGACTATCTCCTCGAATCGTTCGGGCTTCACTCTCGAGGCAATCCATGTTTGGTGTACCCATTGTTGTTCAGTAATGCGATCGAGGCCATACAGATTGAGGATCGGAGGCTTTTTCGAACAAATAACCTGATAGGTGGCCTCGTCGTCCAGTGGGATGTTCTCGAGTATGATCGCATCTTTTTCCGAGCGGCTCCGGTTGACGCGCGAGAGCAAAGCTTCGAACAGTGTCAGTGATTCAATTCCAAGGATTTCAAATCTTACGAATCCGGCTCTGGCGAATGATAAATGAGAATCTCGACCCGGGGAGGTGGGGCCTATTGGCAATTCAGGCGTTACCCTGTCCTGGCCATACTTGCTTGCTATATAGCTGGCGAGCTCCTCACAGCGCTGCGTGCATACAAAAACCGGAACATTGTAGAGGCAAGGCACTTTATTCTCCGGGTTCAGGAAAGTCTCGAAAATGAGACTATGTCGGATCGGGTCAATGCCCGATATTCGCAGGGCATATGCTACAAGCGAGCAAGTTCTTTCTCCCCGGCCCGGTCCGACCGGAATTCCCCGATCCCGGGTGTAGCGCATAAAGTCCCAAACGATGAGAGCTATTTGAGAAAGACCCTTGCTCCGGATGATGCCCAGCTCGTGTTCGAGTCGGGCCTCGTAGTCGGACCTGTCCGGCCGGGCGCCCCGGGCCCGCAGCTCCTCCAGGCGGCCGTCGAGGCCATGCCGGGCCAGCTCCTCGAGGTAGGTGTCCGGCGTGTGGCCGTCGAGGACCGGAAAATCCGGGAGGTCGCATTTTTTCATTACGTTCTCCTTGCGTCACATATAAGGACGACCGCCGGTCGCCCCTACCTTGATTCGATAGAAAATCCAATTGTTCGCTCTTTCAAGCGAACCTTCGCGGTTTCGTTCCTTGGAGGGCGGCCTTTCCAGTCCGCCAAAAGGCGGGTTGGAAAACCCGCCCTCCGATAATGCACATGCGTAGGCATCAGTGGGACCAGGAGAAACGCGAGGAGAGGGCAGAGACAAAGTCCCCGGCGAAGCCGGGATAAGGGCAATCGTTGCTGCACCCGGGGCCGACCTATGTGTCGGCCCATGCAAGCTGCGTACACAGAAGGGCGGACACACAGGTGCGCCCCGACAATAGGTCAGGGCCAGCCCAGCCCCGACCGTTGATAAGCCCCCCCACCCACCCCAACCCGACCCCCCCCTTCCGGCTCCACCCGCCCGCCCCCTCCATCCGCAACGCCTGCTCGAAGTCGGCATGCGTGACCGGCCCCTTCCTGTCGCGGTTCAGCGCGAGGCGTGCCGCGTTGAGGACCACGTTCTTGATCTCCCCGCCCGACAGGTCCGCCCCGCTGAGTCGGCCGATGTCCACGTCCTTGGCCAGAGGCATCTTCCCGGGCAGGAGCTTCTTCCAGATCTTGCGGCGCATGGCCCGGTCCGGCCGCTCGAACTCGACCTTCAGGCTCACGCGCCGCTCGAGCGCCTTGTCGAGCGAGATCCTCCGGTTCGTGGCCAGCACGCACACCCCGTCGAACCGCTCCAGCTCCTGGAGCAGCACGTTCACGTCCCGCACCTCCCAGGTCCGCATGGCCATGTCGCGATCGTAGAACATGGCGTCGGCCTCGTCCCAGAACAGCACCGCATCGTTGGCCCGGGCCTGCCTGAAGGCCTTGACGATGTTCTTCTCGGTCTGGCCGACAAAGCAGTTCTGGACCTGCGAGTAGTCGGCCACGAGGATCGGCTTCTTCAACGAGTGCGCCAGTGCCTCGGCGCACGCCGTCTTGCCCGTGCCGGGCGGGCCCGAGAACAGAAGGGCCACGCTCCGCCCGTAGGGGATCACCTCCCGCAGCCCCCACTCACCCGTCAGGACATCGGCATTGCGCGCCTGGGCCGCCGCCATCTGCAGGGCCCTCTTCACCTTCTCGGAGAGGACCAGCTGCCCCAGCCGGACCCTCGCCTCGCGCACCACCGCCTCGCCCGCCCGCTTCTTCACCAATCGCTTCTCGATCCCCAGGACGCCCAAGCTCTTCTCGGTGAGCTCGTACTCCACCTCGGCCAGAGATTGCGGATTGTCGCTCACCAGATCGTCGGCGCCTCCACAGGGCTGGATCAGCTTCCGGGAGACGAGCTCCCCCTCCGACATGAGGAGCTTCATCAGATCATGAACATTCTCCTCTCTGTCGCTCGCCGCCCGGGCCAGACCGGCCCCTTTGAAAAGATCATTGTCCGCATCCACGTGCCCGAGCTCTTTGCCGATCAGGGCCAGGAGAATGAGACTCTCCGACCGAGTTGCACGCCAGCCGTTATTTTCATCTTCGAGCATGGCATTCATTTTCCACCCGGGATGGAGCTCAAGTGTCTGCCACAGACCTCGAAGGCGGCGGTTCACTTTTCGCGAGATCTTGTAGAGATCGGAGGACCTGCCGTATCCGCCTGCAAGGCTCTCGATCTCATCGCTCCGCTTCCGGAGCGCCTGAGTCAGGCCGCAGAGGTGCCTGTAGAGCTCCCCTTCCGTCTTGACCGGCCAGCCTTCCCCGGACACCTCGCTATCGTGTAGAGCCGCCTCGACCAGGGCCGGATCAACAACCACCTCTCGCTCCAGAGGGTCCTCATCCAGGTCGTCGTAAGAAATCAACCCCGCCTTGTACAGGCGGCCCCTCTCGGAGATATGGCGAAGGGCCTTGATCGTTTCCGCCCCGGAAATGCCGAGGAGACGAATCACCTCCCCGCAGTTCCGGACCTCGATCTCGAGGAGCCCCAGCCTGTTCAAGACCAGGGCGACCAAGATCTCGCGCTCCGTGCGGCTCAGCCGCTGCTTCCTGCAGAGCTCGGAGATCAGGATCGACGGGCCCGTCATGCCGAGAGACCGGTGCCAGTACCGGGTCCACGAGTCCTCCTCTTCGAGGGCGTCCAGGTACTCGTCCTCATCCGAGCCGAAGGTCGTCTCCACCGCCACGAGAGCCTGTCGCGCGCGCAGCATCTGCCTCGCCGCCTCGAGGAGCTCATCGTTCGATGAGAAAGGCGCCGCCTTCTCCGGGAGCGCCGCCTTTCTCACGCCGGGGCCAAGGTGCCTCAGTAGAAGCATCCTTTCATTCTTATTATTGCCCATGCTTCCCTCCTTTCACGTTCGTCTCTACGATTCACGAAACAGAAAGACCGACAGACGCCTTGATGAATAGCAAAGGCCGCGCCAGGAGCGGACGGCGGGATGCGAAAGGCGGAAAAGGCAAGAAAGACCGGTGAAATACGTCAGTGGGGTAAATCAGATATGCAGGAAAATGGAAGTTTGGGTGTGAATTATTAAGTCAATAATTAATCTATTAGATCAATTATTGATCAATCTTAGGGGCGCAGCTTGCTGCGCCCTCTCCAGACGACGTTGGGGCCGACCTATGTGTCGGCCCATTCAATCAGCGTGTACAGAAGGGCGGACACGCTGTGAATAGCACCTAAAAAAGAAAGACGGCGGGAAGGGGCCCGCTCATCCTGCTTCCTCCTCGATCAACCATTTCCAGACCGGAAATACTGTGATTTCCCGGCCGTCTATTGTTCTTTTTTCTTCTTGTGAGAAAGTGAGAATCTTGCCGGATGCCAATTCGAGCGAACGGCAAGCCTCCAAGAGCCCCGACATTTCCCGCTTCTCATTGCGGGCGTTCAGCTCCCAGCAGACCTGAAGGGCCTGGACGGGCTTGAGGCCGCTCTTGATGATGAAGTCGCACTCGTTCCGGCCCTTGAAGTAGTAGGCATCTTGCTCCCTTCGAAAGAACTCTATAGCGACGAGGTTCTCGAGGATCTTTCCGCGATTCTCGCTGAAAGGGCGTCCGAGGGCGGCAAAACCGGTATCCATGAGGTAGACCTTTTTCGGGTTCATGGCCCGGCGACGGGGCGAGAAGGAGAACTTCTCGTTCACTATCACAAAAAAGGCCTCCTGAAGATGGTGCAGGTAGTTCGAGATGGTGCGCTTGCTGCCGGGCAGGCCGCTGCTCTTCAAGTGCTTTTCAAAGCGGCTGATCGAGAAGGTGTCCGAATAGGTCTCGAGGACCTCGTTCATCACGGCATCGAGGACGTAGCGGGCCCTGATGTTGTGCCTCTCCAAGATGTCTTTGTAGAAGATGGTCCTGAAGTAGTTCTGCAGGAGCTTTCGCCGTTCGGAGGCGCTGCCGGCCAGGACGACTTCCGGGAACCCGCCATGGTTGAAGTACTCCTCTAGGGCAGCCATGATCGTTCCCCGCGCGGCTGTGTGCAGCTCGGCCGGACCGGGCGAGAGCTCTTTGTAACTGAGATATTCGCGAAAAGAGAACGGCAACATGCGGACATCTTCATACCGCCCGCGGAGCTCGGTCGCCACATCGCCGTGCAATAGTCTGGAATTGCTGCCGGAGACAATGATCCCAAAGCGCCTGCGATTGTGGAGTGTGCGCAGAACGCGGCTCCAATTCGGAAGATGCTGAACCTCATCCAGGAAGAGGAAGCGCGGATGGCGGCCGGTGAGCTGATGGAACGCTACGAAGAGCGCATCCATGTCATCTTCGGAGAACGCACCCAGACGGTAGTCCTCGAAATCGACGAAGAGTATGTCCTGCTTGGTGTAGCGACCTGTTTCAAGCAGGGACTGGATGAGCTGGTACATGAAGTATGTCTTGCCGGATCGCCGCGGGCCGACGATGGCAAGTATGCGTTTGAGTTTCTCGAGATCTATCCCGTGATACTGTCGAGGAACCAGAGACGGAAGCTTGTCCTCTTCGAGCCATTCGGCGATGATCGTGAGCAGTACTTCTTGGTTTATTTTGTTTACCATGATAAACAATTATAGCATATTTTGTTTACTTGTCGACCCCACTTTTACTTGATGCATAGAAAAATGGGGAATCGTTAACCCCTTCGTGCCCACCCCTCACCCACCCAAATAAGACCGCAAAGTATTAACGGCAATCCCGAGTACCCGAGCAGTAGCCTTGTAATTCCCCCCGTGCAACTCAAGCGCCCGCGCGACGTACTCCCGCCGGACCTCGACCCAGGGCCGCACCCGGTCGGCCGAGGAGGGCAGGAAATCCCCCTCTCTCTCCGCCCCCACCTCCATGGGCGTGAGGCTCCCGAGCCCGCGCTCCTCCTTGACCGCCTCGGCGATCGTCATCTCCAGGCAGACGGCCCGCCTCACCAGCTTGATGAGCTGCCGCACGTTCCCGGGCCACTCGTAGGCGCGAAGGGCCTCGCAGTCCCGGGCCGACAGCCTCCGCTTCTTTCCCGCCCCCGCCAGGCCGGCCAGGGTCATGCCCGCGATCTCGTCGATGTCCCGGGGCCGCTCCCGGAGCGGAGGGACCCGGACCCGGAGCGTGTCGAGGCGGTGGTAGAAGTCGGCCCGCACGCGGCCCGAGCGGATCAGGGCCGGCAGGTCCCGGTTCGTGGCGGCGATCACCCGCACGTTAACCTGCCTCTCCGGCCGGTCCGCCCCCTCGCGCGTGACGCACCCGTCCTCCAGGACCCGGAGAAGCTTGGCCTGCACCTCCAGGGGCAGCTCGGCGAGCTCGTCGAGGAAGAGGATGCCCGGATCGGCAGCAACGAAAGCGCCCGCCCGGTCGGTCTCGGCCCCGGTGAAGGCCCCCTGGACATGGCCGAACAGCGTGGAGTTGGCGAGAGCCGTGTTCCCGGCTAAGATGGCGCAGTTCACAGGGACGAAAGGCTCCCGGGCCCGGCGGCTCCCCTCGTGGATGAGGTGGGCCACGTGCTCCTTGCCCGTGCCGGTCTCCCCTGTGATGACGACCGATTCGTCCGCCCCGGCGCACCTCTGAATGATCTCCTTCAGCCGACCGATCTGCTTCGATCGGCCGTGAAGGACATAGCGGAAGCCGGTCTCCCGGAAGACCGCCACCATATCCTCGTCCCTCCTGTCATGCTCCAGCTTCGCAAGCTTCCGGATCGTGGCCGCATAGGAATCCCTATCCCGATACTTGAAGTACATGGCCACCGACGCCTCGATCAGATCTCGCCAGAATGCAATCTCGGGGCCGGGCTCCCGACCGCCCTCCTTGACCTGCGGGTCCTCCTTGGCAATGGCCAGGAGCCGGGCCGCATCCTCCCACCCGTCGAGCTCCAGATGCTCGCACACAGCCTTCGCATTGGTCCTGCATTTCATGAAGACCGGAGTGGCGATCTCCTCGAAGGCCTCCCTCTCATCATCCAGGTACCCCCGACCGCAGTACCAGAAGATCCAGGCCCCCCTCTCCCGAAGCGCCTCGGCCGGCCGGACCACCTCCTCCCAGTCGCACCAAGCGCCCACGCCGCACACATGGATCTCCGAAAAATCCCGCTTCTCCTGCTCCAGCAGCCCCAGGGTGTAACCGATACTGGACGCACTACTGACGAGCACGTCCGCATCCGGGTGGCGCAGCAGGACCATAGCGGCCGCACACGCCCCGTCCACTCCGTTGTAGGTTATGACTGCTACTCGCTTCTTGGCGGGCATTGGGTGTCCTCCGGCTGTGTGGTAAGGTTGGATAGGATGTTGGATTGATTATATCAGCTTCAGTATTGATGTCAATATTTGAGCAGCAATGATCAAATATTGAGATTAAAGGCGGGACAGCTGGGATTGTCAGAAATCACTTTTAAACTGGAAATTTCATTTAGGAGAGCATGGCCTATTAATTAATCCTGGTGGACATTTTCTATTTTGTACCCATATTCTTCCAAAAGCTCCGTATACCCGCATTGATCATCGAATATTTTTGCCACATCATTCTCTACCCGGTATCTGAAGCTCAGCTCATGCTCCAGAATAAGGAACGATGAATTATCTTCCCGTAGCTTGGCGGTGCCCCCCATTATATATCCTTTGGGCTTGGCTTTTTCTATGGCTTTATAGAGGGCTCTTCCTTGCTCGATGCTGATAGGGCCGATGGCAATTGCATAGACATTCAGAGGTAATTCACCAGGAACATCTCCGCCAACAAATCGGCTCATCGCCCATCGCTCTCGAGCATAGATGGGCATTTTCCCGCCACTCGAAGTTAAATGAAAAAGAGGCTCAAATCCGGGATCACCCGACAACAGGTCTCCTTCCCATATTTCGAAATTCTTCAATGAGGATAAATTTCTGCTTTTCCGTTTACCTGCAGGAAGATGTGCAAATACGGCTTTGGCTGCGGCCTTGGAGTAGTTATCATCCTCTTCTTCAAGAACAACCGTATCGAACCAGACCGACAAGTAAGACTCATTATCCATCATTCATTGCTCCTTTTGGAGATACAGTCATATGCATGGGCCTGTTCGGGGGCTTCAGTCCCAGTACAATTCTTCTGCCTGGGGCAATACCCAACAGCACGAATAATAGTATACACAGCAATTTTTCAGTCAATTTTGAATATACGCTTTCCACTGGTGACGGTCAAT
>CAZFWM010000050.1:0-31319 GCA_964522545.1 uncultured Thermodesulfobacteriota bacterium
TTACGATTGGTTGCATAACCATTATCGGTGTTCAAAATCGGTACTCACAAGTTAATAAAGAGAAGGTAAAAAAGGTCTTATACATAGGTACGTCTTCTTTCCACAGTGGCACCTATATTGCTGACATTTGAAAGTGGTGTTTTTTCTCTAGAAGGGCGGTGCGTCTCGATACAATCACTTTGCTCCCATTTGAAATGAAGTAATCACGACCCCTCTGCCAGTCAATCCGTCTTCTGTGGCGGGGTTGGGAGCAAAGCACGCCCGCTTTTCTAAGCATCTATACAATAGACTGAAAATTAGTTGTGTGGATACTGCGGCCCATCCTGCAGAATTAACCACTGAGCAGCCAACCGCTGCCTTCGTGAAGAGAGAAAGATTATGATGAATGACAAAGGAATGACCCTCTTGGAGGTTTTGATCGCAGCCATGCTTTTGTCCGTAGGGCTCCTGAGCTCGGTAGCGATGACGGGCCTTGTACTCGGTTACAATCAATTGGCCATCGATGACACGACAGCAACGACTCTGGCCCAGGACCTGATCGAAGAGATCAAGAACAACAGCTACTCCTCCATTCCGACTTTATGTATTTCCTCCGAGCCGGAGCCCGGCTACACGAGGACCTGCACATACACACCCGACTCGCCGGCCAACGACATGACGACCATCAACGTGATCGTCTCTTGGGTCAACGACGGCTCGAGCCACAGCATGACGCTGAGAACAATCGTGGCAAAATAGAGGGGGAGACCAGGAGCTGTACATATGACGTTTTTCGCCGGAAACAACAAAATTCGCGCATTGTCGAACAAGGGATTCTCCCTCATCGAGTGTTTGCTGGCCGTCAGTGCTTTCACCATCGTAACGGGAGCGATATACACCACTCTCGTCACAGAAAATCGGTGCTACTGGATTCAGACCCAGTACATCGAAATGCAGGGCAATGTGAGGACAGGCATCGAGACCCTGACACAGGATCTCATCCGGGCCGGGTTAGATCAGACCGGCACTGCAGGGGCCGGAATCCTTTCGGCCAGTGCGAGCACCATCCGGTTCACGGCGGACCTCAACGGTGATGGAGATCTGTCAGACACCGATGAAGATCTCACGTTCATCGTGGATGGGGACCAAGAAATTTTGACCAGAAACGGCACGCTTCTGGCTCGACACATCCCTTCCGATGGACTTGCGCTGACCTATTACGATGAAGACAACATTCAATTGACACCTCCGCTGACACCTTCCGAACTGGCCGACATCAGGAGGATCTCGATTCAATTAACCGGGAAAAGCAGCAAGCCCGATCCCACATACGGTTATCGTACGATGGATCTTTTATCCGACGTTTCGCCTCGAAATCTGCTCTTTTAACAAAAAATACAGAGGGGAAAAGGAAGGGGAGTCGATCATGAAGAAACTCAATCCATGGAAGAACGAAAAAGGGATAGCCCTGGTTACGAGCCTCATCTTCATGGGCTTTATGACGATCATCGTAACGTCCTTCGTGGTGAGCGCCTCGAGTGAATTCAAGACCAGCAGGAACTTCAGGGTCAAGAAGAACGCACTGTATGTGGCCGAGGCGGGCTCGGAAGAGGCCAGGGGGCGAATGGCGGCCCTCACCCAGGCCGGAACTCCGTCCGGGAGCTGGCGCGCATTCGTCGGAGACGCGACGGCGGCAGCCGAGACTTTCGGGTACAATGACCAGGACTCGGACCACGCCCTCAACTCGAGCCTCCAGACCGACCTGAACTACACGGCCCAGATCCGGCACCAGACAGAGGGCGACATCAACGCCGACATTGACGGCGATGGCAGCACCAACGACATCGTCCTCTGGGGGGACCCAAACGGAGACTACAGCCGCGAGAAGAACACTACCGACGGCGACCCCGTGGAGATGATCACGAGCCAGGGCTCAGTCGGTGGAGCCGTGAAGACCGTTACCATCGAGGCCAGGAAGGGCGCGCTCTTCTTCGAGCCGCCCGCCGCTCTCTACGTAAACGGGCCTCTCGTCAAGAATGGGGCAGCCGGATGCGCTGTCGGCGACTATAACGGCTGTACCCCCATGCCCGATGTCATAACGACGACGGCGGCTTTTCCAGGCTTCGAGGCCTCCAACTGGCCCGCGGGCACGAGCGCACCGCCCTGGCTTATCGATGATGAATCCAAAATCTACCCAATCGTTCAAGTAGTTGACGAGGCCTGCGATAATGCCGACCAGATGGTATATTCCGGTAACAATCAAACCTTCGGCACGGTCGGCTCCCCGACCGGTGTCTACTGCAGCAATGGGGACTGGAGCGGATCCAATCTCGATGGATACGGCATACTGGCCGTCAAGGGCAACTTTGTTGTGAGCGGCAATATTGCCTGGCACGGCATCATCTTCGCCACCGGGATTTCAGTGTTCAATGGAGGAGGCAGCAAAGAGGTCTATGGTGCCGTCATGGCCAACGCCTTCGCCACCCTCAACGGCAATCCCCAAATCTACTATGACTGCGACATGATCAACATGCTGAAAAATGCCCACGGCAGGTACGGGGCTTATGCCTGGAACGACACGCAGTGATCGAAGGATCCAGCGCGTAATAATAACATCCCACCTCAATCCAAGACCTGTCAGGCTTCGAGCTTAAAGCCTGACAGGTCTCCTTGACACCGGGCCATCCTTCCGATTATAAAGACAGATCCTTTCTTGTTCATCATTTTTCATCTTCGCATTGGACACTCTATGGAAAGGGGGCTCGATGGCCGCACGTAGTGCCTTCCTGCTTGTCTGCTTCTTTACGATCCTGGGCCTGGCGGGAGCTGCCTGCGTTCAATCTCCGGAGGTGCGCAATCCCATCATAGTGCGCACCGTGCACCTCCACGGCACCCACTATGAGATGGGCCTCCAGCACGGCCGCCTGCTCAGCGGCGATATGAAGCACCTCTACACCCGCTTCCTCACCATGTCGGTCCTGCCGTACATGAGCCGCGAACAGCCCTTCATCTCGAGCTTCTTCCCCTATTACAATGACGAGCGGTTTCTCCACGGGAACTTCGGCTTCGAGATCCTCAAGGAGGCCGCCTTCTCCCTCGAGACCCATCTCCCGGAGACCTACCGCGACGAGCTGCGCGGTATCTCCGACGGGAGCGGGATGTCCTACAGCGAGACCCTCATTCTCAACACCTTTCTGGACTCCCTGCTCTGCGTTCTCAACATCCGGGCCGCCCTCGGCGCCATCCAGCAACCCTGGATCGCCCGGGTCGTCTTCTCGGACCGGATCACCTATGACGGGATCGACAACGACGAGGACGGCACAGTGGACGAGCCGGACGAGAACGTGCTCCAGCCGCTCCGCTACTCCCGCTACGGCACAATGAAAGAGATCCCGGCACGCAGCACCCTCGAGTTCACCTTGAGAGACAATTCCCTGAGCCTCATGCACTTGCGCCTGGGGGACGGGATCCTCATGGACACGTTGCGGGTCGAGATCAACAGCGTCCTCTACATGAGAGGGAGCGACGGGTGGTGGGACGACGGGTGCGAGAAGATGCCGACCATCCGGATCACCCCCCCCGGGGGGTTCCCGACCGGCCAGCCGGTCTCCGTGGTCGTCGTGGCCGGGGACCAGCAGTGGAGCTACGATCCGCCGCCAGCCAAGACGAACGTCTCCCGGGAGCACACATTCACCTTCTCCACACAGGGGACCGGACTCGATCTGCGGGACATCCCGAACGCCGAGATCCCGGACAAACTGGGCAATGCGGCCTCCATCTCCTTCGCCGCCCACGGGGACGCGACGAAAAGCGGGGAACTCATCGTGGGGCGACACTTCGCCCTGCTCGACATCGATCTGGCCCACAAGTTCGCCTACATCATCGTTTACCACCCCCGGGACAAGGAGACGGGGGAGCCCCTGCACAAGTGCGCCACCCTGTCATGGTCGGGTGTCTCCTGGGCCATCACCGGGATGAACGACAGCGGCCTGGCAGTCGGCCTCAGCCGCTCCGACACCCTCAACGACTCGGCCGTGGGGAACATGACCCAGCTCCGCATCCTCCCCGAGGGATTTCCCATCGGCATGCTGACGCGCCACATCCTCGAAAACTTCGACAACCTCGACGATGCGGGCTTGTTTCTCCAGTCGGTGAAGCCGGTGAACGGGTGGTGCATCCTTCTGGCGGACGGCAAGACCCGGGATATCCGGGTGGCCGAGATCGTCCCGGACATCTTCGACGAGGGGGTGGGCTACGATGTGTATACTCCGGACATCGCGCTCCCAGAGAATCAAGACCCATGGGGCCGGGCCTTTGCAAGCGTCACCCCTTATGACATCCGGGCGAGCAATGTCTTCATGAAAAAGCTCGACGATTTCCCGGGAGTTCCCCAGATCGAATGGTCCCCCGGGGTCTTCAGCGGGCTCCGCACCCATCACTATGCGGGCAAGGTCCTGGAGTCCTACCTGGGGCGCCTCGATCCGTACACGGCCCTCGAGATGATCCGGGAGCCGTCCATCGTGCACGATCGCGACAGCATGCACACCGGTATCCTGCTCCCAGAGTCGCTCTCCATGTTCGTGGCCCTGGGCGCAAGGCCGGCCTCGGCCGGGGTGTTTCAGTATTTCAGCCGGGAGGACCTGTTTCCCGAAATCGCGGAATAGAAACTGAGTTCATCCATGAGATTACGACCTATACTCTTTCTTTCACTTCTCGCTCTCGTGATGCTGCCGGCCGCCGACACATCCCCGGCCCTCGCCGGGTGGGCCGACACTCTACCTAAGAACGGGATGATCGTGGAGACGAGCTTCTCGGAAAACATCGTCGCCACCCAGTTCGACGGGCACGGCGGGGACGAGCCCCTCGCCGATTACGACATGTACGCCCCGACCGGTGAGTACCTGGGCACCATCGTGGCCCCGGCCCGCGCCACCACCCGGTCCTGGATCACCAAGGTGGCCGTGGGGCTGACCGACCGATTCACTGCGGTCATCGCGGTCCCCATGCTGGTGGGGCGCCGGATCCAGCTGAACCTGGACTGGACCGAAGGGGACTTCAGCAACGAGCTGGGCCGGCCGTACTCCGAGGATGACTTCTGGCAGTGGGCGAATAGCATGGGCCAGCCCACGCCCGAGGACTGGGAGGGGCCCACCGCACTCAGCGACATCATGGTGGGGGGCTTATACAACTTCGTCAAACACAAGAACCTCACCTTTACCCTCCTCGGCATCGTCAACACCCGCACGGGAGAGGATCGGGATCCCGAGGTGCTCGGCGCCTACGGAACGACCCTTTACGAGCTTGGCTTCGCAGGCGACCTGGGAGTGCACGCCCTCTTCGACTTCAAATTCCCGAAGACCTTTCTCAACCGTACGACCATCAGCGCCGAGCTGTTCTACGAGTATCTCTTCGAGCGCACCTACCGCGCCTCGACCGGAAAGATCAACCCCCTGGTTACCAACGATGCCCCCTACACCGGAGATTCCTATCGGGTCAAGCCGGGCGACTATTACGGCTACGGAGTGGGCGTCGACTTTTGCCTCATCCGGGGCCGGAGAACGCCGACCTGGCTCACCCGGGCCGACCCGGAGTTCCAGGGCATGCTCCCGGCGCTGCTCAACATGGGGTTCGCCTTCTACCACTTCTTCGCCTTTCCCTCCAAATTCCACTCGCAAAGTAAGCAGTGGGACGACGAGCAGGAGGCCGACGGGCTCAACAAGGCGCTGTTCAAGTGCACCCTCTCGGCAAAGGCCACGCTGAGCCTTCTGCGTTACGGCGTCCCCCTGGACCTCTTCGTCAAATACACCGACCAGGAGCTCATCAAGGGAAAGAACTTCAGGCCCATAACAGGCTGGGAGTTCGGACTGCGTATCTATTACAGCTTCGACGCGTACAACCCGCTCATCACCATTAGGGACCGGTTCATCACCCCCATGAAGCTCTTCTTCTGATGAATCAGAGAAAAAACCACAGTCGGAGCCTGTGTTTCTTTCTCTGATTCATCAGTTAAAGAAATTTCTTCCATAGTAAAAGATTTTTCTTCCATGAACTTCCTCGTACGTTGCTGTTTTGTATTAAAGTTCAAAATGAAGGCAGGGGTGACCTGTGGTCGCTGAATCACACCTTGGCGGCTTGGGAAGGCATGAAAAGGGCCTGCTGGAGGCATTCGAAGAGGTATTCGGCTCCCCTGGTCCAGGATCTGAAAGCGCGGCCGGCCGTCTTCCCCTGATAACACATGCCCCGGGCCGCGTGAACCTGATCGGGGAACACACGGATTACAATGACGGATTCGTGCTCCCCGCGGCCATCGACAGGCACGTCTCCCTGGCCTCTGCGCCCAGCCACGACGGACTCTTCCACCTCCACTCCCTCGACCACGGCGACACCGTGGTGCGATCCCTCGACCCGCCCCACCGGACCGGGCACTGGAGCGACTACGTTATCGCCGTAGCGGCCGCCCTGGGCGAGGCCGGCCACACGGCTCCGGCCATGACGGCCGTGCTCACGGGGAACGTTCCCCAGGGGGGCGGCCTCTCGAGCTCGGCCGCCCTCGAGGTGTGCACGGCGCTTGCCCTCTGCCTTCACGCCGGAATCACCATGGAGGGCCCAGCCCTGGCCGCTCTCTGCCAGAGAGCGGAAAACGAATTTGTAGGCGTCCGCTGCGGGATCATGGACCAGTTCGCCTCGGCCCTGGCCCGGGCCGAATGCGCCCTGTTCCTTGACTGCCGGGATCTATCGTTCGAACACGTGCCCTTCCTTTCCAGGGATGTGGTGATCGCCGTGATCGACTCCGGGGTGCAGCGGAGCCTCTCTGACGCAGGGTACAATGCGCGCCGCCGCGAGTGCGAGCAGGGCGTGAGGGAGATCGGCCGACTTCTTGGCGAAATCGAATCCCTCCGGGACGTCACACCGGATCAGCTCGCCTCCGTGGCCGGGAGCCTGCCCGAGCCGGTCGCGAGCCGGTGCCGACACGTGGTCGAGGAGAACGGACGGGTCCTCGAGGCGGTGGGGCTTCTCAAGGCCTGCGACTTCATAGGATTCGGGAAACTCATGATCCGGTCCCACGAGAGCCTTCGGACCCAGTTCGAGGTGAGCTGCCCGGAGCTGGACCTGCTTGTCGAGATCGCCTGTTCCCTGCCGGGCGTGCTCGGCTCCAGGATGACGGGGGCCGGGTTCGGGGGGTGCACCGTATCTCTTGTTGAGGCGGATCATTTCGAAGGGTTTGCCTCGGCCGTCCGGGAGCGGTATTCTTCAGCAACCGGCATCGATCCTGCGGTCTACCGGCTCCGGCCTGCGGCTGGGGCGCTGAGTTTGATTGACGATTGATTGGATTGACGATTGTCGATTGAAGATTGGAAAAGCAAGGATCGATTGAGAAAATAGCTATTGAAATAATAAGTTCTCTTCTTACCACCAATCGACAATCGTCAATTAACAAGAAACTCCTAGCGACTCCAATGCCCACTCATTCTAAACACGACCTCCGAGAGCTCCGGTCATGGAAGGCCGCCGGTGATCTCTACAGCCTCACCTGGAACTTCGATCCTCTCTGTCTTACCGTCGATTGCGGCCAGGGGCCGATCGTCATCGAGAGCGCTCCGCGCGCCACCTATCGCCTCGATTCGACCCTCCACACGATCTCGCTCGGCGATGCAGGATCGCTGGAAATCGACTCCATCGAGCACCGCCTCTCGATCCGCGGCATGGACATACCGGGCCAACCTGACCTCTCCGTTGCGATCTTCGCAGGCCGGGACCGGTTCAGCCTGATCTCCACCCTCCACAACACCCTGGATCGTCCCATCGAAGTCCACGAGCTCTGCCCCCTGGCCGGCACACTTGTCCTTGCGGGTGACGCGGCGTCGTGGCGCTTCTACAAAATGGGATCGAGCTCCCTTGCCCCTACCGGCCCGATCCGCATGGACCGCAGCGAGGCCGGCTTTATCATACGCAGGCTTCCGATTCGATTCCTTCCGGGCCCGATCCGGCGGATGATCATCGATCCGGCGGAGCGGCCCCTCTCCGGCAAGGGCCGGCGCGGAAGAATGCAGAGTTGGGCCTTCACGCTCCTGGAGCGCCCCGGAGCGGGCCTCGCCTGTCTGTTGGGATTCGGAGCCTTTCGGCGACACTTCTCCCGAATCGAGGCCTGCGCGGGCAGAAGGGGAGAGAAGGGCTCAATCGAATGTGCGGCCCTGGGCGACGGGGCCAGGCTGGATCCCGGCGGAGAATTCCAGTCACACCCTCTGCACGGAATCCTCACCGGGCACAGTTCGGACGCGGCCGACGCCTATGCCCGTCTGCTCGCAAAGGAGACGCCCCCGAGGCGCCGCCCCATCTCGCTCTGGTGCTCCTGGTACTCGGGGTTCTACGACCGCATAAGCACAGAGGGGATCGAGGCGAACCTCGCGGCCCTCGCACCCCACCGGGGCCGTATCGAGTTCTTCCAGCTTGACGACGGGTACGCCCGGTGCTTCGGGGACTGGCTTACGCCACACAAGCGGTACCCCCTCGGTCTGGAGCACTTTGCCGCAACCGTGCGGGAAGCCGGATTCAAGCCGGGCGTCTGGCTCGCTCCCTTTGCCGTCTCCCCAAAATCGTCTCTTTTCCATGATCATCCGGATTGGCTGGTTCAGTCCGAGGCCGGGAGGTCGAAGGGAAGGAATAAGCCCCTTGTGGCCGGAGTGATCATGGGGCTCAGGGAGGTGAGGCCCTATTACGCCCTGGACACCACCCGCCCGGAGGCGCTCGAATGGCTCAGGACTCTGTTCGGGCAGCTGGTGGATCTCGGCTTCGAGCTCTTCAAGATCGATTTTCTCTCCGCGGGCACCGTGGAGGGGATCCGCCACGATGCACGGGCCACCCGGGCCGATGCCTACGGCCGGGGCCTTTCGGCCATACGCGAGGTCGTGGGCGGCCGGGTGCTGCTGGCCGCTGTGGGCCCCATGCTCGCCAACATCGGGCTCGTCGATGTGCAGCGCGTCGGCTCAGACACCTGCTTCGGCCGGCCGGCCTGGCGGACGCGGCTGCAGCGCCTCCTCGGAGACGAACTGAGCCCCGGCATTCGTAACAACCTGCGCGGCCCCTTTGCCCGCTATTTCTTCCACGATGTCCTCTGGACGAGCGACTGCGATGCGATCGTCCAGCAGGGTCTGCGTCCGGAGGAGACCCGTACGCACATGGCGGCCGGGATCCTACTGGGCGGCACCCTGTGCATAGGCCACGACATGCGCCGGCCCGGATACGACCTGGAGCCGCTCTTCTCTCTGAAGGACTACAGCATTTCAAGGCGAGTGGTCCCCGACCTCATGAGCGCGGATCGCCCGCAAGAGCTCATGGCCATCGGGGAGAAGGAGGGTCTTTTTTATTATCTCTACCTTGCCTGCAACTGGCGGGACCGGGCCTGCGCGCTCACCGTCAGGGATCCCGCCCCTTTCCTCGGTGACATTCGCATCGACTGGCCCGAGGCGGTCGACTTCTGGGAAGGTCGGCCCGCCGGGACACGGCCCGGAGACCGGATAGAAATCCCGGCCCACGGGTGCCGCTTCTTCATTGCTCCGCTTTTATCTTATCCGGAGTGAAGATTGAATTGTCGCCCTTCGGGCAGACTTTTTCTCTCTAACATTTCAAACATTACGTTATATAGATTCACCACAGAGGACACAGAGTGCACAGAGAAAAGAAGAGTTTGATTGCATTAATTCTCTCTCTGTGACCTCTGTGTCCTCTGTGGTGAAAAAAATCTTGTTCAAAAGCTCCACGGATTTCCCTCTCTGCGCCTCTGCGTCTCTACGTTAAAATTCTTTGACGGAATAAATTGGATTTCCTACATCAGGTCTTCGAAGGCGTGGAAGAACTCCATGAGGAGGAGATCCGTCTGGCTCAAGTTCCGCACAAAGTCGAGGCCGATCTCCTCGGCCCGGTATGGCATGATGTCGCGGAAGAACATATCCTCCACCTCCAGGGCGAATTCCGCCCCGTGAATGTTCAGGTTGCACTCGGAGTTCGTGTAGGCGCTGCGCGGATCCAGGTTGAAGGAGCCTATCGTGGCCCACTGCCCGTCGATGGTCCCGAGCTTGCTGTGCAGGGTGGTTCCCTTCCGGAGGAAGAGGCGCACCCCGTTGGCCAGGAGCTCCTCAAAGTAGTAGAGGGAGGCATAGTAGAGGGGGGCGCCCATATCGCTCGACTCGGCGGAGTTCGTGAGGATCAGGACATCCAGTCCCCGGTGCGCCGCCTGTGTGATCCTATCCAGCAGCTCGGGAGGGGGAATAAAGTAAGCGTTCTCCAGGTACACGTAATCCTTTGCCAGTGATATGGCGGTGATGTAGTTCATATACCCGTCGTAGTCATCCCATCGGGGGGCATGCCCCACGAAGCGGGCCGTGGCCTCCCCGGCAGGATGGAGATCCGGGTAGAAGCGGCTGTACTCGTCCCGGAAAAAGGGATCTTCCTTTTGGCGGAAGTCGTCCCAGTTGTCCAGAAAGACCTGCTGAATATCGGCCACCACCGGCCCGCGCACGTACACATCGGTATCCCTCCACCCATCCTCGGTCACCCCGCCCATGAAATATTTATCGCCGATGTTCATGCCACCGACGATTGCTTCGCTCCCGTCCACAACTAGTATCTTCTCGTGGATTCTGGAGTTAATGCCGTAGTTGTACCCCGTGGGATTGTAGCGGACCACGTTGACTCCGGAGCAGTCGAGAATGAAGGAAATCTCCATGGTGGAATCGACGATCTGAGAGACGAAATCGAGTATCACGTTGACCTCGACCCCTGACATGGCCTTTTCGGCGAGAAGCCATGCTGTGTCCCACCCGGTCTTGTTGTCCTCGAAAAGCAAGGTCTGCACATTTATGTGATGGGTTGCCGACCGGATGAGCTCCATGCGGAGCGGGTAGGACTCCGCTCCGTCGACCAACAACTCCGCATGGTTGCCCTCTACTGCCGAGGTGTGTGTGGCGGCATCCATGCGGTCCTGGCCGTCCGGGTTGAGGATGGTAGAGTCCTCTCCGCTGTGACACGAGACCAGAGGGATGATGAACAGTCCGATGAGGATAATCGTTCGGGTCCAATCACGCATCTCGCACCTCCCATGCAACGTTTGGGTGAACTCGATGGATGAAAGTGTAGACCAAATCGGTTAAATTGACAATTCCGGTATTATGCTTCAATTTACCAGGATCTTTCCTGTGAGACGCCTGCGCGGCTTATTAAGGAGGAACATTATGCCTTCCGTTACTATCGAGGGTCGCGAGATACATTATCATGAGTCGAGTGGGTCGACCGGCCCTCCCCTTCTCTGCATCCATGGGGCGGGCGGGAACCATACCGTCTGGCTCGACACGATGAAACATATCGCCGGCGACCGTAGGGCGATTGCCCTCGACCTGCCCGGGCACGGGCTGTCCGGCGGGCCGGCGTCCGAGTCGATAGCCGATTACGTCGGACAGGCAAAGGCATTCGTCGATGCGCTGGACCTGGCTCCGCTCGTGATCTGCGGCCATTCCATGGGCGGGGGCGTGGCCGTCGAGTACGGGCTCCTGCACCCGGAAGACCTGGCGGGCCTGGTCCTCGTCTCCAGCGGAGCACGCCTTCGCGTTGCACCGGCCATCCTGGAGCTCCTCGAGGCTGCCGCCAGAAAGGGCGAGGTCATTGATTTCGTGCAATGGGCCTTTGCCCCGGGAACGCCTCAGCTCATCATCGACCGACATCTTGAGCAGATCTCGACGACAGACCCGTGGGTGCGTCTGGGGGACATGCGGGCCTGTGACCGATTCGATCGCCTTTCCCATGTCGGAGACCTTCACCTTCCCACCCTCATCCTGGCCGGCAGTCATGATCAGATGACCCCTCTAAAATACTCGGAATACCTCGCCGGAAAGATCCCGGACGCCGAGCTCGTGCGGGTCGAAGAGGCCGGGCACATGCTCATGCTGGAGCGGCCCGAGATCCTCGGAAGCGCCGTATCCTCTTTCCTGGGGAATCTATGAAGGTCGCCCCCTGAGGGATTCCCCACCTGCCCGCGTGTTTCCTTGACAGGGATGCCAAACTTATAAATAATGTCTTCTCGAGAAGAAGCTTTCGGAAGTAACTGGGCCGAAGGAATTTTTGTTTTTCACGGTTTGTTCATGGAAAGGGAAAGAGGGGAGGATATCATGGAAGGAGGAAGCTCTGTTAATTGCTTTCCAAATTGTATCAAATGCGGGCAGGGGGTCTTGGTCCCCCTCTCGGATTTCGGGCAGGAGGGCGCGCCGATCCAGTACAAGGCATGGGTTTGTACCAACCCTGACTGCGGCTACCACATCAGGATCGATCGAGGAGAAATCAGCGTCGGCAAATCAATCCGGCCGGCGACGCGGTGATCACAGGAGGTCTTTTCAGCACTTTCCGGCAAACCGTGAGCCGAACATAACCATGAATGGGCAGCACCGAAAAGGGGAAACTTTGTTTTCCCCTTTTTCGCATGGTGCTGTTAGAGGGATGACAAAGGAACATTCCATGAATCCTCGAATCGCCGTTACGGCCGCGGTTATCATCATCTCCCTCGCTCTCGGTCCCGTGAACGCGGGGGCCTCCGATGACTGGTGGAAGCCTTTGGCCTGGACCACGGGGATATGCCTGGGCATCGGAATCTGTTTCGTGCTCATCGCCGGTGGAATGGATGACCTCTTCGGCGAGGGGGGGCTCCTCGAGAAAGAAGAGGACGACATACTCTCCATGGCCCTGGCGCCACAGGGTGATGCCGCGCCCTTCTCCATCTACACAATATCCCCCGACGACCTTGCCAAGGGCATGGACCGGCACACCGGAGAGGGCCTGAATCTCGTACGCTGCCCTCGCTGGCACCTCGAACTCTGCGCCGAGGGAGTGGCAGTGCGCTTCTGACAGAGCCCTCCATGAGCGATCAGACAAGTAAGAAAAAACCGTCCATCCTTCTTCATATCTGCTGCGCCCCATGCGCCACGCACGCCGCAGAAATCCTCGGAGACGATTTTGAGGTGACCGGCTATTTCTACGGCCCCAACATCCATCCTGCCGAAGAGTATCAGCGGCGCCTGGATGCCTTGGAGAAGCTTTCCCGGGCGGAAGGTCTCGCTTACACGAGCGGCCCCTACGATATAAATGGCTGGATTGCCAAGACCGAGGGCTTTGAGTCTGAACCCGAAGGGGGGCAGCGCTGCACCCTCTGCTTCGAGATGCGCCTGGACCGGACGGCCCGGGAGGCCCGGGACCGAGGGTTTCCCATATTCACCACCACCCTGAGCGTGAGCCCCCACAAGGATGCCCAGCGCATAAATTCCATAGGGGACCATCTGGCTCAGGCCTATCACGTAGGCTATTATCAAGCCGATTTCAAAAAGCACAACGGTTTTCGAAAGAGCGTTGAGCTCTCTCACCGCTACGGACTCTACCGACAGCGCAGCTGTGGGTGCCGTTACAGCCTGCGCAGCCAGGGCAGCGGCAAGGGCAAAAAGGGAGATCCATGAGGGCCGTGATACAGCGCGTCAGCCGCGCGAGCGTCAGCGTCGAGGGAAAGGTCCTGGGCTCGATCGGCCTCGGTCTTGTCGTGCTGCTCGGCGTGGCGCGCGACGATGAGGAACGTGACGCCGATTATCTGCTGGAGAAGATCGTGGGCCTGCGTATCTTCAAGGATGAGGCAGGGAAGTTCAACTTATCCCTCGAAGATGTCGGCGGAGATTTGATGGTGGTCTCCCAATTCACACTGTTCGGTGACTGCCGCAAAGGCCGGCGCCCATCCTTTAGCGATGCCGCCTCCCCTGACCTGGCCGAGAGACTCTACGATCACTTCGTCTCAGCGAGCCGCAAAACAGGGCTTACAGTAGCCACCGGTGAATTCCGCGCCATGATGTCCGTCGAGCTCGCCAACGACGGTCCCGTCACCCTGATGCTGGACAGCCGCAAGCTCTTTTAATGATCCCTCAGCCAGGCCTCGATGACGGGAAAGACTTCCTCCTCTGCATGACTCCCGAGCAAGATGTCCCCGTGGCCATAGTCTACGGAGTCGCCGTGGGTCCTGCCGAACTCGCGAAACTCCTTCTCCTCTGATCCCACCCTGTCGTACGCATAGCGAACGCTGGCAGGCGGCGCCAGGGCGTCGATCGATCCGGCGAGGAAGAGCATCGGCGTCCGGACCCGGCCGAAGCCGTCCCGGTAGGAGCGGCGGCGGTCCGCCGTGCGGATGTCGCCGGACTCGCCCCAGTCCACGAACTGCCGGGGAAGAGGTCGCGGGATGTCTGTGGCGAGGTTTGCCATGATGAGGCGTACCGATAGGCCCTTCAGGGTCTCGGGATTGTTGCCCGACATGTGGAGGACGAACCTCGATCTCCCGGCGAGGGGCGCCACGCCTCGCGCAAGGACCTCGAAGTGGATGGCCGGAAAGACGAGGAGCGCCTTGAGCAGGCGGTGGATGGGCCGGATCGGACCCAGGGTCCTGAAGAGCCCCGGGCTCGAGACCGCCACGGCCGATGCGATCGCCTCGTGCCCCTGTTCCTGGAGGAAGGCGTACATTACGAGCCCGCCCATGCTGTGGCCGACCCAGTTCACCTGGCCGATTCCCGTCTTCCTCCGCACCAGGTCGAGGGCGGCCGGGATGTCGCGCTCTATGAAATCGTCGAAGTTCCACGTATAGCGCCGGCCATTAAACCACCGGGGCCTCGAGCTGCACCCGGCGCCGCGGAGCTCGAGAACCCATACGTCATGGCCCCGCTCGCGCAGGTAGCGGGCCAGGGACGGCCCCCGGCCCAGGTCGAAGTTATGTCGGTTCGCGCCCAGCCCGTGACAGAGTACAATCGGCCTCCTGTTCTCTTCACGGCTGCTCGGGAGGTATCGGTGCAGAGCAACCTTCCAACCGTCGGAGGTGGTCGCATAATGCACCTCGTCTACATCGAGCTCGGCATGGTAATAACGGGCCCACAGGGCGCCCACGGCGACATAGAGCCCGATCAGGGCCAAGGCCCAGAGAGCAAGCTTTAAGAGAACGAGGATCATCTCAAACCTCTTGACCCGGATCACCTCTCTCTCGAGAGTTAAACTGCATTTATCGCCATCCGGGCGGACCTTTACTCCCAGAAGTTAAACGCAAAGACGCTAAGACGCTAAGGAATATTAATTGATCGATTCAAATGGACTTAATTGAGGGTCCTTGCGAGGAGCGACAGCGACGAAGCAATCCACTGAGCACCAAGGCGGCATACTAAGCACAGGGGGTTGCTTCGGCACTTCGTGCCTCGCAATCTTCGACTTCGGGGCTCCGCTCCTCGCAACATCCATATTTTTTTCCATATTCCCTTTTGCTTATCTTCTCTTTGCGCCTTTGCGTTAAAGCTTTTCCGACGGAAAAAATTGGATTCCCTATGCCATCAAGCTAAAAGAGAACATCGAGGATCTCATAGTAGCGCTCGCCGCCGGGAGTCCGGATCTTCACCTCGTCTCCGACCTCTTTTCCGATGACCGCCCTGGCCACCGGAGAGTGGACGGATATTTTTCCGGCCCGAATATCGGCCTCATCCTCCCCGACGATCTGATAGCGCTTCTCGGTCTCATCCTCCTCTTCCAGGAGTATCACGGTGGCCCCGAATATCACCTTGCCCGAGTCCCCCTGCCGGGCCGGGTCGATCACGTCGGCCCTGGCGAGCTTGTCTTCGATCTCGGCGATCCTTCTCTGGATGAGGGCCTGTTTCTCCTTGGCGGCCTCGTACTCGGCGTTCTCGGAGAGGTCCCCATGGGCCCGTGCCTCCTCGATCTCTTGCACCACTTGCGGGCGATCTACTGCTTTTATCTGTTTGAGCTCTTTTGTGAGCTGATCGAATCCATTCTTCGTCATTGGCTCTCGCTGAACTCTCAATGATGTTCCTCCTTGTTCCGTCTAAAGACGATCTTTCCCGACACCACCGTGATGACGGCCCGACCCTTCAGGGTCCAGCCCCGAAACGGTGTGTTTCTGCTCTTCGAAAGGAAACGGTCCGGATCGATGGACACGGGCGAGTCCATGTCGATCAGTGTGAGATCCGCCGGAGAGCCGGGTCGGATCGAGGGGGGCGCGAGCCCGGCTACCCGGTAGGGGTTCACCGCCAGGAGGGTGATGGCCCTGGACAGGGAGATGACCCCATCGTGAACGAGCTTCATGGTCAGCGGCAGGGTGGTCTCCAGGCCGATCACCCCGAAGGGGGCCTCGATCAGTCCAGCCGCCTTCTCGGCCGGGCTGTGCGGGGCGTGGTCGCTTGCGATGGCGTCGATGGTTCCGTCGCGCAGCGCCTCGCGAAGGGCCTCTACATCTTCGTCCCCCCGCAGGGGAGGGTTCATCTTCGCGTCGGCCCCTGATACTCTCACGGCCCGGTCCGAGAGAGTGAAGTGATGGGGCGTCGCCTCGGCGGAGACGGGCGCGCCGCGCTCCTTTGCCTCCCGGATGATCCTCACGCTGCCGGCCGTGCTCACATGGGCGATGTGGAGAGGGGCCCCCGTACGCTCCGCCAGGGCGACGTCGCGGGCCACCGCGTTATCCTCCGCCGAAGCCGGGATGCCGGGCACGCCCAGGGCCCGGGATACCTCCCCCTCATGGATGGCTCCACCCGCTGCAAGTCCGGAGTCCTCACAGTGGGCGATCACCGGCATCCCCATACGCCCTGCACGCTCCAGGGCTTCCTTCATCAATTTGCCGTCGCTCACGGGCCGGCCGTCGTCCGAGATCGAGACGGCGCCGGCCTCTTTGAGGGCCTCGAAATCGGTGAGACTCTCACCCTGCAGCCCGCGGGTTATGGCGGCCACGGGAAGGACCCTGACTCCACAGGCCCGGGCTGCCCGCTCCAGTATGAACCGGGTGATCGAGGGATCATCATTGACCGGACGTGTGTTCGGCATGCAGAGCACGGCGGCGAAACCTCCCGCCGCGGCTGCACGGCAGCCGGTCTCGATGGTCTCCTTGTGCTCGCCGCCCGGCTCGCGCAGGTGGACGTGTATGTCGATCAACCCGGGAACGAGGAGCAGTCCCTCCCCGGACACCACCTCTCCGGCTTTGCCTTTCCCATCCGGTTCGATTCGTCCTTCGACACGGACGATCCGGCCGCCGGAGATCAATACGTCGCGCACGGCGTCGAGCTTCCGAGCCGGGTCGAAGGCACGGGCTCCTCGTATCAGCAGTGAATCCATAATATCGATACAGTTCCGGCGTCCGCCGCGCAAAAAAAATAAGATCCGGCCCTTGGGCCAGATCAACTTCACATGATCCGCAGTATGCCGAAAAAATACCGGGCAGCCATCCTACCCGGCGTACTGAGTTCACCCACTCCCGGCAGGCACTAATTCCAGTGCTTTGGCAAGGGAGGCCAAAAATATTTAAAAAATCGCTGATGACAGTCCAGGCAGCGGTAGGGGCGCATGATCCTTTTCAGCTTTCGCTCAAGACCGTTGACCCTCGACCGGCTGACTCTGTGGCTCCGGCAGCGAGGACAGATTCTTTCTCGCATCGCAAACTATACTCCAATGCATTCCCCCTCCCTCCGGCATGGTAATAAAACCATCTTATTTTTATATGTAAAATTAGTCAAACGAGGCGATCACGAAAATCCCCGAAAAAGCGGCAGCCGGCTTCAGGCCCCGGATCGGACCGCTTCATCCTCCCAGTAGGTGACCTCTGAGTCCTGCGCCTCGGACACCGTAACCCGTGAGATCGTCACCCCTCTGCCGGCAAGGCGCTCTGAGAGATTCCGGAAGAAATAGGAAGCAATGTTCTCGGATGTCGGATTGATTGCATCGAAAGGTGCGATCGTGTTGAGGTCGCGGTGGTCGAGCTCGCTTGCGGCCACGTCGGTCAGCCTGCGCAGTTTTTTGAAATCGATCCCGATTCCCAGATCGTCGAGCTCCGGGCAGCGGACCGCCACCTCGACGGCCCAGTTATGACCGTGCGGTCTGGCGCAATCTCCCGGATAGCCCCTGAGCGAGTGGGCGGCGCTGAAGCGAGTGCGGATGACTATTTCGTACATTTCATTCCTTGTGCGGCTAACGCGGTCGAGCCGCAATCTATTTTTCCCACACAAAGCCGCAAAGATCACAAAGTTTTTTTTATTTCTTCGTGGCTTTGTGTCTTTGTGTGAGATTCTTCCCTATTACTCAAGAGTGACCTCGATGTCGTCGATACCGATTCGGCCCCGGCTCGATCCAAAGGACGAGCCGAAGTCGAATCGGACCGCCACGATGGCGGCCAGGTTGATCCCGGACTCGTTGACCTCGAAGTCGGCCACGCGGATCCGAACCGTGTTGAACTCGTTAGCCCAGCCCGCGCCGCTTCCGTAGCCGGTGCGTTGGTAAGTCCGCGTGATCCGGCCGTAGCTCTCGAAGGGGATCGAGCTGGTGGTGCCTGAGCCGTCCCTGAGCGATACTGTAAAGCTTAGCGGGCTGTCAAGAGCATCCGTCTCCGTGTGCCGCGTCCCCTGGCAGGCGCGGAAGGAGAGGAAGGCCTTGTCCGAGAAATACTGATGGGTCTGGTTCAGTCCCAGCTCATAGTAGCGAGAGCCTCCGGACAGGGACCAGTCGAAGACCGCGCATCGCGGGCTCTCGTCGCTGTACCGGGCATAGGTCATTCCGTTCTCCGGCTGAGAGCCGGTCCAGGCAAAGGAGCCGTCCGTATCTTTCATGACCACTTCGCCGAGGTGCTGCACGTCGTAGGTCACTGTCCCGAAGGAGCTGCTCATGGTGGTCGAGGTCTGGGTCTCGTAGTCGTCGATGACGAGATTCCCCGCCGCTACGGCGTCTCGGTACATGTTCGCGATGATCACATTCTGGGGGATGCCGATGGGATGGAACCGCTCGTACATGCGAGTGAAGAAGTCCTTGGCCGCGGCATTGCCGTCCACGTAGAGCTGAATCAGGGGCAGGTAGTACCCCTTTACGACCTTGTGGGTCGTGGATCGGCCGATCAGGGCGGGGCCGTCCGCGACCGACGACCCGCCGCCGTCGTGGAAGTCGCCGTGTCCCGCCCCTTGGACGTAGTGCATCTGCTTGTTGCCGGAGCTCCGCTCGTAAATGGCCATCGGCTTTGAGCTCCCGGACGAGGGGGAGCCGGTCACATCGTCATCCGCAGCCGCGATGAAGATGTGGTAGTTCACATCGTGCGGCGTGGATGAGGACGCCGGGGAGAGGTGGGTCACCGGGGCGATGCTGCTCACGAGGGCGACGTCGTCGATGTCGAAGTGGGACGGATTGTAGGAGCCTGTGCGCACGCGGGTGTGAGCCCGCACGACACCTTCGCCGCCCCGGCTGTGGCCGATCCAGGTGATGCGGCTCGAATCGATGTGCCCATTGAGCGCTCCTCCCTGTATCGAGGCCTGGTTGCCTATGATGTAGTCCGTGTTCGTCAGGGTCGTGGTGGAGGCGGTCTCGATGCCGGGTCCGGTGTTGTTGGAGTGGCTCATCACGATGTAGCCATAGGAGGCCATGTGATAGCCGATGTGATCGTACCACCGGTAGTTGTGGCCGTTGCCGTGGCTCACGACGATCAGCGGGAGCTCGCCCATGGTGGCGATGTTGGTGGGATAGTAAGTATTTTGGTCGAGCCACGATCCGCCGCTGTAAGTAACCTCCCTCACGGACAGCGGGCCCGACAGGGTCGTATCGTGAACGCTGTAGAACCCGGCCTCGTCGCCTGAGCCGTCGCTGTAGTCCGCATCGCCGAGCTCACCGTCCCGGTCACAGTCGAGGACCACGTCGTAGCCCACGCCCAGCCCGATGCCGGCGTCGCTGTCGAGCTGCCCGGCGAGGGCCACGGTGAAAGTGTTGTCCTGGATCGTTGTCCCGAGGAATGTCCGGGTCTGCGGTCCCCCGGGCCTGACGTCCGTCAGGGACGGGTCGAAGTCCCATTCCAGTGCCGTCTTGGCCTCCACGATGTAGACATCGCAGGTCTGACCACTGATTTCCGGGAATCGGGTGGGATCGATCGCCACCTTGACCGATTCATTCGAATTGATCGCCCTGACGTACTCGAAAAAGGGGTAGTCGCCCAGGGAGCGGCCCGCGAGCTCGGTCTCCGATCCGAGGGACTGCTCACCCGTATCGATCCACTCGAACACAACGACCTCTGCACCCTCCCCGGTGAACAGGCCGGTCCAGAAACCCACCGTTCCCAGGCTGGGGAAGGGGAATGCCACCGGGACGACAATGGGCGGATCGATGACCGGTAAAGGGACTGACCACAGAGGAATGACCTGGACGCTCGGGGATGTCAGGATCAGGTAGTTCACCCACGTGCACGCCTCGGGCGTGCCCAGCGTAAAGTCGAGGCTGAACGTGCCCTCTCCGTAGGAGGCAACCAGGTCGAGTGTAAAATCCGCATCGTCGGCGACCGCACATGGAGCGCCGACGAAGAACAGTAGAAGTGCGAAAATAACAGAGCTGGTGATCTTTCTCATATTCCTCTCCTTTGGATGTCTCTCAATCAATCAGAACTGGCTTACGGACAAGGATCGTTGATTTTATCATATTCCGGGCCGCAAGGCAAAAACGCAAAGGATTTTCATTGCGCTCTTACCTGTGTATGCCGACTCAATAAGAAGTGACGATCTCAACGACCCGTCATTCATGGCCCCCGCGCGATTTCCCCGCGGGGGCTTTCTTTTCGTTGGGAGTTAGCGGCCGGTAAAGATCCATTCGAGCTCAGAGGCCTGCGGGCCCTCTCCCGTAGAGAGGTGAGAGTAGATCCCCAGCAATCCTAAGCTCGGGAAAGGAAAGTCGAGGGGAACCTGGGCCGGGGGAACCAGGGCCGGAACTGGAAAACTCCACAGGCTGACAACCCCAACGGTCGGCTCCGTAAAGATCAGGTAGGCCGACCAGATTGCCGGTTCGGGCGCCCCAAGGGTGAAGTCCAGGCTGAGCATTCCCGCATCGTAGGACACATCCAAATCGAGCGTCCAGTAGGGGCCGACATATTCATCGGATCCCATGTCGAAGCCCGGTCCATAGGGTCTCTCATCGCCATCGATGTCGGCATAGACTCCGGCATCCGTGCCCGCGTCGATGCACGGAGAGCCGGATCGCAGGTGGTAGTCGCCTCCCCCGGCGAAGAGAGGGGCGGAGTCGATGTTCCCCTCCTCCCAACTCAACACAGAACCCGGATCGACATGGGCACTCCCTTCGCCGCCCCGGACATCGCTGTATCGAATCGTGAGGTTCGACCCGAAGGAGAGGGCGATCTCGGGGCCTCCGGAAGAAGCATCATCGCCCCAGAGAATGCAGTTCGTCACGGTCGGGGAAGAATAGATGGAGCAATAAATCCCGCCGCCGTTTTCAGCGTTGTTTCCTGAGATCGTGCTGTTTACAATCGTCGAGAATGGGGAGTCGAAGAAACAGAGCCCGCCGCCGTTTCGCACGGCCATATTGTCCGAGATCGTGCTGTTCGCGATCGTCAGGGAGGATTCGGAGCCGTAGATCCCTCCGCCGTCCCTGGAGCCGGTGCTGTTTGCCGAAATAGTGCATCCTATAATCGTGGGTGAGGATTCAAAGAAGAAAAGCCCTCCCCCATTGTTCACCGTACTGTTTCCCGCGACCGTACAACCAAGAAAGGCCGGAGCGGATTCCTCGCAGAAGGCGCCCCCTCCAGCGCCGGCTGCGACATTCCCAGAGATCATGCAGCTCGCGATGGTCGGGGAGGCCCCGTTGCAGTAGATCCCGCCGCCCAGGACGGCATCCCCATTGCAAATCGTGAAGGCGTCGATGGCGGCATGGGCGGTCTCGCCGCTGCTGAACGTCACCACTGAGCCTGCCTGATTCCCATCGATGATCGTCACGTCCGCTCCCTGCAGGCTCCGAAGGATTATCGCCTTGCCCAGGAAGTCGATGTTCTCAAAAAAGGTGCCGGGAGACACAAGGACAATGTCCCCCTCGGCGGCCGCATCGATTCCCGCCTGGATCGTCGGCTGATCCGATGGAACGCGAATCGTGGCCGCGAGTGTCGGACCGGCAGAGAGGGCCAGGAAGACAAGTCCTGCCGTAACAGCACATGTGACCGATTTCATCATTTCCTCTTTCTCCCGAACCCTTGGAACACGAAGTCGAAGTTCGTGCTGGGGCTGAAGCCGTGCACGTGGTCTCCGATCCCCTCGAGCCAGCGCCTCTCCTCTTCCGTGATCGGGCCCAGTTCCAGTGCTTTCATGTTCTCTTCGAGCTGCTCGAAGTTCTGGGGCGCGGTGAGCACCATATCGATGTTCGGGTTGGACAGTACATACCGGTAGAGGTCCGTCGTGCACGGCGTCCTCTCCCCTTCCGGCATCCAGTCCGGATCGAAAAGATGCCCCCACCGTGTGGAATTGTAACAGATCACGCCGGGCCGATCCTCTTTCGGGAGCAGGGGAAACACCTCTGTCTCCGCGCCCCGGTGGGCCGCGTTGTAGCGGACCATAATGAGATCGAAGACGCCCCGGTCCAGGTGACTCCGGTAGGTCGACCGGTTGTGGGCGCTCACGCACAGGTGCCGGACAAGGCCCCGCTCCTTCAGGGAAAGGGCCTTCTCCATGATGCGCTCCGGGACCGGCTTGTTTCGCATGCCGAGGATGAAGGCGTCCGCGTGATCGATCTTCAACTGCCTGAGGCCCCGGGTAAACATCGATTCGAGGGCAAGTCCAGTATAGTCATAGGTCTGAAGGACAATGACCATTTCGTCCCGGAATTGGGGAGCGAGGTTCCGGATCGCCTCCTTCATGCCCCGGAGCCGTCTCGATCCCCAGTAGAAATAGTTGATCCCCCGCTCAAAGGCCCATTCGAGCGCCTTGGCCGAGATGCCCGCATCCGCACCGATCCCCATCCGCGAGGCCTTGATTCCGGAAGATCCCAGAACGATTGGTTTATTGAAGTCCGTCATGATTCCCCTTTAGGATTTGCCGCCGGTCCGGATTTCGTCCAGGACTTCAGATGCAATCTCGGCGACGTCCGGATTCGGATCGTCGAGGAGCTCCGCGATCTTTTCCACGGCCGACGTGTGTCCGATTCGTCCCAGGAGATCGGCTGTATCGCCGCGCATCGTGGCATCCTCCGAGTCCAGAAATGGGAGCAGGCCCGGAACCAGGCCGTCCATAGCCGCACTGTCATCCTCCAAGGCCTCTTCCGATGCCAGCAAGAGCCCGATCCTTAGAGATGTGGTGCTCCCCTTCCATGCCTCCAAAAAGCATTGCGCTCCACGGCCTTCTTTCATTGCCCGGGCAGCAGCATCAAAGCGGCCCAGCTCGATGAGTGAAGTAAACATTTTCTGCTCAAAGGCCTCACTCCCCCGGGACAGTATCTGCTCGATAAGGTCTTCCTCTTTCACGATACCGACCGTGGAGAGTCCCCGGTCCAGTACTGTCACGGGAACCGAGCGAACGCCGAACCGCCTGGACAGATCAGGGAACTGCTGCGCATCGATTATCGTTGTATTCACTTTTGAGCTGACCAGGGCAATCCGGATGGCCGCACCGACCGAGCTCGGGCAGTGGGGACAGGTGGGAGCCATGAAGACGAGGACCTCGGCAGGCTCTTCAAGGGCCTTCAGCTTCCCGGCCCATTCTTCATCGGACCCGGATTCGTCCTGGATCATGCCGAAAAGCGCTTCCCTGAAAGGAGGCGCCTCAGGCCCTTCGGGCAGCGCCATGTAGTGGATATTCCGGCGCCCCTTGTGAGAAATGGTAAAGCCCGGCTTCCCGGGCAGCGGCCCCTCGGTCTCGATCGTCAACTTCAGGGCGCCCTTCGACTCCTTCTCCAGGTTCTTCAGGAAATCGACCAGGCGGGACGAGAAGTCGGACTCTTCCTCCACGGGGTAAAAAACCAGCGCAACCGGATCCTCCACTCTTGCCTCCTTCTCACGCTCGGTTGCATTCATAAGTCATCTGAGTAATCATAGTCAAGACAAGCATCTACTGGAGCAGGTCACCTTCCAATGAGTACCGACACCGCCAAAAAAGGAATCCTGGTCTATTGTCTGGCCGCCTTGCTGCTCATGCTCGCCGTGGTGATGATCATGAGGCTGGCCGGCATCGAGATGGGCTCGGGCATCGGACCGGTCGTCATCATCGCCGCCATGTGGATCCCGGCCCTGGCGCGGCTCATCGTGGTGCGCACGGTCGATCGAGGATGGCAAGCGCCGCTGCCCCTCGGGCGATGGGGAAGGCCCCGGGCCGCCGTCGTCCTGGTCCCCCTCGGCTTCGTTCTCGGCATCTACGCAGCCGCCTATACTCTGGCCTGGATTTTCGGCGCCGAACAGCAAGCGCCGGTCTGGTCGGGCGCCGGTTCGATCGCCATCAACGTGGCGATGAACTCCATCATCGGCACCTTGCTCGGCATGATCGGCGCAATGGGCGAGGAGCTGGGCTGGCGCGGCTACATGCAACCCCGGCTCGATCAGGCGGGAGTAAGGGGCTCGCTTCTAATCGTCATCGTGGTGGAGACCCTTTTTCACATCCCCATCATCGTGCTCGCCGGCTACCTGGGGGGCGACTCGGCCGCGGTGACGATCGCACTCTTCTTCGGGCTCAAGCTGGGAGCCACACCGCTCTGGACGTGGTGCACCTACCGGTTCGGCAGCATCTGGCTGGCGGCCTGGTTCCACTCGATCCACAACACCCTCTCGCAAGGCATCTTCCCCAAGGTATTCGGTGCCGGCTCCGAGCAGGTGCTCGGAGAATCCGGCATTCTGCCGGTTGCGGTTTATATCGTGGTGGCGGTCACCGTATTCTACGCAAGCCACGCACGCGGCACATCGTGGGGCTCATTGAAGAGCGTTGCGAAATAAATTTGTGCAAACTGCAAAATCAAACGCTATCTTTCCTGCAGCTCCTTGACCTGCTGATTGTCCCACGCCCAGGCTTCATCCATGGCCGGTTCGAACCGGTACAGCCAGGAGAGCCCGATCCGGCCGACGTAATCGTCCTTACGACTGTAGACCGGGTCCGCCAAAGCCTGCTCCAAGGTAATAAACCGAAGACCTTCGGATTTTAGCGCTTCCAAGAGATCGTCCAGGTAGTCCGCGGCCAGGGCGTTGGCGTGGAGGAGCAGGATATGGTTCACCTCCCGACCGGTCCGGCTCCGGGCCACCTCCCGGTAGTGGCGGACCGCGGTGATCAGGTGCTCCAGGTAAGCCCGTCCGATCTCTTTCGCCCGTGTCGAGTTACCCGCACGAAGCGCCGCCACATAGGGTTTGACCAGGACGTACTCTCCCGTGTCCACCGAGACATGCGCTGTTCGCAGGATCAACCTCTCCAGGATCGCCCGGGCTCCGTCCCTCCTCTCCACAGTGGATCCCTGTTGAAGCATGGGGTACCGGAAAAAACGCGGCGACTTCCCGGTAATTTTCTTGAGTAGCCTGGAGCACGTGATCACCTCATTCTCAAATTCTTCCAGAGAGATCTCATTCAGATTGGGATGCGTGTTGGAGTGATTGCCCAGCTCGAATCCGGCCCGCAGCCATCTTCGAAGAATCGGAGCCTCCGGAGGAACCCGACCGGCCACAACGAATCCCGTGGCCGGAGCCTTGTGCCGAACCAGCGCCGCCAGGATCCGGTCGGTGGCCACCTCCCGGCTGTCGGTCTGGCCGACAGGACCTACAAAGGGAAGATCATCGACAGTAACGGCGATCGCCGGAGCGGATTTTTCCGCCGTCCTAACAACACCGGGCCAGATCAGCAGCCAGCATACCAGGAAGGCGTATCTAACGAGAAAGTGACTCATAGGTCAGCCCGAACACCGTGTCCGTCATCCACCGCCGGAATGACTCGTTGTCCATGAACTGCTTGAAGAGCTCTGTATCGTCCTTGAGCACGGCCGTCATCACGCGCTGCAATGCCTTGTCGTAGTCGTTCGGGTTGCCGCAGGTCCAGCCCACGCCGCCGTATCCCGGCTGAGGTTCGGCCACCTCGCCCGCCCTCGGCGGGTCGCAGGCATGGCCGGTCAGCGCCGTGCAGATCAGCCGTTCAAGGTCGCGCTCCGAGGTGTCGGTGGGCATGTGGATTCTCCATCACATAACAAGTGGGTCACGATACGCACGAGGACGTCCTTCTCCTCGGGCCGGCTCTCGGCGATCATCAAGGTCATGGCCACCAGGGTGGCGTTAGACAGGAGAGCCCTTCCGTCGGCTGCGACCAACGCACCGTTGCGCTCCATAAACCAGAGGAACAGAGCTGCGGCGATCCGCTTGTTCCCATCCACAAAGGCGTGGTTCTTGACCAGGAAGTAGAGCAGGTGAGCCGCTTTCTCCTCCAGGCTCGGATAGACGTCCTCGCCGCCGACCGTCTGCATGATCGCGCCCAGGGCGCTATCGAGCCCCTTGTCCTTCTCCACGCCGAAGACCGCCGACTCGGCAAAGCGTGAGCGCAGCTGCTCCACGATGCGCAGGGCTTCATCGTATTCGAGGGGGTGGGTAACCGCCCCACGCGCCGGGGGCTTTCCCACTCTCTGGTGGTCGTAGTCGTCGAGCAGCTCCATGGCGCGGTTGTAGTCGCCGACGACCGCCAGCAGGGCCCTGGCCTCGTCGCCGGAGAGATCGCGGCGGCGGGCCGTGTCGGCAATGAGCTTCACCGCCTGGTTCAGGTCCTTTAGACGGGCCTGGTTGACCGTGTAGCCCCGAAGGATGTGGTCGCGCAGCACCCGGCTGGCCCAGATGCGGAACTGAGTGCCGCGTTTGGAGTTTACGCGGTAGCCGACGGAGAGGATAGCGTCGAGGTTGTAGAACTCGACCTCCCGGGTGACCTGACGCTCGCCTTCGATTTGAACCGTTGCATTTTTTGCAACAGTTGCCTCACGCTCCAGCTCCCCTTCCTTGAAAACGTTACGCAAGTGCCGCGAAATCACGGATTTGTCCCGCTCGAACAGGGCCGAGATCTGGTTCAGGCTCAGCCAGAGGCTCTCCCGCTCCAAGCGCACATCCAGCTCCACCGTGCCCTCCGGGGTTTGGTAGAGCACAATCTCGCCGCGGGAGGTATCGTGGATGCTGCTCATGCCTCTGCCTCCTCAGTGATAGTGTCCGGCTAGTCCACCAGGGCGTCTCTGTCGGCGGGTGTCAAGATAGTTGTCGACCTGTTCTGCCTTCATTCGGCCCCTCCGTGTTCGTCCAGCCACCACCGCCCTTTGTCGGTCAGGCGGTACTTCTGTTTGCTGCTGCGCGGCTTGTCGGGGATGGTCATTTCGATGAGGCCTTGATCTAAGGCCGGACGCAGGAATCCCGTACGAAAATATTTTCGGTCAGTAAGACCGACACGTGCCTGCAATTCGTCTCTGCCAAGCTCACCGGAGCACGCTTGAAGCAGACGTTGGACTTGGGGGGTGACTTGGGGGGTGACTTGGGGGGTGACTTGGTTCTCAGCCTGAGTCACGGCTGCCCGCTCATGAACCGGCAGGCGAATCAGAAAGTAGCTGCGGTCTTCGTCCGTCTCGAACTCGGGCGGCGGTGACCCGTTGTCCGCCATCCCCTTGAGTATCTTGGTGATCCCTGTGGAGCGGCCCTCCGTGAGGTCCAGCTCCTTCAGGAACTCGCCGATGCGGCGATTGCGGTAGCGGCGGCTCACGGCACGCCCCGCGCGTAGGTCATCCATCTTGATGGAGCGGTCCGGCCCTGGGAAGCTCAAGACCACCAGGTCTTCACCGGTGATGCGCACTTCGACGGGCTCGCGAATCTCGTACGACCGATGGTAAACCGCATTGACCACGGCCTCTTCGATGGCCGCCAGGGGGAAGTTCCAGAGTCGCTCCGCTTCCGGGCGGTCCGGGTGCTTTATGACCGTCTCTTTCAGGTAATTGCGCTCGATAAAGGAGATCGCGTCGCGGGTGATCCGGGATAGGGGCCCCACAAAGATCTTCTCCTCAAACTGGTCGCCACCCGCCCCCTCGGGAAAGTAGACCACGTCGATCTGGGTTGCCGGGAAAAAGCGCCTTGGCTCCTCGTTGAAGAAGAGCAACCCCACATTCCTGGGCATCGGCGCCTCTACCGGCCCGCTCACCACGTTCATCTGCCGGCCCAGGGCTTCAGCCGACAGGTCGGGTGCCTCCTCGGCCAGGCCGCTGCCCACCTCGCGCAGGAAGTCCGTCATCAAGCGGATGGAGATGTCATCCACCTTCGTGCGTTGGTTGGGGCGGTCATCGAAAGGGACGGTGGCTGTGAGGCTGATCAGCTCACGCTCGTCTTCGCCTTTGGCCTCGACGGTGCTGGAGTAGCGCCGGATAAAGTAGCGGCGATCTTTCTTCTTTGCCATGACCGCTCTGGGGGCCTTGTAGGGTCGGGTTTCCCCGCCCGGTGCCCAGAGGACGATGAGGGTTCTGCCCTCGATCTGCTCCAGGCAGAACATGGGAAAGTAAGGCGGCTGAATCTGATTGCAGTACTGCAACAGCTCGCGCTGGATTCGGTCGAGCTGATCCTCATCGATCCCTCTCGGCGGAAAGACGGGCCGTCCCGCGTCGTCACACTCCTGGCCGATGACGACGTATCCGCCCCCGAGGTTCTCGAAGTCGTTGGCAAAGGCGCAGAGCGTACGGATGGTGGCATCCGGGTTCCATCCTGTTTTGTACTCTATGCGCTCACCCTCCACGGTACGTTGCCGCAGCAGGTCTTCGAGGTTGATGGGAAGCTTGGAATTCACACGCCCTCCGGATTCTTGCCATGGACGGCCTTTACCTCGGCCAGGAGATCGCCGGGTGGTAATCCCCTTCAAAGATCGCGCTCACGCACATCCTCCGGATGCCCTCCAGGAGAGCCTCGGTGTTTCGATCCGCATTACGAGTCATGTGCACCTCACACGGAGTGGCATCTGACAGCAAGAGTGGAGGACCTGCCGGACTTGGGTGGTCCTTATGTTCGGGGCTCCCGAGCTACTCGACCCGTTCCGCGAGATCCTCAGGAGAATTTGCGTTGGCCGGCCACGTCCCGATCCTGCGCTTCTTGGTTCTCAGAAACCGTGATCTCATTTGCAACTCCACTCATCACAATTATACCCGAAGAAGCAAGCCGGCGTCACCTTCCAGGCAGTCGAACTTGTCGTTATGACGAAAAAAAAGGGATACGTCACCTGACCTATCCCTCGCCAAACTATTTTATTTTATTGATGCCTGGGGCCGGACTCGAACCGGCACGGAGGGAACCTCCGAGGGATTTTAAGTCCCTTTCAGGCAATAAGACCCTAGTCGACACCAAGGGATCTAAAGCGACAAAACCCTCTTGACATTAGGTGTTTATTGGGTTACCTTCAGTATATGTCTCTTTTTGTCTGGACACGAAAACCCACACACAGGTTACCCAGAGGTTACCCAAGCAACACAAACGATCTTACCTCTCGATCCGTAGGAGAACCCCATGCCCACCGTAAAAGCTACTAAAAAATTCGTTGGAGTCTATTACTCAGAGTCAAAACAACGAAAATGGAAAGAGCGCCCAGACAAATGCTACTACGTCGGATTTAAAGAGGTCAAGTCCGGAAAGTTGCGATGGGAACGCTGCGGTTGGATCTCCGAAGGCTGGACTCCAGAAGCAGCACAAAGGCGACGGCACCAACTCCTCGAACAGGATCGAGCGGGCGAGTACAAGCCGAAACAAGAGCGAAAGACCGATCAATTGACTTTCGGCGAACTTATGGAAAAGAACTACCTTCCGTGGGCGAAAGAAAATAAAAAAGCATACTCAAGCGATTTTATAAGATATCATAAGTGGTTAAAGCCTCGATATGCTGAGAGGACTCTCAATAGGATTACCCCATTTGATCTGGAACGGCTGAAAAAGGATATGCGCGATAAGGATCGAAGTGACGCGACCGTAAAGCACGTACTTTGCATTGTAAGGCAGGCGTTCAATAAAGCGATTGTGTGGAATCTCTGGAAGGGCGATAATCCCTGCAAAGGCGTATCGTTCCCGAAGCTGGATAATGCCCGGCAAAGGTTCCTCACTCACGAAGAAGCAGAGAAAATATTGAATGCACTTCGTGAACGCAACCCTCAAATTGGAGGAATAGCTACCTTTTCTCTTTACGGTGGCCTGCGTCTCGGCGAGGTGTTCAATATAACCTGGTCGAACGTGGACCGCACCCACGACATAATTCATGTCTTCGACACAAAGCACGGCTCTCGACCTATCTTTATCACCAATCCGATCCGAGAGGTGCTCGACGAAATAAAAAGAGGAAAACCGGAAGATAAGATATTTGAAACGAACCAAGTCGATCCCGTCACCTGGGCAAGCAAAATTTTCAAAGAGGTTGCAGACGAATTGAATTTGAATGCGGGTGTCAGTGATCGAAGAGAGAGGATCACCTTCCACACCCTTCGGCACACGTATGCAAGTTGGGCGGTTGGGGCAGGAGTGCCCTTGTACGTGGTCGGAAAAGCACTCGGACACAAGACTACGGTGATGACGCAGAGGTACAGTCATCTCGCTCCTGAGAGCCACAGAGCGGCTTTTGAAGCGGTTGCGCGGGTGGCAGCAGCGACAACAGAAGAAAAGGCACAGAGCAACTAATAAGTATGCAAGGGATAGGGATGCGCACCCGACAAGGCCGGGCGATCCTGGGCTCGGCCTTCCCTTGTTTTCTTTCCCAGGAGCGCGACCAGGAGGCGCGGGATGTTATTGCCAAGTGATTGGATAAGCGGCGCAAAGTTAATGAGAAGATGGAAGATTGACTGCGTTCAGCTCTGGGATCTTATGAAAGATGGATTGCCAGCGTACAGGAAGTTGTCACATGACAAACCGATCATATTTGATGAAAATGATTCTTCTATAAAAGATAGATTGCCATATTTAGACTTTTATATCGATGATGTTAAAAAATTTGAGAAAAAGTGTCCGGGATTGAAAAGACTGAAATCATTTTCTCTAAATCCCGCCACGACCAGGAAGCAGAAAATAAAAATTATTTCCGCTCCAACAGAGAATACATGCCCTGAAATACAAAGCGCAAAATCAGATAGTCCTAAGAAAGGGAGAAAAACTCGCATCAAACAGCCCAAAGATCACGAAATACAAGCCTATCGCATCTGCATAATGACAGAAAAAACACAAGAAGAAGTAGCCACAGAGATGAAGGCTAGGACCGGCCGTTCCTGGGATCAAAGTAAAGTCTCCCGTGCCTATAATAAGGTCCGAAAATTTATTGACGCCGGAAACGTTTTACCCGGCTCAGACGATATCATTTCTCCAAAGCTCAAAAAGAAGATCGTCACAACTGAGAAGTTAGATAAAATTGATTGGACACCTAGACAAGACGGCCATAGCTGGAAAAGGTCCCCTATAAATCCAGATAAATCAGAAGACGACTAATTCCTCCGCATAACTTCTTTACTGCCTATCCGGTTGACTCAGCATGGTACAACATCTTGTATGTAGTGGGTCC
>CAZFWM010000051.1:0-31054 GCA_964522545.1 uncultured Thermodesulfobacteriota bacterium
AAAACGCCTCGAATTATTGGAGAATCTTAAAATTGAAATGTCGCTGTAGTAGTAAGCAGCGTAGCACTTTCGATGAAAGGCTCTAATACGGCAAAGCCGCAAGGGATCAGGGGGCAGTTATCAGGGATCAGTCCCCAGCCGGCTCTCCAGCACGGCCGCCCACCGGCCATATACATCCTGATAAGCGGCGGCCAGTGCTAAGTCCGGCTCGACGACCTCTACGGTCTGCAGCCCGGCAAAAGCGTCCTCGATGGTCTCGTAGAAGCCCGCCCCGATCCCGGCGCCCCGGGCGGCCCCCTGGGCACCGTCCGTATTGTAGAGCTCCAGGCGCGCACCGGTGACCGTGGCAAAGGTCCTTGTGAACAGGGTACTCAGGAACATGTTCGCCTTTGCGGCTCTCACGGTCTCGCCACGGACTCCCATGGCCCGCATGATCTCGAGACCGTGATTCAGGGCGAAGACGATCCCTTCCTGGGCGGCACGCAGCAGGTGGGATCTGCCGTGGATGGTGAATTCGAGGCCGTGCATGGATGCACCGATATGCCGATTCTCGAGAGTTCGCTCGGCCCCGTTGCCGTAAGGAAGGATCAGAAGACCTTCGGCCCCCGCGGGCGCCTCGGAGGCGAGCCGGTTCATCTCCTCGTAGGAAAGGTCTTCTCCCTTTACGGTCATGCAGGTCTGCCGGAGCCAGCGGTTCAGAATTCCCGTGCCGTTGATACAGAGGAGAATTCCGTACCTGGGTTCCTCCTCTGCGTAATTGACGTGGACGAAGGTGTTGACCCTGGACTTTGAGTCATAGCTCGGCCTGTCCACGACCCCGTAGACGACGCCGGAGGTGCCTGCCGTGGCCGCCACTTCGCCGGGGTGCAGGACTTTGAGCGAGAGCGCATTGTTCGGCTGGTCGCCCGATCTATAGGACACCTTGGTTCCGGGCTTCAATCCCAGCTCTTCTGCGCTTTTCCCGGTCAGCCCGCCTTGATCTGAAAAAGTCGGAACCACCTCCGGGATGATATCGGTCGAAAATCCATAGTGATCGAGCAGGAGGTTCGCCGGTCCCTGGTCCTGAAAGTCCCACAGGACTCCTTCGGACAGGCCGGAAGGCGTGGTACGGATTTCACCGGTCATTCTCATGGCGATGTAATCGCCGGGGAGCATGACCTTGTGAATTCGCCGGAACAGATCAGGCTCATTCTCCGCCACCCATTTCAGCTTGGAGGCGGTGAAGTTACCGGGGGAGTTCAGCAAGCGTCGCAGACACGTTTCACTGCCGATCCGGGTGAAGGCCTCATCCCCGATCTCTACGGCCCGGCTGTCGCACCAAATGATGGCGGGACGCAGGACCCGCTGATCTTCGTCGACGAGGACGAGGCCGTGCATCTGGTAGGATAGGCCGATAGCCGCGACATCATGCAGGTCGATTTCCGCGTGGGCCCCGATCTCGGCAGTCGTCCGGACGACATGCTCCCACCAGATGCGGGGATGCTGCTCAGCCCACCCGGGCCGATGGGCAATGATTTCGAGCTCGGTTTTCGGTGAGGACGCAGATGCAAGGATCTCTCCGGTCTCGGCCTCCATCAGCGTCGCTTTGATAGACGAGCTTCCTATGTCATATCCGAGGAGATATCCGCTTCCTGCCATGGTCCATGACTGTATATAAATCCGAAAGCCAAGACAACCGGCTAACGAGTACCATCTGCAGGCTTGACACTATGTTAGATTTAGATTAATATACATTAAGAGCAATGTAGATTTATCCAGGAGGAAAAAATGTCATTGAGGTATGTTCTCCTCGGGCTCCTCGCCGAGAACTCCAGCCACGGGTACGGCCTGCGAAAGGAGGTCCTCCATCGCCTGGGTCATTTTCGTAACATCAACGAAGGCCAGCTCTATACGGAGCTGGCGAAGATGGAGAAGGAAGGGCTCATCGACCGGGAGGTGGAGGTCCCGGAGAGAGGGCCGGCTCGAAAGATCCTGCACATCACTCCTGAAGGCAGACAGCGCTTCAATGATTGGCTCCTCTCCGATCAACATGAGGAGGAAGGAGTTCTTTACGATTTCATCCAGGGATATCCCTTTTTCACAAAGTGCACCTTCTTCAACCATTTGAGCCAGGAAGAGGTCCTTCCGAAGCTGGATGAGCAGATAGCCATTCAGAGGAAGAAGGAGATTGCTTACGAGGAGATACTGGTCAAGATGGAGAGGAGACAAGTGGATCCTTTTCGGATACGCATCCTTGCCTTCGGCTTGGAGGAGGTACGGCATCGGATAGAGTGGCTGAGCGAGTTGAAAGACGAGTTTAAAAGATAAGATTTCTCCCTGCGGTCGAAATGACAGGTCCGGGTTTTTGCACAACCAAAAAGTACAGGAAGGATATCAGGAATGGACACAGATCGGATCTATGCCTTTGCCAGGGAAGAGGTCTATTCCTCGCTTTTTCGTCGGTACGAAAAGGGGGAGTTCTCCAGAGATCTCTGGAAGAGGATGGGCGAGGTGGGTCTCTTCGGCTATCTCATTTCACCGGAGCACGGGGGCTCGGGCAAAGGACCCGGGGATCTCGTGGATGCGGTCGAGGCCTTCATCTTCGGGGGGCACGATTTGGGGCTCTGCCTCTCCTGGCTGGACCACCTCCTGATTCACGCCCTCGTGATCGCCCGGTTTGGAACAGACGAGCAGAAGGAGAGAACTCTTCCCGCCTTGGCTCTCGGCGATCGGATCGGCGCTCTGGCCGCATCGGAACCAGGGTCCGGAGCCAACCCTGTGAAGATGCGTACCCGGGCGGATAAAAGAAATGGGACATATTTAATCACCGGTCGCAAGACCTTTATAACCAACGGGCCGGAGGCGGATCGCATCATCGTCCTGGCCCGCACCGGGCCGTCTCCCGGGAAGGAAGGTATTTCGGCCTTTCTCGTTGAGGCCCCTGTATCCGGCTTTCGTTGTGAGAGTCGATTGGAGCTGGGATTTCTGCAGACCTCCCCTCACGGGGAGCTGGTCTTTGAGGACTGCCCCGTTCCCGCCGCGAACCTCATTGACGGGCTGGGCGCCGGCCATGTTCGCATCTCCCGGGCCGTCTTCGTCTGGGAGCGTTTTCTCCTCGCATCGGCCATGGCCGCCCATTTCAGGCTCCTACTCGACCGGGTCCTGCAGGGCACTGCAAAGGCCTCCATTGCACTCGCCGACGATGTCCGAAGAGAGGTGGCCCTGCTCCATGTCCAGATCGAAGGGCTTCGGGAGGTGGCAAAGGGAGCGGCCTGTGAAGTGCTCGGCCGGAGCTCCCTCGACCGGCGTCTGACGGAGCGCCTCCTGTTCCTGGGGAGCTTCCTGCATCAATGGTGGGAGCGGTTCGAGCGATTTTTTCAGAAAGCTCGAATCGAGAAGGATCCCTCTTTGTCGATCCTCTTGCAGGACGCACGGCTATTGCACGTGGGCCGGCGGCTACAGGACCTCCAGTTCGGCCGGATCGCCGAAGATCTGCTGGCGAGGGAGGGCCCGGGGCCTTCTGACCTGTCCGGCAGAGAGGCATAATACAAAAGTGATTGTTACGTAAAAAGTCGAATCAATCGTATTCGTCATCTCGACTACCCGTTCTTGTCATTTCGACCGAAGGGAGAAATCTTATGTTCACATCCTCACAAGAGATCATGGATCGATTTGATGCCCAGGAGTACGTCAGCGGTCGTGACACGGCCACCGTGGTCTATCTCGCCCTGCAGCTGAAAAAGCCCTTGCTGGTCGAGGGCCCCGCCGGGGTGGGCAAGACCGAGCTGGCCAAGGTCCTGGCCGCCTCCCAGGGCCTTTCCATGATCCGCATGCAGTGCTACGAGGGGCTGGACGAGACAAAGGCGCTCTATGAATGGGAGTATGCTAAGCAGCTCCTCTATACACAGATCCTCAAGGAGAAGATTTCCGAAACGCTCCAGGCATGCAGGACTCTCTCGGAGGCGGTCGATAAGATAGCCACCGAAGAAGATGCCTTTTTCTCCGACCGGTTCATCGTTCCCCGGCCACTTTTGAAGGCCATACTATCCGACGAGCCCACCGTGCTTCTCATCGACGAAGTGGACAAGGCGGACCCGGAGTTCGAGGCCTTTCTGCTCGAGATCCTCAGTGACTTTCAGGTCAGCGTTCCTGAGGTCGGGACCCTGAAAGCGCGCCACATACCGCAGGTCGTGCTGACCAGCAACAATACCCGGGAGCTGAGCGACGGGCTAAAGCGCCGCTGTCTCTATCTCTTCCTGGATTTCCCCTCGCCCGATCGGGAGGCCAGGATACTGGAGAAAAAAATCCCTGATCTGGACGAAACGCTCGTGCGTCAGGTCACGGAAGCGGTCCAATCCATTCGCCGTATGGATCTGAAGAAGTCGCCCAGCATCGGCGAGACACTGGACTGGGCCAGGGCCCTGCTGCTGCTCAATGCGGGCCGCCTGAGCCCGGACGTCGTACGGGCGAGCCTTTCCGCTCTGATCAAGTACCCCTCGGACCGGGATCTCGTCCTGGAAAACATGGGTAGCGTCATTTCTCCCGCACAGGACGAGGTGTGAAGGACACAGTAAGAGTTTAAACGCAGAGACGCAGAGACGCAGAGGCCCAGAGAGAAGGAAATCTTTCCGATGGCACAATCTGAAAAGATAAGATTTCTCCCTGCGGTCGAAATGACATCCATGAGCGAGATGGTCGAAATAACAGGTCTGACTTGTTATGAAATCAACAAATTGATCCCGAAAGGGTCAGGTCATGTAGCCTGGGGTGCAAACCCCAGGGCAGTTCGCCCGAGGGGCGATAATTCAGATCAATGCAAAACCACATCCTCCATTTCATAAATATCCTTCGCGGAAGCGGCATCCGGGTCTCCACCGGAGAGGTCGTGGACTGTATGAAGGGACTCGGGCACATCGAGCTGGCGAGGAGAGAGCAGTTCAAGGCCCTCCTGCAGGCCACGCTGATCAAGCGGGGCGAGGATCTCGAAGAGTTCGAGCGGCTCTTCGATCTCTGCTTCCAGGCCTTCGAGACACCGGACGAGGCCATCTCTCCCCCGGCCGCCAAAGAAGGGCTCACCGAGTCCATAGAGGCCGTATTCGAACAGGCCAACGGCCTCTTCTCTCCCTGGTTCCGGCAGCTCCTGCTCCAAGGCATTCCAGCTCTTTCGGCGGCCCTGCCGGAGATGGGCCGCCAGGCGGGGCTCCAGGAAATGCAGTACCCCTTGCAGGGAGCCCTGTTCGTTCAGAGAATGCAAAGGGCCTTTGGGATGGATCGCTGGTCGGAGGAGACGGCTCATCTGCTCTCGCGCCTCGAGGCCGAAGGTGTTCCGGCCCCGGATCGAGAGCGGCTGGACCGGGAGATCGCCGAGACGACCGATCGGGCGGCAGAGATGATCCGGAACTACGTGGATCGCCAGACCCAGGCCCTTATGCGTCGCCTGCGGTCCAGGGAGCTTCCTTCCGAGCTCTGGGAGAGGCCCTTCGGCGCCCTCACCTCCTGGGAGATCCAGGCCATGCGGCAGGCGGTCCGGGAGCTCGTGAAAAAGATAAGGGACGAATCCTCTCTGCGCCAGCGACGCAGAAGGAAGGGTCGGTTCGACCTGAAGCAGACCCTTCGAAGGAGCATGCGCTACGGCGGCCTCCCCATGGAGGTGGCCTTCCGGAAGCGCCGCAAATCCAAGGCAAGGATCGTGGCCCTGTGCGATGTTTCGAGCTCCGTGTGGAACGCCTCCCGGTTCATGCTTCATCTGCTCTACTCCCTTCAGGATCAGTTCGACAAGGTCCGCAGCTTCGTCTTCGTGGATCAGGTCGGAGAAGTCACGCAGTGGTTCGAGCGCTGCGATGCCGGCGAAGCGATTGAGAAGGCCCTGCACAATGCCGGTATTCCATATAACCGGTACACAGATTATGGGAATGTGCTGGAGCAGTTCTGCGAAGAGTACATGGATGCGGTGAACCGAAAGACCACCTTCATCGTGATCGGCGACGGGAGAAACAATTTTTTCTATCCCGGCGATCAATTCCTTGCGCGCATCCGGGATCGCGCCCGGCGCCTGATATGGCTCAATCCCGAGAGCCGAAGTCTTTGGAATTACGGCGATTCCATGATGAACCGGTACGTCAGGCAGTGCGACGAGGTCCGGGAGTGCCGCAACCTCAAACAGCTCACCGAGTTCATCAACCGGCTCACCATCTAGCGCAGAACAAAACCGCGTCTCCGCCGCGGACTCAATTGAGGGATGTCGCGAGGAGCGCCAGCGACGAAGCGATCCCCCGAGCACATTGGCATGTTTCGCACTGGGAGTTGCTTCGTCGTCTGGTTTTTTCTTTTTGGGGGTCCTTGTGTTATAATGTCCCCGATGGGATCGAGAAAAACAGATAACACCCGAAGCAGGGCTTGTTTGGCAATCGCGGCCCTTCTCCTGATGGGGCTGGCGACGGCCTCTTGTGACTTCACGATATGGATCTCTTCCTACGATCCGGAGAAGGCCTATAACGGGCTCACCATCATCTACCCCCATGAAACCCAGATCTTCCAGCTCGTGGACATGGAGGGCCATGTCGTCTTCGATTCGGTCTTCCCTGTTGAGGGCATTATAAATGTCACGGATGACGGAAACATCATACTCCACGTTCATCACAAGTATATCTGCTCCTTCTCCCTCTCTGGTACTATCGATTGGTTCGTCCGGGCCCCCTCGGTCCACCACTGTGCAATTCAGAAGCCAGACGGGAACGTCATGTACATCTACGACTACTGCATGACGGTCGAAGGGTGGCCAAACCTCTTCCTCGCCGACGGCATCCGAGAGGTGAATCCCTCGACCGGGGAGGTGTTGTGGGACTGGAGGACGGGCGATCACCTCTCCACCGACGACTACTGTCCGGAACACATAGGGCCCTCGTTCTACACGAGTTATTTGGACTGGACCCACTCCAACACGATCGTCTACCGGGAGGAGGAGAGCGCCGTCTACCTGAACATCCGGCACCTGGATCGGCTCTTGAAGATCGACTATCCGTCGGGCGAGATCCTCTGGACCATGGGCAAAGGAGGGGATTTCGGCGAGGGGCTCTTCTCTCACTCCCACGATCCCGAGTTCCTGGCCAACGGCAACATCCTCATGTACGACAATGGCAACCACCGGGAGCCGATCGAGTACAGCCGGGCATTGGAGATCGCCTACGACCCCGAGCTCGGGTGGGCCGAGGTTGCGTGGTCCTGGCCCCCCGAACCCACCTTCTTCGATTGGGCCATGGGGGATGCCGACAGGCTTCCCAATGGGAACACCCTGGTCATTTCATCCAACCACGGGAGGATCTTCGAGGTCACCCGCAACGGGGAGATCGTATGGGATCTGAAGCTCGAGCCGGTTCCCCCATCTATTCAGCCGATGTTCTACAACAGCGAGCGCATCCGCCTGGATGCCATTTCCCTCAGCTGGGCGAGCCGGCTTCCTTGGAGAAGATAGAGACTGTTTACCAGTTGATTTTCTTAGACACCCCATTCTTTTTCCTGGTTGACACAAAATCTAGTACATCACCCGTTGATCCGGTTTTTTTCTTTTTTTGGGGAGCTGTGTTATAATATCGCCGATGGGATCGAGAAAAACAGATAACACCCGAAGCAGGGCTTGTTTGGCAATCGCGGCCCTACTCCTGATGGGGTTGGCGACGGCCTCTTGCGATTTCACGATATGGATCTCCTCCTACGATCCGCAGAAGGCCTACAACGGGCTCACCATCATCTATCCCTACGAAACCCAGATCTTCCAGCTCGTGGACATGGAGGGCCATGTCGTCTTCGATTCGATCTTCCCTATGCATGGCTTCTTAAATGCCACGGATGACGGAAATATCATACTCATCGTTCATCATGAGTATATCTGCTCCTTCTCCCTCTCTGGTACTATCGATTGGTTCATCTTGGCCCCTATGGTGCACCACTGTGCAATTCAAAAGCCCGACGGGAACGTCATGTACATCTACGCCTACTACATGGCGGTCCCAGGGTGGCCATACCCCTTCCTCGCCGACGGCATCCGGGAGGTGAATCCCTCGACCGGGGAGGTACTGTGGGATTGGAGGACGAGCGATCACCTCTCCACCGACGACTACTGCCCGGTACATATCCAGCCCACGATCTACAATGTATTTCATGACTGGACCCACTCCAACACGATCGTCTACCGGGAGGAGGAGAGCGCCGTCTACCTGAACATCCGGCACTTGGATCGGCTCGTGAAGATCGACTATCCGTCAGGCGAGATTCTCTGGAGCATGGGCAAAGAAGGGGACTTCGGCGAGGGCCTCTTTTCACACTCTCACGATCCGGAGTTCCTGGCCAACGGCAACATCCTCATGTTCGACAACGGCAATCACCGGGAGCCGATCGAGTACAGCCGGGCCGTGGAGATTGCTTATGACCCCGAGCTCGGGTGGGCCGAGGTTGCGTGGGAATGGCCCTCCGAGCCCACCTTCTTCGATTCAGGCATGGGAGACGTCGACCGGCTCCCCAATGGGAACACCCTGGTCATTTCATCCCAGCACGGAAGGATCTACGAGGTTACCCGCAGTGGGGAGATCGTATGGGATCTGCAGCTCGATCCGGTTCCCCCATATCTGCAGCCGATGCTCTATAATAGCGAGCGCATAAGCCCGGATGTCATTTCGGTCGGCTGGGCGAACCGGTTTCCTTGGAGAAAATAGGGGCTGGTTATCAGTTTTTTAAAGCACCGAGAGATACTTGTCGATCTCGAAGTTGCTCACGTGCACCCTGTAGTTGTTCCACTCGATCCGCTTGTTGGCCACGAATTTTTCGAAGATGTGATCGCCCAGAGCCTCGCGGACCACTTCGCTCTTCTCCACCTCCTGAATCGCCTCGAATAGATTGCCCGGCAGGGTCCCGATCTTCAGCTCCCGGAGCTTTTCCTCGGAGAGGTGGTAGACGTCGAGCTCAACGGGGTCGGGTGCCTCGTATTCTTTCTCGATCCCCTTCAGGCCGGCCGCCAGCATCACGGAGAAGGCGAGGTAGGGATTGCACGCCGGGTCGGGCGAGCGGAACTCCAGGCGCGTGGCATTCTCACGTCCAGGCTTGTACTCCGGCACCCTCACCAGGGCCGAGCGGTTGCGACACCCCCAGGAGACGTAGGCCGGGGCCTCGTAGCCCGGCACGAGCCGCTTGTAAGAGTTGACCCACTGGTTCGTCACGGCTGTGATCTCCCGGGCGTGCTTGAGCAGGCCGGCAAGAAATCGTTGACCCGTCACGGAGAGATGATAGTCGTTGTCGGGATCGAAAAATGCATTCTTATCCTCCCGGAACAGCGACTGGTGGACGTGCATGCCCGAGCCGTTCTCTCCCTTGATCGGCTTGGGCATGAAGGTGGCGTAGCAGCCGTTCGCCATGGCGACCTCCTTGACCACCAGCCGGTAGGTCATGGTGTTGTCGGCCATGGTGAGGGCATCGGTGTACCGGAGATCGATCTCGTGCTGGCTCGGTGCGACCTCGTGGTGGCTGTACTCAACCCTGATCCCCATCTTTTGCAGGGCGATGATCGATTCCTTCCGCATGTCGCTCCCCACGTCGTGGGGTGTGAGGTCGAAGTACCCCCCTTTGTCGAGGATGACAGTGGATTCGGAGTCCTTGAAGTAGAAGTACTCGAGCTCCGGGCCGACGTAGAAAGTGAAGCCCAGGTCGGCGGCCCGCTTGAGGTTCCGCCTCAGCGCCCACCTGGGGTCCCCCTCGTAATGATTCCCGTCCGGGGTGAGGATGTCGCAGAACATGCGTGCAATGGTCCGCCCCCCCTTTTTCCAGGGGACGATCACAAAGGTCTCCGGATCCGGTTTGGCGATCATGTCGCTCTCCTCGATCCGGGCAAACCCCTCGATCGAGGACCCGTCGAACCCCATGCCCTCCGTCAAGGCCGTGTCCAGCTCCTCGACGGTGATGGTGAAACCCTTGAGAAACCCGAGCACGTCGGTGAACCAGAGGCGGATAAACTTGACGTCCTCATCGGCACAGCACTTCTTCACATATTCTATGTCCATGGCAGGCATCGTTTCTCCTCTCTTTCCACGGAATTCGGTTTAGCCTATCGGTTTTGAGACGGGCAAAACGGATATCGAATACTTCCAGAAACCATCTCCGATGTAAAGCCCGGAGGGGGGCGTCCATACGTTTTTCTTTGGCTTCATGTCACTTTTAGTTGATTTCTTGTCATTTCGGTGAGCCGAAGCCCAAGGTCCTTCGCTTCTCTCAGGATAAACTCCGCGAAGGGGAAGCGAGAAATCTTTCCGATGCACCCTTCTGAGAACCCAAGATTTCTCCCTGCGGTCGAAATGACGGATCCTAAAAAAAAACTGCCGGCCTAAAAGCCGGCAGTTTTTTTGGTGGAGCTGAGGGGACTCGAACCCCTGACCTCTTGAATGCCATTCAAGCGTTCTCCCAGCTGAACTACAGCCCCATTAAAAAAATGGTCCTCTCTGGGATCATTCTATTTCTATGAGATTCTTCTTATCTTGTCAAGTCGATTGAAGGCAGTAATTCAGAGCTGCTTCCAGAGCACCACTGCACCGAGGGCGGCGATCAGGAGCGCACTCGCCAGCGGCAGCCAGACCAGGGTGAACCTGCCCTGGCCGGCAAACCGGTCCACCAGGGGCCGGGCCTTGACCATGATGATCCCAATGGCTATGAGCACAGCGGCAAGTCCGAGGCTGAAGGCGATGATGACGGCCAGGCCAAGGAGGATTTTGTTCAGGGAGATGGCGATCAGCAGGACGGCCAGAGCGTCCGGGCAGGGCACGATGCCGCCGGACACTCCCAGCGCCACCAGGCTCCACAGGGTCACTCCGGCCGCCGGTGGTGTGTGAGTGTGATGGCCGCCCCTGTGTGTGTGCCCGTCTTCATGGGTGTGCTCGGCTTCGTGGGTGTGCGCAGCCGAACCATGCACCGGGGCGGCCGTGCCGTAGCGCAGTATGTTTCTCAGTCGTTGCTGAAGCAGGACTATGCCGAGCACGAAGATGAGCACGCCCGAACCGGCTGTCATCCACGGGACGAGCTGGTCGGGCAGGATGTAGCGGGAGGCGAAAAGGGCCAGAATCGCCAGGAGGATGACGCTGAAGGAGTGGGTGAAAGTGACGATGAAGCCGAGGGTGATCGCGTCCCGCACCCGCCCCTTCGAGCCGACCAGGTAGGCGGCCACGATGGTCTTGCCGTGTCCGGGGGTGAGTGCGTGGAGGCCCCCGATGACCACGGCCAGCAGCAAGGCCATCGTCAGGAACGATGCGCTCGGCTCCTGGCTCTGCACCACGTTGCGCAGGAGGTCGCGGGCGTTCTCGTAGTCGAAGGCCGAGAAGGGGAGATTCACGTTGCGCAGCGAAAAGACGGTGATGCCGACCCCGAGCATGAGGGCGGCGATCCAGGTTTCGGCCCGGAATCGTTTGATGAGCCGCCTCCCCGGCCAGGCCAGGGCCGCGAGCGCCATGATCAGGGCGATGGATTTGAATGAAACGGGCGCAAAGCATGCGAGGGCCGGGCCGCACCGGAGCAGGATGAAGCCGTGGACCAGGCCGAAGCAAAGACTAAGTAGATACAGGGCGGAGGGATTCGACCCGGCGAAGCCCTCTTTTCCACCCTTTTCGGGCAATGGGGCGAGCACTGTAGCACCGACCATGCCGAGGCCCACCACCATGAGCGGGCTCAGCCGCACGAGCCCGGCCCAGGCCAGGGCGAGCACGGCGACATGCCCCCCGATGAACCAGATTCGGCCTGGCCTCCAGTCCGCCCGCGAGGCCGAATAGATAAGCAGGGCGGAGTACAAGGGAACGGCCGAGAGCACGGCACGCAGGATCGCCTGGGACGGTACGGGGAGCCCGAGCCTGGCCGTGATGGGTGCCAGGGCGTGGCCCAGGACGAGGAGGGTGAGGCCCAGGGCCAGGGTTCGGGCCGAGCCGGCCGCCAAGAGGAAGAGAATTCCCAGGGCCAGGTAGTCCCACCACGGGGCTAACCGGGCCTGTCGGGCCGGAGCGGTCCCGGCCGTTGTCTCTTCTTCTCTGGCGCCGCAATTAAACTGGGACGAGCGGAACAGGCACTGCTCGGTCCGGTCCGGGAAGCGGACAGTGGCCAGGCTCGTGTGGAGCCGGTTCTCGTCCACCAGGAGATGGCTCGTGAGCTCGAAGCTCTCGAGGTACCCGGGCGTGCAGGTCAAGTGGGCCTGAACCTGGACCGAGTCCCTCTCGATCCGGACTTCCATGTCCGGATCGAATGAGCAGCCCGACAGGGCGATCTTCTCCGGGATGCTGGTGCGCAGGTATTCGCGGACTCTCGATTTCAGATCGTCATCGACCGGCCCTTTGATCAGTATCCTCACCTCCTGCTTGATCACGAGATCGGGATCCATGACCCAGACGGCATCGGCCAGGGGAAGGCGGAAGACCACCGAGGCCCGGTCCTCCCCGAGCTCCCAGTCGGAAAAGCTCATGCTGATGTGGTGGGCCCGGGCCGGCCCCGGTGCCAGGAGCAGGGCGGCGACGAAAAGGATGTGCAGATAAAGTTTGCTCAATGGCTTACTATTGTGGCCTTCGAATGAAGTCGGATTTGTACATGTCATTTCGACCGTAGGGAGAAATCTTTCCCCAAGTTTCCAGGCAAAGCCTCGGAACTAGTCAAAGAATGAGGCTCCATCGCTATTCACTTTCCTCTTTTCCTTCCTGGGTTCCTGGGTTCCTCAGAGGAAACTCTTCAATCCACCCACTCCACCACGTACTTCCCCTTGAGCCTCTCCAGCTCTTCCTTGTAGGCCTTCTGCCTCAGCTCGCGCCGCAGGTCCTCGGTGACCCGGGTCCGCACTTCGTCCAGCTTGTACAGTCTTGTGCTTTCCTCTTCCTGTACGAGAACGGTATGCAAGCCGAGGCTCGAGCGGATCGGATCGCTCCACTCGCCCAGGGGCATCTCGAAGATTTGCCGGGCCAGGCCGGGCCCGTAAGTTGTGCGGAGATCTTCCTCGTCCCTCCACGCGGCCTCTCCCCGGGCGGCCTCGTTCCGCAGGCGCCCCTCGAGTCGGGCTCTGGCCTCGCCCTCTCCGACCCGGTTCGTCACGGGGACGAAGAGGTGAAGGACCTTTCTGCGCGCCGGCCTCGCATACCGGTCGCGGTGCCTGGCGAAGTGGGCCTCCACCGCCCCGGGCGTGACCATGGCGTCGGCCCTCTCATAGATGGACATGACCTGGATCTCGACCAGACGGTTGCGGACGATATAGTCGCTTTCGGCAAGGCCCTGGGAAAAAGCCTCGGCCACGAAGAGGCTCTGGGCCAGCGCGCTCTCGCGCATCTCTTCGGAGAGCATATCGACCTCGCTGCCAAGGGAGGGGGTCTCGATGACCGTGGCCTCCACTGCATCCGCCGCCTGCTGCCTGGAAACCCTGACCGCGGCCCGGCCGGCCTCCGATATTTCGACGCCGGGGGCCAGAAAGAGTCCGGCCGTCAGAACGGCCGAGCCCGCCAACCCGAGCCAGGGGGCCGCCCGCGACCAACCGTGTCGGTTCATGGCGGGAACCCTAATCCTTGACGATGTAGATGGGTGAGGTCCAGGCCCGCTCCTCGCAAAAGGTCTCCTCGTCGCCCGCGTCGGAATAGCAGGCATCGTCGAGGCTGTCGCGGGGCACCGGCTCGGAGCCGTCCTGGGGATTGGCTTTTTTTGCCACGGCGATGGGCCGGGGCTTGCCGTTCTTGCAAGTCCGTCCCCCGGTGAGTCTCGCGGTGGGGCGGCAGTTGTACCCGGGCGTCGGCTCCTGGATCACACGGAAGTAGTAGGCCAGGCTTCGGCCCGTCTCCTCGTCGGTGAACCCCTTGTCGGTCCAGGTCCAGTCGATCTGGGCCCCGTCGAGCTCGAATGTGGCGTAGGGGTCCATGATCAGGCCACCGGGATTCTCCGGTGACCACTTAAGGTTTTCCATCTCCGCCTCGGCCCGGGTCAGGGGCTGGCGGATCTTGACCACCTCGATTCGCGCGATGGGCACCCGCTCGTCCAGCGGCGAAAAGCACTGGCAGAAGCAGATCCGCCGGAAATCCTCTTTCGACATAGCGGATCGGATCTCCGGGTGGTCGTCGTACCTGCAGGTTCCGTCCTCCCTGAGGGCGCCCCTGGCCTTGAGGTGGAAGGTGGGGGGCTTCGTGGAGGTCGTGATCTCTCCCATCTCGACGACACGGCCCCGGTCTCCGGCGCCGTCCACCTCGGCCCGGAGCCAGAGCTCGATGCGCGCGCCCGAGGTTCCGTAGACGCGGCGATCCAGGAGCGAGCGCCACAGGTCGTCCCGGGTCCTGTGCTCGGCCAGGATCGCCACCAGGCCCCCGGGATTCAAGTAGTTGGCGATGCGCTCGTAGCCCCACATCCGCACGGACGCATCCAGGCCCCCGGCGCCGAGGCCGGTGGTTCGGCTGATATCGTAGAGAAGCCCTGCCTGACGGGCCATGACCGCCTCGACGTTCTGTTTCTCCTCCATCACAGAGGCGGGCCGGGCGTCGTGAGTGTCGGTGGAGTTGATGAAACCGAACCGGTAGTAGAGGGGGGTTCCGTCGTCGTCGAAAAAGGCAGAGGCGAGCGCCTTCTGAACCGAGCTGTTGGGGTGGTAGTTGAAGGCGGGCTGGTAGCAGTCGAGACACTGCTCGCAGGCGCCCCACGCCTCGAGCTCCACCTTGCCCGGCCTGCTGCGGTACCCGGGCTTGAGCTGTTCGCGATCCTTGAAGGGGACCCCCTCCGGGAAGGGCATGGCGGCTTGCCGCGCAAGCTTGATCTGCCTTCTGCAGAACTCGGAGGCCGGGTCCGTGCAGCGATCGCGTACGATCTCGCCCGCCCGCCAGCAGCAGGGCTCGTAGACCTCCGTCGGCTCCTGGCAGCCCCGATCGCACGGGGCGGATTCCGTGCAGGTAGCCGGGTCGACCTCGACCCCTTCCCGGTAGAATCGGTAGTCGGGGTGAAAGTACCGGTACTCCTCGGAGTTGCCGTGCTTGGAGTAGACCTCGATCAGGCGCTGGAGCTCCGGGCTGTGCTGCTTCGGGTTGAGCTGGACCTCCCAGTCGACACGATTGTTGAGCTGGCCCCAGGCGGTCCCGTGGGGGATGACCACCGCCTCGCAGCCGGTGCCGGCCTCGGTGCAGTATGTCTCCAGGAGCGAGTAGAGCTTCTCGGGTGTTTCGGCCAGGAAGGTGAGGTCCCGGCTGGCGAACCAGTCCCGGGGGCGGAAGCCGAGGAAGCCCTTGTAGCAGCGGATCGGGCTTGGCGGGAGCTTGTCCGGGTCATCGTATTTGAGGATCACGTTCTTGTGGCCCCAGGGGTCCTGCTGGGTCCACTCCCATCCGGTGAATGCGATGATGGACGGATCCCCGTCCGGGGCCGGATGCTCGCGCCCGTAAGCATTGAAGCTGCGGGCGGCACGGATCGACTCCTCCCAGTAGTCGTTCCGCGTGAGGCTCTCGGCGTGGTCCGTGACCGCGTAGAAGTCGAGCTTTGCGCAGTGGAGGGCGTACATGCCGGCCTCGTCCGCGTACCGGCCCGGTGTCTGGAACATGAAGAAGGCGTCCAGGGAGAAGTTGGTGTGGACGTGCAGGTCCCCCCAGTAGATGTTCTCGGGCGGTTCGGTCCACACCTCCGAGGCGGACAGGGGGGAGGCGGGGAGGACCATGGCGGTGATGATTGCAGAGACCAGTAAATTGCGCCCGGCTGTTGTCATACGGCTCATCTCCTTTTGATACGATGCGTCCTTTCATTGGGTTTGATGAATCAAACCCCTACGGGAGATTGTAGGGGCGCGATTCATCGCGCCCGGGCAGGGCTTGCCCTCTCCTCACCATCCCTCCTCGATGTACCCGAAGTAGCGCCCCATCCAGTAGGCGAGCAGATAATCGGCGCCATGCTTGACGTAGCGCGGGTTCTCGTCGCAGTGCTGGTGCTCGTACGGGTTCGACCACCAGGTGAAGGTCCTGGGGCAGCGCAGGTAGACCGGCACCGGATCGAAGGTCAGGTACCGCCCCTCGAACCGGCTCTCGCAGGTCCAGTCCGTGGGAAACAGCTCCTCGCCCACGTGTAGCTCGGGGCTCGCCTTGGACTCCGGGAACTGGCGCAGGGCGCAGATGGCGTCCTCCACGGCCCCGATGTCCTGGCCCGTGGAGCCGGGCCCCACGTTCTTGGTGGCCGCGTACATGATCGTCCAGGCCGCGTTGTGCTGCTTGCTCATCTCCCGTGTGTTGTCGAAGTGGTAGAAGAGAAGGTTCTCCAGAACGTCGCCGGCCAGGGTGCGCAGCTCCGGGTCGTGCTCGTGGAGGAGCAGGGTGAACATGGCGCAGAAGATCATGGCGAAGTTGTTCCAGTTCGATTTGCAGCCGTCAGGCCCCCAGTAGAAGCCGACCAGGGCCCCTGCCGGCATGAACTCGTCGTAGGGAAAGGTGAGGAGGTAGGGTCGGCGCAGGCAGCCGTACCGGGGCTCGTCGCGCTGGAGGAGGCAGTTATCGTAAAAGTCGAGGAGGTCGGCCCGGCCCGAGGCGACAAGCCCAGGCTTGACCCAGGCGAGGGCATAGGCGGGATTGTACCAGATGTCGCCGTGCTCGGTGCGCCGACCGTCCCAGTCGACGAAGGCGACGTGGTTCCGCATGATGTGGTCGGCCACCTCTTCGAGGAGTCCCGCCGCCTTCCCCCTGACCGTCGGGTCGTCCACGAGGAGGTAGGTCGCGGCCAGGGCCAGCATGTGCCCCGAGTACTCGTCCTGGGAGATGTTGTCGAGCCAGCAGTACCCGGCAAAGCGTTCGGGCACCCTGTGGCCTGTGCGAACCCACTGCTCGCCGATGCAGTCGTAGATGACGACCGTGCCGTCCTCGTCCACCTTGACCCAGCGGTTATCGTGCTTGTCGGCGCTCGGGACGTAGTGCTTCGGGTCCGACGGACAGGTCATCCCCTCTATGCCCGGAGTTTTGTACTCCCGGGTGAAGAGGCCGCTCACGCCGGTGATGCGTGAGCCGATTTCCATGCCTTCCATCATGAGCCGCAGGGTCTCGAGGGCCCGGGCGTCGCGGGTCGCGCCGTAGCGGAAGGCCTGGGAAGCGATATAGAGGCCGGTCCAGAGCCCGTCGTTTTCGCCCGTGTGCCACTGGACCACGTTTTCCCAGGACGCGTCCGCCTCGGAGTACCCCTCGGCCAGGGTCACGTGGGCGATGCGCTTGTGGGCCGGGTGCACGTGGAGGACTTCAGCGAGGCGGTCGTACTTGGCGGCCTTCCCGGCCAGGGTCATGGCCGTGGCGTGCGGGTCGTCCCGGCACGGGTCGAACACAGGGGAGCCGTAGCGCCACGGCTCCACGCAGGCCTCGTCTTCGCAGAGCCGGCCGCGGCCCTCCATGCAGGGCTCGGCCACGGTCCACGCCCCGTCACTGCACTCGAGCAGGGCCAGGGCGTCCCCGGAGCACCGCGTCTCCCCCTCCACGCATTCCGGCGCCGCTCCCCCGCCGTGACAGCCGGGCCCAAGCATGATCAGCACAAAGGACAGAATCAGAAGAGGCCGCATCCGGATCAAACCCGCTTGACCAGGAACCAGAATGCCCAGAAGGCCTTCCCCGCCACCTGGTACATGCCCTGGCCCAGGAACTCGTCGTCTCCGATCTGGCGGATTTCATCGACCAGGGGGCGGACGATGAAAGGGTTGGACGGGTCATCGTAGACGATGCGGATGACGTCCAGGTCCGGGTCCGAAAGGCTCTTCCCGGTTTCCACCCGGAACTTTGCCAGGCGCAAGAGCCCAAAGAACTCATTGATGCCGGTGGTGCGGCCCTCGCCCTTCTCGAAGACCTTGCACTGGCGGAAGAAGCGGATCTTCGGCATGAGAGGGCCCACCGCATAGACTGCGTACTTGCCGTCCAGGTCCAGCTCTTCCGGAACCCATCCGCTGCGAAATCGTTCCTTGTATGATGACATGATTGTTTCCCTCCTGTTTCCCCATTTTTATCTTCTTACACATTCACCGTTGCGTATGCGATCCTGCACAGACGGCAGCCCTTTCGATTGCGGTTCGGTCCCTTGAAGTACTCGGCCTCGTAGAAATCGCCGGAGATGTCCACGATCCAGTGAAAACCTCTTACCGAGAGGAATTCAACGATCGCTCCCTCCTCGATCCCGAACCGCAGGCGCTCGATCGTGGAGTTGACGACCGAGTTGTAGGCCTTTCGCACTTTCTCCGCATTCTCGTCAGTACTAGTGCCGTCCACTACCGATTTGAGGACGTAGGTGAATATGATGGAGCTCCCGGGCCCCGAGTTCTTCGCCACGAAGGCCAGCGTGTCGTCCACGGTATCCGCCCGGATGTATTGAGACACTCCCTCCCAGATGAACAGGCTCTTCTTCTGCTCGTCGTATCCGCCCTCCAACAGCGCCTGCCGGAAATCCTCCCGGTTGAAGTCGACCGGGACATAGCGCACATTCTCCTGAAGGGTGCCGAGCGCCCTCTCGACATTCCGCATCTTCCATTTCTGGGTGACCGGATGATCCACCTCGAAGATCGTCACTTTCTCCTTGAGCCGGTCTATCCTGTAGGGCCTGGAGTCGAACCCGGCCCCCAGGTTGACCAGCTGCTCCATGCCGTCAGCGACGCGGGCGTTCACGTAGTCGTCGATGTACCGGGTGCGGGCGGGCACGCAGTCGAGAAACCCGGGATGCCTGCGGTCCACATACCAGAGAAAAGCCTTCCTCAGGGGTATGAGCTTGCTGAAGGCCCTCGATCGTGAGCCGGCTAAGGCCTCTGCCAGAGGATCGCAACAGATCCGCTCCCCATCCGGCTTGTTCGTCTCGACCCACCGGATGATGGCGTCGATTTGGGCGGAGAGGCTCAGTTTGCCGAAGTCCATGGTCCGGTCCCTACTTATTTGTCGATCCAGCGGGAGTGGACCCAGAGCCACTCGTCCGGATAGCGCCTGATGAATTTCTCTATCACGTCCATTCTCTTCTGGGTTATGGTCACGAGGTCTTTCTCTGTGTCGCCGGTGGGCTCGAATTCGATCGGGTCTTCGATGATGACCTTGAATCGGCCCCGCTCTCTGATGATGAACAGGGGGGTCACGGGAGCCCCGGTCTTCAGGGAGACGACCGCAGGCCCCAGGGCCTGTCGGGTGGGCCTGCCGAAGAAGTCGATTTCGACTCCGGTCTTCCTCTTGAATTCATCGGCGACGAACAGGACAAAACCGGAGTTTTCCACATTCCTCGTGGCCTGCTGAGATGGCTTGTCGACAAGGTTGGTCACTATGAGGTTCAAGTTTATTTTTTGCATATATTCCGTCATGAGCGAACCGAGAGATGGAGGCCTGAGCTCTTTGAACAAAACCGATAAATCGACGTCCTCCAGGGAGAGCCGTATCACCATGAGCGGAAAATTCCCGAAATGGGCCGTGACGCCGACGACACCCATTCCGTCCTTCTTCGCATGATTGATTTTCTCGAGCCCCTCGACGTCGACCCAGTTCACTATGTCTTTATAGCGTCTCCGAGAATAGAAATGGAATATTTCGAAGGTATTCATCAGCCAGTTATATAAGGTCCGCCTGGCTATGCCCTTGCTCTCCCCGGGCCGGATTTCCTCCCGAAAAGCTTTGTCGATATTTTTTTCATACCGCTTCAACAATCCGGTGACGGCCGCTATCGGATAGAGAAGAAGAAACAGGCACTTTACGAAAAATCTCACGACCGGCAGAGGGAGGTACGGAAGGGTGTGGACCATGAACAGGGCAAACCTCGGCAAAATATATTCCAGGATCGGGTTCATCTTCCTTTTTGATTTTTTCGGCATAGCAAGACCTTTAAATTGGCCGGTTTATCTCACTCTCTGAACTTTACCTTGATGTCGAAGTAGTGGACATTCTGCCAGGACGCACTCTCTCCGATATCGATTCCAATGCAGACATTCTCGCACACCACATCCACATAGTACCAGAGGTAGTCGCTCAGGTCCCGCCCAGAAAAAGCCGCGCCCCGGTCCAGGAGCCTCTTCAGGTCGATGACCCACTGCACTGAGCCGTCCGGGTACGCGGTCCTCGTCCAGAGCTCAGGGAACTCGGATATCTCCATCTGGTAGGCGTACCAGTCCTCGCCTCCTTCCTGGAAAATCCGGATGAACAGGTTGTGGGGGGCGGCCCTTTCGCCGAAGTTCTCATTCAGGCCGACCGTCTCGAAATATAAGTCGGTCACCCAGATGGAACCGTCGGGATGCCTGAGCCAGAGGTTGATTATGGTTCCCGACCCGCTGATTCCCGGGCAAACGACGGCGCCGCTCTCGGATCGCTCGAATACGATATAGGCGGCCTCCAGGTCCCCGGTCCTCAGGCGCGTGAGCGGATGGCCCCGCACATCGCCGTCGAAGCCGGTCCCCTGGGTCATGGCCGCGCAGTCGCACCCCAGGTCCAGGGTGTTGTCGTCCCGGGCCTTCAGGAAGACCTGTCCGTCCTCGGGCCACTCGGCCTCGCTGAAGAGGACGTCGTCCGGGCAGTCTCCGATGATGGCCCAGCAGAAGGTGCGCACCCACCACAGACCGACATTCGTCTCCAGTGACGGATTCTTGGTCCACGAGTCGAACCCTTCGAAATCGAATCCCGACATCTCTCCGGCCGGCCCGTGACAGGCGACGACAAAAAGGAGCAAGGAAGACACCATGTATATCAGGGCGCTTCTCATCGTTCGGCCCTCTATATCTTCATTCCCTCAGTCAAAGAACCGGCAGGCCTCGTCCAGGTAGACCGCCGCCTCGGCGAGGGTCTCGATGCCGAGATGGGCCTCGGCGTCGGTCAGGTATCCGTCGAGCGTGGTCCACTGCTCGGGCGTCAGATCTCCGTCGCTTATAGCCCCGGCCGAGGACCGCCTGCACTGGGTGATCAGGTCGGCAATATCCCGGATGTCCGCACTCGCCGCTTCGGGGCAGCCCTCTCCATGGAGAAAGGCGTTCCGGGCCCGGTCCGCTGCGGCGCACGCGGCGTCCCGGATGAGGAGGTCGAGCCGCAGGGGCCCGAACTTCCCGATGCCCGCCGTGAGGGGGTGGGTGAAGTTGGGAAACACCCCGCGGGCAAAGGCCCTGCGCAGGGGCGAGTGACCGTGGTAGAGGGCCCCGTCCGGGCCGACGTTCATCACGGCGATCGTCTCCTCCAACCCCTCGGCGAAGTAGCGGATCCGGCCGGTCTCCCTGTCGAGAAGGGCCACGCCCACCTCGAGGGGGAGGCCGAGCTCGAGGGGAAACATGTCCTCGAGGAGGATGCCGGCGCCGACCTGGATGATTACGCCGTTGGCCCCGATGGTCGCCAGGTCGAGGTTGAAGTTGTCGTGCCACGGGCCGGTGTCGTACATGTCCAGCACCGCCCTCCAGATCTCCTCCCCGGCGCTCCCCCGGTCTACCACCTTGACGATGTCCCTGGCCGTAGCCACGTAGAGCTCGCCCATGTCCGAGGCGACACCGATGGAGCCGACGATCTGGTTTCCGAGCTCGAGGCTCCAGATCTCCTCGCAGTCCTGATCGATGGCGATCAGGGTCCCGTCCTCGTCCCCCACGTAGATCCGCAGGCCGTCGCCGTGGGCCCGCAGGGACGGGGTCGAGGCCGACCCGCCCTGGAAGGAGAGGTGGCACGCCTCCTCGATCGCATAGGGCGGCCCGCCCTCCGTGATCAGGTCGAGGCCGTAGAGGGCCCCAAGCTCCGAGACCCCGTCGACCGTGCCGTCCTCGCCGTCCGGGGCCGTGGCCGCGATCCAGATCCTCCCGGAGACCGGGTCGACGGAGAAAAAGTTCGCCACCTCGGTCTCGCCGCCCAGCAGGATCTGCATCAGCGCCGTCAGGGGATCGGGGAAGGGGGCGCCCCCGAGCAGGGGATCGAGCTCTTCGCGAATCCGGTTCAGCACGATCTGGGGGAGAGGGATCTCCAGGGCCTTGGCCGGGGATGGCTCGCCGGGGAGCAGGAAGGGGGCCGCAAAGACCGGGTCCCCGGTCTCCCGGTCCAGCGCATAGATCCGGCCGTCACCGGTGATGCCGAGGAGGGCGTCTGCGCCAGGGTGGTAGTTGACGCCGAAGCACTGCAGGACGGCCGGGTTGGCCCCCGGATCCGGGTCCAGGCCGGTCGGCTTTCTCCAGAGGACGGTCCCGTCGGGCCGGACCGCCATGGCCTCGCCGTAGAGCCCGAGGTAGACGATCTCCTGGCCCGTGTCAGGGTCCACTCCCACCATGGGTGAGCCGAGGGTCGAGCTCACCCCGGGAATGGCCCACCTCCTGGAGCCGTCGTCCGGATCCAGAGAGATGAGCAGTACCTCTTCAGTGGGCCAGACCGGCGTGAAGTAGATATTTCCCTGGGAGTCGAAGACCGGGCCTCCGAAGTTGTACTTTTCCGGCTCCGCCACCCAGTCGAGATGGAAGACCGGCGTGAGGGCGATCGACACCTCGTCCGTGTTCATGGCGTCGCCGTGGATGTTGCGGAAGTGGGTTCGGGAGCCGAGCACCGGGTCGTCCGCGGGGATCGCCCGGCAGCCCTGGGGGCTCCACAGGGTCTTGTCCGGAGGACAATAGGGTTTGGGCACCGGCGTACACCCCAGGACAACCCAAACGGCGGCGACGGCCAGGGTGAGAATGACGGCTATTGTCCGCATCATGGAAAAGACTCCTTTTTCGTTATTTAAGAGCGAAGCGATTTTACTTGATCTACCAAAAAACATCCACTATAGTGAATATCCTTGACACCTTTTCAATGCTTAGAAAATTATAAGATCGACAATTAAGCACCTTGAGGATGTTGCGAGCGAAGCGAAGCAATCCCCCGGGTTCAAAATGCCCGGATGCTCAGCGGATTGCTTCGCCCCTTCGGTCCTCGCAACGACCCTCAATTAGGTCTACATCGAAGATGCGATTTTGTTCATGCGGACGCCATTAAGAGGGCTATGGCCACTTTGAAACGTGCACGATGGGTTTTGCTTGGGGTCGCCATCCTTGCGCTGGTGGCGTTTCCCCTCGGCTGCCACGGCGGCGGCGACCCGGATCCGGACGGCGGCGGTGTGCCTGCCCGGGCCGAAGGTACGCACCCCCTGCTCGATCTGTCGCCGGACCGGGTGCGGCTCCCCTTCCCGACCCGCTACCTGACCGTTCCGGATCGGGGCACGGCCACCGGAGATCGACTCGCCCTTCCCCAAGCGCTTCCCCGGGAGGTGGCCGCCGCCCTGGAGGCCTCGGAAGGGACCGATCTCAGAGATTGTGTCGGCGGTCTCGACGGCTTCTCCATTCTGGCCCCTGTGATGATCCCTTTTTCGGACGCCTTGGACATGGCCGGATGGAGCGAGGGGGAGTTCGGGGATCTCCAGGAGCCGGGCCGGGGGTTTGCGCGGATCTACGACATCACCGCTCCGGGCCGACCCGAGGCCATCGGCTTGTGGCGCTCATTCATCGAGGGAGAGAACGTACTGGTCCTGAGGCCGGCCCGGCCCCTGCCGGGCGGCCGCCGGATCCTGGTCTGCCTGGCGGGCCCCTTTCCGGACCGGGCGGGCGGGCCGGTCGTGCGACCTCCTCTCTTCGACGCGGTCATGCAGGGGGAGGAGGGGCTCCCGGAGGGCCCGTTGTCAGAGGATCTGCGGGAGGTCCGCGACTTGATCGACTCGGGCGCACTGGCCCTGGCCCCGTCGGATGTCATCCTCGCCTTCAGCTTCTGGACCAACTCCCGGATCGACGAGATGTATGCCATCCGGGAGGGGTTGGATGCTCTGGACGCGGTCTCGCCGATCCTTCCCGAAGAGGTGGCCTACCAGGATCCCCGCACTGTGGTCGGAAAGCTCCGCTCACCAGAGTTCCGCCTCGACGAGACGATCCCCGTCGTCCCTGTCGGGGAGAGCCCCACCATCCGGGGAGTGAATCGGATCGATTTTCTCTTAAGGCTCCCCGAAGAGGTGCCCGGCCCTCTTCCCCCACTCATCCATCTGCACGGTCTGAACGGATCGCGCTGGAGCTCCCACATCCTGGACGGCTTCGGCGTCTTCTCCATCGATGCCGTGCAGCACGGCGACCGGATCGAGGGCGAGCCGGAGGGGCCGTACCCGTTTCTCGACATGAGGCACCCCAGAACGCTGCGCGACAATGTCCGGCAGACCGCCGCGGACCACATGGCCCTGGTCAGGATGATCGTGCACCTCGCCGAAGATCCAGCGGCATTCGGGCTGCCCGAGGGATTGCTGGCGCCCGGCCCGGTCTCGGTCTTCGGGGGATCCCTCGGGTGCATCAACGGGACCTATTTTTCATCGGCCGACCCGCTCGTCGATAACGTCGTGGGACTTGCAGGGGGCGGCATGTTCTCGGAATTTTTGTCCGACAGCGTGTACGGTTTTTTTCTGCCCGCGGCCGTGCTCGGCCTCAGCCCCTTCGAGCGGCTCATCTTCTGGCACCTGGTTCAGGCGGTTCTGGATCCGGGGGACCCGGCCGCTCTGGCGCAGAGCCTCACCTCCGGTGTATCCCGGGCAGGTCCGCCCCGCAATGTCCTGCTTGCCCTGGCGGTCGGTGACCGGTCCATCTCCAACACCTCCACTGAGGCGCTCGCCTGGAGCTCGGGCCTGGGGGTCTCGGCCGGCCCGCCCCACAATCCCTTTGGCCTGCCGGAGTGGACCCTGCCCGTGGAAGGCAACATCGAGATAGGAGGAGAGGTCGCAACCGGCCTGCTGGTAGAACACAAGATCGACGCCTCGCCCTACCTGCGCCACGGCCTACTCATCGAGTCCGAGCAGATGCAGACTCAGTTCCTGTTCTTTCTCGCCTCGGCGGTCGAAACCGGGATCGGGCGGATCGTCGATGTGGATATGAGGCGCTGATGTAGGGCGCTGCTTGCTGCGCCCTTGCTTGGCGTGGTAGATACTGCGAAGGGCTATTTGGTTTCACTGCCTATCGCGGCAGAGCCGCAACCAAATTAACGAAATATTGCAAAGTCAATACGAAATTGAGCTCTTAGTCGACAGTCAACAGTTTATAGTCGAGAGTTACATGCTTCTCACTCTCGACTGTCGACTGTAAACTGTAAACTCTCTCGACGAAAGAGCAAATCAAAGTATCTCATGAAAGACGAGAGGAGATAGGAACATGGACGAGAAGTGTCTACCCGAGGGATTGCTGCCTACCGACCAGCCGGATCTCTTTTTCGAGGATAACAGTGTGGGTCGGATGAAGAAGGAGGTCTGGGACGCCGGCGACGACCGGATCGACGCCATCCTGGACGAATACGGCATCCCCTCCCCGGTCGAGTGGGCCAGGCCGGGCTCCTACATCCAGACCACCGTGCGGCATGAGGTCGAGGCGAACCGCCGCAGGAACGACATTGTTTTCATCCCGGTGGGGTGCTCCGAGCTGCACGGCCGCCACACCATCAGCGCCATGGACACCCTCTTCGTGAGTGCCATATGCGAAGGAGTGCGCCGCTACACGGCCGGGCATGGCGCTCCGGTCAACCTGGCCCTGCCGCCCCTCATGTACGGGGCTCACCCCTACCACCACCTCGGCATGCCCGGCACGGTCATCATCCGGGAGAACATCGTGCGCGAGCTGATGATCGACGTGATGCTGGGTCTCTGGAACGACGGCTTCCGCAAGCAGGTCATTGTCAACAATCACGGACACCTGTGGGCCCTGGAAGCGGCGATCCAGCAGTTCCAGAAGCGCTACCAGCTTCCCGGCATCTTCCGCGTCATCGACTGGCACCGGGGCGTGAGGGAGTTCTTCCGCACCCGGGAGCGGGGAGGCCGCCTGGAGACCAACTTCGTCCACGCCGACGAGTCGGAGACCTCTCTGGGCTTGCTCCTCTTCCCTGAAATGGTCGACATGGACCACGCCGTCGACACGGAGGGCAAGGGCTACCTGCCCGAAGGGCACTTCGACAAGTCGGTGGATCCCTTTGGCCGGCCCAGCCGTTGGTCCGAGGGAGAGGGGCACTTTGCCATCGAGATCGCGGCCACGCCCGAAGGGGTGGTCGGCAAGGCCAAGGCTGCCACGGCGGAGAAGGCCAAGCGCCCGATGGCCGCGATTCTGCGATACCTGACCCTCGTGAACGACCAGATCCTGGAGGCCTTCCCGGCCGGCACCGTGCCTCCCGTGGAAGAGGTGACCCTGCGCACCGAGGCGGAGATGGAGCCGTACCTGCGCGAGCCGCTCAGCCCGGGGTGGAAGTCGGTCTACGGGCTCCCACAGATCGGGCAGAACTCGGGGTAGGCTATAGCGATATTCGTTTCGTCCTGATCTGTCTTCGTATGGGAAATCCAATAATTAATGTAAATCATATAGGTTTGAGAAGATTTAGTAATAATCCTCTGCGTCTCTGCGACTCTGCGTTAAAAAGTTCTGAGAGCAAAAGTCCGCCCGAAACGCGTTGAGTTCATAAATTGGGTTCCAGGAAGGTTCCGATGCCGGAGAAGCCGCACAATAAGCTGAGTATCGTCCTCTCGGTCCAGCCCACGGACTTCGAGGCCGTGGCCTTCAAGGGAAGCTTCGAGGCCAATGTAGCCGAGATCGCCGGGATGGGCTACGACGGGGTCGATCTGGCTATCCGCGACCCCGGCCTCGTGGATGCCGAGTCCCTCCTAGCCGTAGTGCGGCGCCATGGGCTGGAAGTGCCGGCCGTCGGCACCGGCCAGGCGTGGGCCGACGAGCGCCTCTCTTTCACCGATCCTGATCCGGGGGTGCGCCGGGCGGCGATCGAGCGAATAAAGAGGCACATACCCTTTGCGGCCCGTGCCGGAGCGGTGATCATCATCGGGCTGATCCGGGGAACGGTGAAACCCGAAGCAGGGCGGGAGAAGGCCATGGCCTGGCTGATCGAGGCCCTGCAGGCGTGCTGCGCGGCCGCCCTGCCCCGGGGGGTGCGCCTGGTCCTGGAGCCGATCAACCGCTATGAGACCACCCTCATCAGCACCGTTGCCCAGGGATTGGACCTGATCGAGAGAGTGGGGGCGGCAAATCTCGGCCTCCTGCTGGACGCGTTTCACATGAACATCGAGGAGCCTTCCATCGAGGAGAGCATCCGGCTGGCCGGAGACCGCATCTTTCACTTTCACGTGGCCGACTCGAACCGTTGGCATCCGGGGGGTGGGCACCTCGATTTTGCCGGAATCCTGGAGGCGTTGCGGTGTACCGGCTACACAGGCTACATCAGCGGCGAGTTCCTGCCGCTTCCCGATGAGAAAACGGCCGCCCGCGAGGCCATACTCAGTTTACGAAAGATCACATAAAGGCATAGAGGATCAAAAAATATCGGACCAATTCACGATGAAAATAGCAAATCACCTAGGCACAAGAACTCTGTGCCTTTGCCCCTTTGTGCCTCAACAAAGAAGGAGTATGCAATAATGGCTGAAAGTGATTTTAAAGACTTTTTTGATTTGAGCGGTAAAGTTATCGCCGCTACCGGTGCAGGAGGTGTTCTGGTGGGTGAGGTCGCAAGGGGGCTGGCCGGGGCCGGCGCCCGCGTGGCCGTGCTGGACATCCGCGAGGATGCCGCAAAAGGGGTGGCCGAAGAGATCGCCGCCGCCGGCGGCGAGGCTGTCGGAGTCAAGATGGATGTGCTGGACAAGTCGAGCGTGGAGGCCGCCCAGAAGACGATTCTCGACCGGTTCGGCTTCGTGGACATTCTCATCAACGGCGCGGGCGGGAATCGGAAGGAGGCCACGACCTCACCCGACCTTTCCTTCTTCGATCTCCCCATGGATGCCTTTCAGTGGGTCTTCGACCTCAACTTCCTCGGCACCCTCATCCCCTGTCAGGTCTTCGGTCGGGCCATGGCCGGGCAGGGTGAAGGGATCATGCTCAATATATCCTCCATGAACGCTTTCCGGCCCCTGACGAAGATCCCGGCCTATTCGGCTGCCAAGGCGGCGGTGAGCAATTTCACTCAGTGGCTGGCCGTCCACATGGCCAAGGAATATTCCGCTCGGATCCGGGTCAATGCAATCGCCCCGGGCTTCTTCCTGACCGATCAGAACCGCTACCTCCTCACGGATGAGAAGTCGGGTGCGCTCACGCCCCGGGGACGCACCATAATCGATCACACCCCGATGAGACGATTCGGAGAGCCGGCGGAGCTGCTCGGAACGGTCCTGTGGCTCCTCACACCGGCCTCGGCCTTTGTGTCTGGCATCGTCGTGCCCCTGGACGGCGGCTTTTCTGCCTTTAGCGGGGTGTGAGTCGATGCTGACGGGGAAAGGTCTCCCTGAGGGGCTCCTCACTGAATCCGAGATCCGCGAATTGATGGGCGAGGCCCTGGCCGGGGCCGACCTGGCGGGCAAGCGGGTTCTGATCCTCATTCCCGACAGCACCCGAAGTGGGCCGACCGACCTCTTTTTTCGCCTTTTTCATGAACTGTTATGGAGCCGTTGCTCCACTTTGGACTATCTCATCGCCCTGGGTACCCACCAGCCAATGGAAAGAGAGGCAATCCATCGGCTGCTGGGCGTGACCTCCGAGGAGATGACAGGTCGCTATGCCGGAGTGCGGGTCTTCAATCATCTCTGGGATCGGCCCGATACTTTTCACACTTTGGGGGAGATCGGCGCCAGCGAGATCGAAAATTTGAGTCGAGGCCTTCTCGCCGAGAGTGTGCCTGTGGCCATCAACAAGATGATCTTCGACTATGACCGGCTGATCGTGTGCGGACCGGTCTTCCCTCACGAGGTCGTGGGCTTCTCCGGGGGCAACAAGTACTTCTTCCCCGGAATCTCGGGCCCGGAGATCATCGATCTCACCCACTGGCTGGGGGCGCTGATCACCAGCTACGAGATCATCGGGACCCGGGAGACGCCGGTGAGGGCCGTGATCGACCGGGCGGCTGCGCTCATCGATATCCCCAAGCTCTGCTTCAGCCCCGTAGTGAGAGACGAGGGACTGGCCGGCCTGTTCATCGGCACGCCGGAGGAGGCGTGGCGGGCCGCGGCGGACCTCTCTGCAACGCTGCACATCCTTTACGTAGAGAGGCCGTTTCAGCGCGTACTCTCGGTAATGCCCGAGCGCTACGATGACATCTGGACCGCGGCCAAGGGCATGTACAAACTGGAGCCGGTAGTGGCCGATGGGGGCGAGTTGATCATCTACGCTCCCCATATCACGGAGATCTCATACACTCACGGCCGCATTCTCGACCAGGTCGGCTATCACGTTCGGGACTATTTCGTGAAGCAGTGGGACCGCTTCAAAGATTTTCCGTGGGGCGTGCTGGCCCACTCGACCCACCTGCGCGGCATCGGCTCCTACAAGAACGGCGTGGAGCGGCCCCGCGTCCGGGTGACCCTCGCAACGGGCATCCCTCGTGAGCGATGTGAGCGTTTGAACCTCGGCTACCGGGACCCCTCCGCAATCGACCCGACCGAGTGGGCCGATTTCGAAGACGATAGCACCCTGGTGGAGCCCCACGCCGGAGAGGTGCTGTATCGGCTGAGGGCGTCCCATTCCAACATCGATTAGTTCAATTGCATAAGAAACCCAAAATTTTCCGTCAGAAAAAAATCATGCGACATAGGTTTCCTTCTCTCTGCGTCTCTGCGTTAAAAAATCTGGGAGTAAAAGTCCGCCCGAATGGCGATCAATGCTTAATGTAGGTATGGCCGTATGAGAAAAAACGGGGGAAGCCGCGGAGAGAGGGCATCCATGTGGAGGGCCTGGTTTACTCACATCTCAGTCACCCTGTGTATGGCCATCCTCGCCACAATCATTCAGCATTTTCTTCACTCCTCTGCGACTTCCCATGAATGGCGGCTCATCTTTGCCGAACAGCTCGAAGGAATCTACCTGCATACGGACATTCTAAGGGATCGGTGGATCATTCAGGACGACCCCGCTGGAGGCATACAGAAAGGGGTTACTCTTAACAAGCTTGCCATGCTGGGTAAGTCGACCATACGGACGAAGGAGCGCTTCAGCACATTGGGCAGGCCGTGGGAGATCTCATTCGAGCTGGGGGATCTGAGCCGGCAGAGACCCTACGACATATGGGCTCATGGTTCCAGACTTTCCGCAGTTTCCTTTGCCTTTTCGGAATCACCTCTTGGGCAGTACTTGCTGGATTTCGACCTGGCCGACCCTAATAAATGCGGCCTCTACCGAGACAATCAGAATGAAAGGGAACTGATCGGGGGTTGCACACCAATATGTAAAGAAAAGATACGCGACGGATCTCACCACGTGAGCCTCCGGTGTGAAGGAGACAGCCTTTCTCTCTTTGTCGAAGGCGCCTTGTGCGCTTCGGGAAGCACCGGCCGGCCTATTGAAGAGCTCATGATCGAGATCTCGGTGGCGGCATCATCCTGTGTAGCCATCGATGATCTGACGATCCGGATCAAGGAGCCCGGAATCGGATGGACGACACAGCTTGATGAGCGATTCACGGCGGTTCCTCTTCAGACCGGCTGGCTCAACTCGAGATTCGACCTCGACTCCCGGGGAAGCAGAGTCGCGGTTTTGTGGGCCTTTGTGATAGCAGCCCTGCTGATCGATCTGATGGCCCTGGCACTGTTTGGCCGTGCCTCGCCGGTGCAGGCTCTCATTGTGAACTCCATCCCACAGGCCGCGGCCATCGTAATCTTTCAGAGAATACTCTTTCTCCCGCTAGCTCCGGTGATGTTCTGCATTGCAGCTGTCTGGACATCCAAGGCCGTCTTCGCCTTCTTCGGTCGGCCGGCTAGAAGATTCGGGGGAAGATATGCACCTCGGCCCGGTCTGTTTCACAAACAGAGTGCCTTATTCTGGCTCATGCTGGCTCTTCTCCAATCTCTGCACTGGTTCTGGTTCAGAAAGGTATGGATTTTCATCGAGTGGGAGACGTTTGCTATGGCCGCCCTCATCCCGTCGATTTGTCTGATCGGCTTCACCCTAGGCGGGATCAGGAAACCGGCCTGGGGGAGGATCTCGGGAATGCTTGTTGCTGCAGTGCTCCTGGTGATCTGTATCGAGGTTACAGTGAGGGTGACCCCAGTCGATTTCCTTTTGGACTTCGCTTGGAGGACGCGGAGCTCCTTCTGGTTTTTAAACAGGAGTTCCCACCGCTCAAAGACAGTCTTATCCAATGATTCCCGATAG
>CAZFWM010000052.1:0-30569 GCA_964522545.1 uncultured Thermodesulfobacteriota bacterium
CGCTGGCCGACGGCAGTCGTGAGGATATGGTACAGTGAAGTGGATAGCCCTTTTTTCCATTTATCAATAAGGTTTATCAATAAAGTTTTTCCATCCGTCAGGATGGAAAAACTTACGTTCCCACTCTCACGATCGCGCCGGCCTCTTCGCAGACCGACAAAATGTCGCGAGCCACTTGGACCCATGAAAACTGCCGGGTCCGGTCAAATCCCTTTTCACGCATCTCTTCCTGGAGGGTTCTGTCGTTGAGCACCTTGGTCATGGCCTGGGCCATTTCGGCCGGGCTCGTTGGATCGATGAGGATTGCGGCATCTCCCGCCACCTCGGGAAGAGAAGAGGTGTTCGATGTGATGACCGGGGTTCCGCAGGCCATGGCCTCCAGCACGGTCAGTCCGATCCCCTCACTCAGGGAGGGGTAGATATAGAGGGAGGCCGCGTTGTAAAGAAGGCGGAGATCCTCATCCGAGACAAAGCCGAGAAAGATGACCTCATCGTCCAGCCCGAGCCGTGTAATCTCTTCCCTGACGACTCGGTATTCATCCGTGTCCGTGGATCCTGCAAGGATCAGCTTGTGGTCGAACTCTCCGCGATCCCGGAAGAGTCCGTATGCTTTCACCAGGGCCTTCACGTTCCTCTTGGGGAGGATAGAGCCGACGAAGAGGATGAAGGTCTCCGGCAGTGAGTATTTCGCTTTTATCCTGCTCTGCATTTCAGGATCCGAGATCACGCCCAATCCATCCTTGTGTCCCACCACGGTAACCGCGATCTTATCCTCCGGTATTTTCAAATGGCGGATCAGGTCCTGCTTGGTGGCCTCGGCAAAGGTCACGACTTTTTTCGCGCGCCTCACGCACAGTGGGACCATGACATGCCAGTACAGACACCACCGGTTTCGCTTGATCTCGCGGTGCAAAAACGTCAGGTCGTAGATCACCAGTATGGTAGGACACAGATGAAAGACCGGGCTGACCGGATCGAGGCACAAAAGGAGGTCGGCTTTATTGACGGCGCTCACCAGGGGAAGGTAGATCTGTTTCCAGAGGATGTTCTTGACCAGGCCCACGACGATTTCCAGCAGATTTCTCTTCTCCGTGTTTTTGGCGTTGGCCATATAATTGCGCGGAAGGATTATGTACTCGTCTCGCTCGGTCCCCTGGTCGAGGATCGCTTCCGTGATTTTCTTTATACACAAACCAATCCCTGAAAGATTTCTTGTTCCCTGCCGGGCATCGACAATGATTTTCATGGCTCTCTGATCACCTACGGTCCGCGTTCGGATAGGCAATTGCCCCTGTCCTTGGCCCTTACCTTCGAGGACAAGGACGAATACGATAGTACCGATTCCTCGTTTTTTTCAACAGGCTGTCAATTGCGGCGCTCCCCCGCGGCTCTCTCCGCCACGGCTCGATAGATCGCCAGGGTCTCTCTGGCCGTTCGATCCCATGAGAAGGAGCGGGCGCGGGCCATCCCCCGTTGCGAAAGCTCGGCTCTGAGATCGGGCCGTTCGATCATCTCACGCAGTGCCTGGACAATGGCTCGGGGGTCGTCGGGCGGCACGAGCAGGGCTCCATCCTCTCCCGCCACCTCGGGCACCGAAGTGGCCCTGAATGCGACTGTGGGCGCCCCGCAGGCCATGGCTTCGAGGACCGGGAGCCCGAATCCCTCGTAGCGAGAGGGAAAGATAAAGGCCAGTGCTCCGCTGAGCAGTGCCGGAAGATCCTCATCCTCGACGAACCCTGTGAAGATGACCCTATCACTGAGCCCTAAACGATCAATCCGCCTCCTCAATGCAGCTGCGAATTCGCCCTTTTTTCCCGCCAGGACCAAGTCAAAGTCGCCGTCGCCCGCAACCTCCCTGAAAGCCTCGAACAGGGCATCCAGATTCTTCCTTGGATCGCTGTAGACAAAGCCTCCCACATAAAGAAAGTAAGAACGGCTGATTCCATATCTGCGGCTCACCGCCTCGACTTGTGCCGGGTCCGCGACAGGGCGAAAGAGCTCATCTGCGGCTATATAGGTTACAGATATCCGCTCCAGGGGGATACCGAGGAGCCGGTGGATGTCGTTCTTTGAGTATTCTGAGATAGTTATAACATGATCTCTTTTCTGTGCGCATTTGTAAAGCCATCTGTGAGCCCACCCTCTCTTCATGTACTGTTCTGGGTAGACGAGGGGGATCATGTCGTGGATGGTCACCACAGAGGGACAAGGATACCACCACGCCTGTTTGTAAAGCATCAGCGTGTGTAGGATATCGACCCCCGATCCCATCACCTCGGCCGGGCCGAGGACCAGGTCTGCCAGGTCCGCTGCCCTCGAGAAGGTCGATCCGGGGAAGGGGCGGCGGATCATCCTGAGGCGGTATGAGCCTCGCGGCGGCATGCGTCCCCACTCTGCCCCCCGGGTGAAGAATAAAGTGTATTCATGATCCCGGCTCTCGGCGATGAGTGATCGTACTAGGGCGTGGGAGGAAACACCGATTCCTCCGAATTTATAGCTGGCCTGGAGGGCCCGGGCATCGATCCCGATTTTCAAATCAAACCCTCCCGGACGGCGGCGCTCCGCCTGCGGCCCGCTCCAAGGCGAAGGCCTCCATATCGTCGAGGATCGCCTCCACCCTCTGGCTCCATGTGTGCCGGCGGGCCGCCTCCCGCCGCCTCTGTGCCATGGTTTCGGCACGGGGCTCTCCGGCCTCGGACAGGGCGGCGCGGGCCTGATCGATGAAAGCCTCCGGTCCCCGGGCCAGGTATACGAGATCGCCGAAATCCCCGGCCGGCGGCACCGGCGTGGATACGATCGGCCTCCCGGATGCGAGGTACTCGAACAGCTTCAGCGGGCTCATGGAGCGACTCGCCTCATCGATCCGGTGCGGCAGGATCAGGACATCCGAGTCGAGCAGGGCGCGAGGAACCTTTGCGTGATGAACGAAGCCTTCGAGCCTTACATTGGGGAGCCCTTTTAACTTGGTCTTAGTCGGCTCCGACCATATCGGCCCGATGAGCCGGATGATCGCCTCCGGAAATGCATGCGCCAAGGCGATGACGAGCTCCTCGTCGAAGCGGGCGTGAATGATCCCCACATAGGTGAACACGGGAGGGCCGGCCGGGTCGCGCTCGACGTGGCGGCCCGCCGGATCGAAGAGCTCTGCGTCCACGGCGTTGGGCACGTGTCGAACGATCCGGGCCTCTGCTCCCTGGAATTTGTCGAGCAGGGCGTCGGAGACGGTGAATATGATGTGGGCCCGCTCTTTCACCTCGGTATACCCCCGGGCGATTCTCGTCCGAATGGGCGCATATTCGGGGATGGCTTCCCAGTCGTCGATGGCGTCGAAGATGACGCACGATTCGCCCAGTCGCCCGATGGGAAACACCTTGCACGGATTGGCGATCCACAGCACCGGCGCGCGGATACCGCGATCGTCGCAGAAGCGGGCCACGGCTCGGATGATCCAGCGTGCCCTGAATCGGTGCGGCAGGGCCGCGGGCAGGGGCGGATCGAGGACGGTGATCTTATCGCTCCCCTCCCGCCACCGGGCCCTCAGAGGCATCGTGCGCAGTGCGGCTGCCACGTATTTGCGCACAGATGTTCCGGAGGGTGAAAAGGCTGGAGGATCGCTCACAACGGCGATCGAGCGGACCCGGTCGGAGCGGGCCAGGTGCAGGCAGAGCTTGGCATTTCGTACCCGTAACCCCTCTTTCTCCCAGAGGTGCCAGTCACCATAGCCGAACATCACAATGTCGAAGGGACTCATCGCAGTCGCTGAAAGGCCGCCGGGGTCAGCGGCTCTTAACCGTCCAAATGTCCTCGAAGGCGTCGACCGGCTCGCGGAGCTCGTCGGGGTTCTCGTAATCGTACAGCTCTGTCGGGACGTTGATCAGAAAGCTCATCTCCGAGAGAGCCATCTGCCCGTGCCATACGAGGGGGGGGATAATGAGGAGCGTATCTTCGCCCTCCTCCCCGAGGATCACCTGCATGTACTCGCCTCGGGTCAGGCTCCCTTCCCGGTCGTCGTAGAGGCCGAGCTTGGCCGTGCCCTTGACCACGTACATGTGATCGGTCTGCTTCCTGTGGGCGTGCCAGGCCTTGATGATGTTCTTCCGGCACGATGAAACATAGACTTGGCCGAAATGGACGAAGTGATCCGCATCGCTCCGGAGGATCTCCGTGACATATCCCCTGTCGTCGGCAATTCGCCTCAAAGGTATTTTCTTTACTCCCTCGATCATTTCTCTTCTCTCCTTGGTAAAGTTCCTTCATTTGATTCAGGTTCATGCCCGTGATCGGGCAGAAGGTCCTCCTCGACTCCTTCACTTTCTGTCGGGGCCGGCGTGGAGGATGTCTCGTCTTCATCGATGCGGCGCACGTGAAAGATGACGATGCCCATGAACAGGTGGCAGAATTCCGGCACCACTTTGCACGACCAGACATGCAGAAAAATCCCGAAGAGGGACATGCCGATGTAGGCTGTGGTGGCGCCCAGGGTGAAGCGCTTCAGAAATTCGTCCGAAACGCTCTTGTAAGTCTTGAATCCCATCCGGATGAACAGGACGGTGATTCCGGTGAACAGGATCAGGGCGGGGAAACCCATCTCATTGCCGATCTGCAGGTACCAGCTTTCAGAGACGAAGCCCCCGTACAGGTGCATGCCGAACTTGATGGCCACGCGTCCGACCAGCCCGAGCCCGATCCCCCACGGGTTTTCGAGCATATGGATGGTCCCGGTGTAGAGCTTCATGAGGTGGCCGGCTCCACTCGCCTCGGTCCCGTAGAGAGATAGGATGAGAAAGTCGATGCTTCCCGTGAGGTAGAGGACCGTCACTCCCGCCATTCCGAGCAGGGCGAAGATGAAGAGGGTCTTGATGAGCCGTCGCGTATAGACGGCTATAATCAGGGCTCCGATGGTGGCGCCGACCCATCCGGCCCGTGTGGTCGTGTAGAAGAGGCAGGCCGATATGAGGAGGAGGGCGATGATCTGATAAGAGCGCTTCCAGAAGGTTCCTAGTGGGGAAGAGAGGAAGGGGAGGAGGAGGAGAATGAGCATGCAACAATAGGCCCCGAGGCTGAGCGTGTCCCCCAGGGTGGATACGGCCCGCACAAAGCCGAGGGTCTGGCCGCGCATCAGGTTCGGAGGCGTGAAGACCGCCCCCATGAATTCACGCTCCTCCATCAGGGCGCGGGCGAAGGCTTCTCCGAAGAATTGGGCCTGGATGCAGCCGAATACCGAGATAGCTACCCCGACGATCAGGATTATGCTCAGGAGGCTCCGAATGTCCTGCTTTCGGACCGGGATGAACCGGATGACGAAGTAAGTCAAGTAGAAGAGGTAGTCCACCCTCAGGCCCCACAGGGCCGCAAGCTTGTTTTGGGCGAGCAGGAAGTAGACGATCCCCAGGCCGATGTATGCAAGGAGCATAAGATCGAGTATGACGGCGTTGGTCAGGTAGCGGCGCGCATCGCCGACCTTCTTCCCGACAAGGGAGAAGACCATGAGGAACTCGGACCAGCGCGAGAGGAGCAGGATGAGGGAGGCCCCCACCAGTTGATACTTCATCAGCATCATCCGGCCGAAGGGGTAGATCGGCATGAACAGTCCAATGAGCCAGATCGCCCAGAACGCCCGCCGGAGAACCAGGTGGGTGATGATGGCAAGCCCCACCACGCTCAGGGTGCCGATGACCGCCAGGGTGGGACGGAAATTGACGATGAGGTAGTAGAAAAAGAACAGGCAGAACAGGAAGAAGATGACGAACCCGATCTCTTTGCGGATACCTTTTGTTCGCCTATCGCTGCGTTCCATCAAAATTGCTCCTGGGGGCGGCTAGTAGGCGGAGAGGAGCTCGTCGCTCGCCACAGTGGCCGAGCCGAGCTTGCCCACCACGATTCCGGCCGCATCGTTCGAGAGTATGGCTGCTTCTTTCATGGTTGCGCCGGCCCCGAGGCTCAGCGTCAGGGAGCCGATCACAGTATCCCCGGCGCCCGTCACGTCATAGACTTCGCGGGCCGCAGTGGGAATGTGGACGATTTCGCCGGAGTCTTGGAAGAGCACCATGCCCTTCTCCCCCCACGTGATGAGAACGGCGCGGCATTTTAATTTATCAAGCAGAATTTTTCCAACCTGGAGGATGTCTTTTTTATTCGCGATCTTGACCTTCACGGCCTCGCCCGCCTCGAAGTTATTCGGCGTGATGACCGATACCCGCCGGTAGTAGCGGAAGTTGTCGGTCTTGGGATCGACGGCGATGTTTATGTCCTTTTTTTTCAGCGGGGGCATGACCTGGCGGAGCAGATCGGCCGAGATGACGCCCTTTCCGTAGTCGGAGATGATGACCCCGTCTATTTCGTCGATACGGGCATTCAGGAAGGAGACGATCTTCTTCACGGTGGTCGGGGTGATGTCGCGGATGCTCTCTCGATCGTACCGGACCACCTGCTGGTTGTGGGCGATGACGCGCGTCTTGACCGACGTGGACTGCCGGCTCGGACGGATGATGCCGGCCGGATCGACTCCGAGGGATTCGACCTTGTCGATGAGGAGGTCGCCCATGCGGTCCCGGCCCACCACACCGCACACCAGGGCCCGGCCGCCCAGGGCGATGATATTGTTCACCACGTTCGCGGCCCCTCCGAGATGGATGCTCTCGTCCCGGACGTGTACGACCGGGACAGGCGCCTCGGGGGAGATGCGGGATACCGTGCCCCATATGAACTCATCGACGATGAGGTCCCCGATGACCAGGATGCGGGTCTCGCGGAAGCGTGAGATAATGTCGCGTAATCGTTCTGTGGATACTGTATTGCGTACCATGGAAATCCCCGAAGCCTATATGATGGTTCTTACTCGTCCCGCCGCCGGTGACAGCCTGGAGAAGATCGACCGGCACGCCGCCCACTCGTCGCGGACGGCCGCGGCCCTCTTGCGGCCCGCGGCGACAAGGAGCGCCGAGTAGAGCAGCAGGGCCATGTAGTTGCTCAGGAAAACTCCGTCCGCCGCCACCGCGTAGAGACGCCCGTGATGCTTGCGGATATAGCGACGCAGGGCGGTCATGAAGATCTCGGAAAAATCCCTGGGCGTGAGCTGCGAGACGGCGGAGCCGATGTGATGGACGACCTGGGCATCGGACACGACGTACGCCCGGTAGCCCGCTGTGAGCAGCCGGGCGGCGAGGTCGCCGTCGTTGAAGAAGATCGGAAATTGCTCGTCCATGAAGCCCACGGCATCGATCACGTCGCGGCGCATCAGCGTGCAGGCGAAGCCGGCCCCCCCGTCTGAAAAGCCCCTCGTCTCGCGAATTTCACCGATGTCGCCGTAGAGGAGGCGGCGCCTTCCCCATCCCCGGAGCAGGGTTCGGTCGATCCTGCGCCCAAGCTCTGTGTAGCAGAGGAAGATCCTCGAAAATGTGGGCAGTCGACCGTAGAAAGGCTGGTACGAGCCGTCGGGATTGAGCAGCTTGGCGCTCACCAGTCCGGCGTCCGGCGTGGCCTCGGCAAAGGCGCAGAGGCGCTCGATGGCACCCGGGTGCACGATCGTGTCCGGATTGAGGAGCAGCACATTCCTGCCTGAGGCATGTGCCAGGGCCTGGTTGTTCCCTCCTGCAAATCCACGATTCTCCCTGTTTTCGATGAGGTGCACCTCATGGAATTCGCTCCGAAGGAGCTTGACACTATCGTCGGACGACGCATTGTCCACGACGATGATCTCATAGGAGACAGAGGTGGTGGACTCAGCTATGGACCTGAGACACGGGCCGAGGAATCGCTCAGTATTCCAGTTCACGATCAGGATCGAGACGTCCAAGTCTACTTATTTCCCTCATTTTTGAAGAACCCGCAGGTGGCGAATCCAGGGGATCACACGGGATAGTTTTTCGATATCGAATTCATCCATAACATATCGAACCGTGTAGAGAAAGTACAACATGCAGAACCCTAAGGAGTAGACGGCAAGATCGATTACTCCCTGAGCAGGGTGCCGGTGGTTGACCCATCCGAGCCCGGCCGCAAGCATGGCGATCACGCCGGCCGAAAGGAAGAACTTCGCGCCGAACAGTGATCTCAGTGGGATTCCGAAGATCCTGCAGGAGTGGACGATGAAGACCGCCCCCCCGATGGTGAAGGCGCTGGAGGCCCCGTACGCGGCTCCGTAGATGCCATACTTCCAGACGAGCAGAGGGCCCAGCGTGAGGTTGAGGGCGATCTGGGCCAGGGCATAGATGGTGTTGATGTAGGGCCGCCCGATGCCCACCATGACCTGGGAGTTGGGCGCGATCACCACGAGCATGCTAAAGCCCACGAGCAGGATCTGGAGGACCCGGGCGCTCTGTTCGTACCCCTCGCCCATCCAGATCCTGATGAGCGGCTCGGCGAGCACGCCCGAGACCAGGAAGATCGCGGCGCCGAGCACACTGGTGTACTTCATGCCCCGCCGAACCAGGGTCTGGATCGCCTCGGACCGGTCGAGGGCGTCCAGCTCGGAAGAGGCCGGGGTGAGCGCCGAAGTGACCATGGCCGGGATGCGCCAGAGGAGCAGCACCACGGTGACCCCGATGGAGTAGATGGTCACCTGGCTAATGGGGAGGAATATCCCCACGATGACCTTGTCGAGGGTCCCCATGAACTTGGCGCTGATCTGGTTGATGAAGACGGCAAAGCTGAAGTTCGTGATGGTCCGAACGGCCCCCCAGTCGAATTGTCGGGGAATGATCGAGACCTGGGGCAGCAGGCGCTTGGAAAAGAATACCATCACCGAGATTCCGGCCACCCCGGAGAGGGCCTGGTAGGCGACGAACTCGACGAGGCCATACCCGAGCCAGAGGACCACCACGCCTCCGATGTTGCGCAGCGCGCTCATGAAGATGAGGATCTTGTTGAAGATGTCGTGGCGCTGGAGGCCGTGGATGATGTTTCCGAAGATGCCGATCACAAAGCTCACCGTGAAGGCGCAGGACGAGATTATGAATACGATTTTCGCCGCCTCGACCAGATCGACGGGGATGTTGAATACGGTGTGGACGAACGTGCCGGTGAGCAGGATGAGAACTGCGCATCCCGTGGCCCCGAGGACGAGGTACATGACGATGGCTGTGCTGATCATGGTGTTCAGCCGGTCGAACTCCTTCCGGGCGCCGAGCTCGGCCACGAACTTCGACAGGGATGTTCCGATCCCGAACTCCAGGAGGCTGGCATAGCCGATGACCACCGCCACGATCGAGTAGATCCCGAAGGCGTCGTTGCCGAGGCTGTGGACCACGTAGGGGAGGACCGCCAGGCGGACGGCGATGTTGAAGAGGAGCCCTATGTAGTTCCAAGCGGTGTTCCTGAGGACCTTCGCGGAGATCGACTCGTCAGCCATGCCCGCGGCCTCTCGAATCCTGTCCCGCGGGTACCGCCTGGAGGACGTAGCCGCCGAAGCGGCGTCGGCGCGTGAAAGCAACATCGAGGTGGATGAGGCCGACGATGAGGGGCACGAAGGGAAGCCTCACGAGGAACGGGAGGCGGAGATACAGGGTGAGCGCCACGTCGATCAGATACCCTGCTGCGCCGAAAAAGCCGCCCGCCCGATCCACTCGCTCCACGGTAAATCCGGCTTTTCTCACCTTGGCGAGAAGCTCCTCACGGGTGAAGCCCAGACCGATATGGCCCCCCTCATGGTCCCAGCGGTGGAGTCGCCTGACCTTCGGAGGGTACTGAAGGATCAGGGCGCCGCCGTCGACGAGAAGCGTCTGAAGCTCGGAGAGGGCTCTGTCGTCGTCGGCCACGTGCTCCAGCACATCGATGCAATAGATCCTGTCGAAGCATCGCCTGAAGGGCAGTGCCTGGAGGTCTCCGGACAGGAAGTGGACGTTGGCCAGCCCGAGCCGCCTGCGGAGGGTTTCGCTGCGGGCCACCATGGAGGCGTCCCGCTCGAGGCCGATGATCCGGGAGCCGCGGCTCGCCCGGGCAAGCCAGAAGGCAAAGCTGCCCGTGTTGGAGCCTACCTCGAGGATCCGGAGGCCGCCTCTGCGGATCTGGGGTTCGGACGTGCGGATGAGCCAGAGGGCGCGCAGAAGGCGACCGGCATGGGTCTCGCCGAACAGGCGGTACCGAAGGCGTGCCCTGGGCTTCAGGCCGGGGTCTAGGGCGCGCTCTGTTCCGTACCGCATCCCAGGATCCGGCAGTCGATGAAGGTGTTGGGGGTGATGATAATGTTCTGGAGGTCCTCGGCCGAAGAGACAACGGTTCCGGGGAAGATCACCGAATCGGTGATCGAGATCGGGTTCACCACCACGGCGTGGTCCCCGATGACGCTGCGGTCGATCCGGGCCTCCGGAGGGATCGAGCACCCCTCGCCGACAAGATTCTCCTTGCCGAGAACGATGAGCTCTTTCATGCTGCAAACCAGGAGATCCTGGGGGTAGGAGACATTGATGTCATCCTCGACCACCTCGGCCACCCGGACCGGGTAGCCATCCTCGACCAGGATCTGAATGGAGTCCGTGATTTCGTACTCGTCGCGCATGGCCGTGCGCGGGGTGCGGCGGATCGCATCGAAGATGTGCTGGTCGAACAGGTACAGGCCGCAGCCTTTTATCTTGTTGGTGACGTACCGGGGCTTTTCGATCACGCGCGTGACCCGGTCGCTCTCGTCGAGTCGGACGGCGAAGTTCCTCTTGATCGCCTCGGGATCATCCTCGGTCTTGATGGCCAGCACCCCGCTCGCTTCTTCATCGAGGAAGATACGGATCATTGCCGAGAGGTCGGTGGTGATGAAGAAGATGTCGCCGAGAAAGAGGAGGAAGGGGGAGTTGATGTGGGGTTCGAGTTTACCCAAGGCGTGGGCAATGCCCAGGGTCTCCTCCTGTTCGATATATTGGATCTTCATCCCGAGGTCGGCCCCGTCTCCGAAGTACCGGGTGATCTCGTAGCCGAGATGGCCTATGACGATGATCACTTCGTTGATTCCGACACTCTTTATGTGCTCGAGCTGGTATTGGATGATCGGCTTATTGCAGATCGGAAGCAGGGGCTTGGGGTACTTTTCACTAAACGGCTGCATCCGTGTCCCCTTGCCCGCCGCGAGGATTACCCCGATGATTTGTTCTCGACCCATTTTCGAGCTCCTCTGGCGCCACGCCTCCTCTGCCATATAGAAAACGAGAAATCGATTTGAAATGAATCGAGAGACTATAGCATGCACCCGGCTGAACCGCAACGGTTCCCGGCAATCCTCCCTATTCCTTTATTGCGTTCTCTCCGGTGATTCTGATATGTATGAACACCTTCTGAAAGTGATAAGGTCACATAAAGCATGAAGAGATCCGAGTTCTACGAATCGTATTGGCACAGGGCGAGAAACATACCTGCCGAGCATATTTTCGAGCTGGCCCGACGCAAAGAGAGGCTGCAGGGGGCCCTCACATCCCTGCCAAAGGGAGCTTCCGTCCTCGACGCCGGCTGTGGGTCGGGTGAGTTTTCAGCTTTCATGGTCGATCTGGGATTTGCTGTCTCGAGCATCGACATCTCAGCCACGGCCATCGACCACGCCAGAGAGCGTTGCCCCGAGGCGACCTTCAAAGTGGCCTCGCTGGATGCCGGGCTGCCCTTTGACGACGGGGCCTTCGCCGCAGTTTGGTGCACCGAGGTCATCGAGCATGTCTTCGATGTCCACGGGGCCCTGGCCGAGCTGGACCGGGTGATCCGACCGGGAGGCCGACTCGTTCTGACGACTCCCTATCACGGCCTTCTCAAGAACCTGGTCATCGCCCTGCTCCGATTCGAGAAACACTACCACCCCGATATCTCCCACATCCGCTTCTTCACCCGACGCTCCCTGCAGATGTGCATGGACCGTGCAGGATTTGCGGTCGAGACGTGGAGCGGGTTCGGGTGGTTCAGGCCCTTGTGGAAGTCCCACTTCGTCGTGGCCCAAAAGGCCGGGCCGCCGGGCCCCGCGCCGGAGATCACGGGGTGAGGGCGATTCAACTTGATGCAATAGGAAATCCATATTTTTTCCGTTAAAAAATTTTAACGCAGAGACGCAGAGGCGCAGAGAGAAAATCGATATGAAGATTAAGATGATCTTTCCGAGTTGGAAGAGGCTCCTGGAGGGACAGGACGTGCTGGGTGAAGGGGAGCCGGGCTATTTCATCAGCTCCTACCAGATGGCCGGCCTCGGGCTGCCCACCGTTGCCGCCCTCACGCCCGACGACGTGGAGATCGAGCTCGTGGACGACTTCTTCGAGCCGATCAACTACGATGATCCCGTCGACCTGGTCGCCATGACCGCCTTTACTCCGCAGGCCGTGCGGGCCTACGAGATCGCCCGGGAGTTTCGCTCCAGGGGAGTGCCCGTGGTCCTAGGCGGCAAGCATCCGACGATCCTGCCTGAGGACGCGGCCGCTCATGTCGACCACGTGATCGTGGGAGAGGCGGAGTACACCTGGCCGCGGTTTCTCTCCGACTTCCGGCAGGGCAAGGCGGCTCCGGTCTACCGGGCCCCGGAGGATATCGACGAAGAGGTCTGGGTTCTGCCTCGCAGGGAGCTGATCAACAAGAAGGGCTACAATATGGACGTGGCCCTCTTGCAGCAGATCAAGGGCTGCTACATGCGGTGCGAGGGATGCACCCTGCCGGCCACCGAGGGGAAGTCGTTCCGGCGCAAGCCGATCGAGTTCATCGAAAAAGAGATCCCCTCCATACGGCCTCAGGTCATCTACCTGATCGACGACACCCTGCTGAGCGGAATGCACAAGGACAACTACATCCGCGGATTCCTAAATGCCCTAGAGCCCCTGGGGAAGAAGTATATATTCAACTCCACGCCCCAGTTCCTCATGCGGCATCCGGAGTACGCCCCTGACTTCCTTCGCGCCGGACTCCACGCTACCTATCTCATCATGGGGATGCACTCGGTCATCACTCCCATGGAGATCCGTAAAAAGGAGTACCAGAAAGAGCTCGAGCTCTACGACTTCATCCAGCAGCTCCGCAGCAACGGCGTGGGGGTCTTCCTCACCGTGTTCCTCGGGTTCGACCACCAGGGCCCCGAAGTCTTCGAAGAGGTGGTGCAGTACGCCAAGGAGATGGAGGTGGAGTGCTGCGAGTTCACCCTGGCCACACCCTTCCCCGGCACCCCTTTCTATGAGAGGCTCAAGCGGGAAGGGCGCCTGCTCCATGAGGACTGGGAGCGGTACAACTGCGGAAACGTTGTGTTTCAGCCCAAGAACATGACGCCCGAGGACCTCATGGAAGGATATCTCTGGAGCTGGAAGGAGTTCTACCGAGACATGGACCCGGAGAAGCTGCACCAGTTCGAGCTGGACAAGATCGGCAAGACCGGCGAGCCGGATTAGAATGAAAAGCCGCGCCCGAGCCTTCTTCCGTCAGACCCTCCCATACTATGCCGGCCGGGTTCTCCTGAGACTCTCGAACATCGTCCCCAGGGACGCGATGCTCAAGGCGGGCCGCTTTCTCGGGGGGCTCGGCTACTATCTCTCCCCACGCCGCCGCAGGATCGCACGGATCAACCTCGACCTCGCCTTTGGGGAAGAGAAGTCCGCGGCCGAGAAGCGACGAATCGCATGGGCCGCCTTCCGCAACCTGGGCGAAATGGCGGCCGAGTTTCTCTACTTCGACCGCGCCACGGCCGAGCGGATCGGACGGATCGTGGAGGTGGACCCCGAGGGGCTCGCCCGGGTCCAGGAGATCCTGGCGAGGGGGAAGGGGGGGCTCGCCATGATCTCCCACTTCGGGAACTTCGAGATGCTCGCCACTGCCGTGGGCTTCCTGGGCCTGGCTCCTCTGAACCTCGTGGTCAAGCGGATGGAGAATCCCGGAATCGACGCCATCGTCTCGCGCTTTCGCAAGCGCTCGGGCAATGCCGTGATCTATCAGGAGGACGCCATGGTGGGCATCCTCAAGGTGCTGCGCCGTGGCGAGGTGGTCGGCATGATCTGCGATCAGAACACCAAGCCTAAGGCCGGCGGGGCCTTCGTCGACTTCTTCGGCGTTCCGGCCGGCACCAGCCGGGCCATCGGCGTCTACGCCCTGGCCACGGGCGCGCCCGTCATCCCGGTGACCTGCCACACTCTTCCCGGGGGGCGATACCGCATCCTCTTCTGGCCGGAGATCGAGGTGGAGGAGACCGGCGATCTCCGGGCCGATCAGCTGAGGGTCCTCCGGGAGTGCTGCAGGGTGATGGAGACCTACATCCGCGCCGAGCCCGAGCGATGGTTCTGGTTTCATCGACGGTGGGGGGCCCGGCCTTCGGGGGAGCCGCCGATCTACCCGGAAAAATGGCGGCGGCGCAGGCGCAGGCGGAGACTGGCCCGATCATCCCATCCTCGGAAGGTACAAAATTGAAAAGGAGGTTACAAAGAAGTACATCCACCCTGCAGGTTCGTTGACTGTAAAAAGTAAGGAAAGCGGCTTCTAACCTCCTTGGGGTGAGTCCTTTTTTCATTGGAATCGAATCGGAGTAGATGAAGGTATGTAAATTGCAGATATTCGGGTAAGAGTGGGGGATTATTTATTATAAGAATGGATGAGCGCCCCCGTTTAGGTGGTTTCGGCGACGGTCGCCGAAACCTTTTTTGTTGAGCATTCTGCATGGTTGGACATGAGTTGCCCCGTGTGGAGCATGTTTGAAGAAAAGGAGCGAGGAATGGGAATAGTGAATCGCACTGGTGTGATGGCCCTGTTACTGATATTCGTCTTTTCCGTTTTTCCGGCCATGGCCGCAACCATCCGGGTTCCGGCGGATCAGCCTACCATTCAAGATGGGATCAACGCCGCCGTGGGCGGAGACCTGGTTCTGGTGGCGTCCGGAACCTATCTGGAGAACATCGACTTCACAGGCAAGGCCATAACGGTTCAGGGCGAGCCCGGGATCGACGTGACGATCATCGACGCGAACCAGTCCGGCTCCGCGGTGACATTCGACAGCAGCGAGACGGCAACGTCGGTCATCGACGGATTTACCATCCGGAACGGAAGCGGGACAACCTATGGATTTTCTCCGGTCGGCGGTGGGATTTACTGTATATCCTCCTCCCCGACGATCCAGAATTGCACCATCACGGGAAGCATCCTCAGCTGGGGGAGCGGCGGCGGAGTATACTGCGACCTCTCTTCTCCGACGATTACCGACTGCACCATCTCGAACAATGAAGCCGGCCTGGAAGGCGGGGGAATCAGCTTCGACAACTCTTCCCCGACGATCCAAGGCTGCACGATCATGGGAAACCTTGCCATCTACGGCGGCGGCATCGAGGGCAACAGCTCATACCCAACGCTCGAGGACTGCGCAATTTCGGGAAATACGGCTTTGTCCTACGGTGGCGGGTTGACCTATGGGAACACCTCGAGCCCGATCACGAACTGCACGATCACGGGAAACAGCGCCAGCTACGGCGCCGGGGTTCACTACACCTCTTCCACTTCCGCGCAGATCATCAATTGCACGATCACCGGAAACCGAGCCGAAACCCAGGGCGGTGGATTCTTTTGCGAATGGAACAGCTCCGTGGAGATCAAGAGCAGCATTCTGTGGGGGGACACCGCCCCGGACGGGCCGGAGATCGGTGTCGGATGGACCGATAATCCGTCGACTCTCTCGGTAAGTTATTGCGACGTCCAGGGAGGAGAGGCCGCCGCCTACGTGGAATCGAGCTGTACTTTGAACTGGCTCGCCGGGAACATCGAATCGGATCCGCTCCTGATCGATCCGGGCGCCTGGGACGACAGCGGCACCCCTGAGGACACCTCGGACGACATCTGGGTGGACGGCGACTACCATCTCACCGACATATCCCCCTGTATCGATGTCGGAACGGACGCGGGCGTCTACACGGACATGGACTTGGATGTGAGGCCCCAGGGGGGCGGCGCCGACATGGGGGCGGACGAGTTCCTCTCCGATCTGAAGATCGTCTTCATCCGGCATCGTCTCAACGACAATCAGTACCTGAACGTATACAGGGTCCCCACCGTAGTGGGCGGTGAAACCCTCCCACTCATCGCCTCTGACCTCTGGCTAGGCAACATCGGCACGGACAACGAGATCACCCACATGGCCACCGGCGACATGGACGGGGACGGCACGGACGAGTTCATCGTCATCCGGCATAAGCTCATCGAGAACCAGTACCTAAACATCTACAGTGTTCCGACCGAGGTGGGAGGGGATACCAACCCGCTCCTGGCATCAGATAACTGGATCGGCAATGTGGGGACCGACAAGGAGATAACACACATGGCGGCCGGAGACACGGACGGAGACGGTACGGACGAGCTCCTCTTCATCCGCCACATGATAAGCGACGTCCAGTACCTCCATATCTACAATATACCAACCGTGGTCCTTGGAGATATCAACCCGTTGCTCGCCTCCGACAAGTGGATCGGAAAGATCGGGATGGACAATGAGATCACCCACATGGCTGTCGGCGATACCGACGGGGACAGCGCCGACGAGGTGATCTTCATCCGACAACGGGGAAACGGCAACCAGTACCTCAATATCTACGATGTGCCGGCTATTAAAGGGGGGGATATCAATCCGCTCCTGGCCTCGGACATCTGGATCGGAGATATCGGCGACCGCAGTGAGATCACCCACGTGGCGTCCGGAGACATGGACAGTGACGGCTTGGACGAGCTGGTTTTTGTCCGGGATCGGCAGAACAACAACCAGTACCTGAATGTTTACAATGCGCCGACAACGGTGGGGGGGGATATCAACCCGCTGGTGGCCTCGGACCTCTGGATCGCAAACTTCGGCTCCAACAATGAGATCACCCACATGGACGTGATCCGGTGATCCCCGATCCCTATTCCCAGAAACGGGCGTACCGCATGAATAGGTTCGGTGCCAGAGTATAGCGCTCGCTGAGCAGACAGAGGGCCAGGGTGTTGAGAAAACAGTAAAGAAAGTTGTTGGGTCCGAAGGGATTCTTTGCAATGACCACGGCCAGGAGCCCGCCAAAGCCGGCGATGGCCGCGGGAATGAGTATGCGGGCGGCTGGCACGGCCCGTCTCATGACAATCCTGCTCGATGCAAACAGGAGCCCGAGCTGGGCTATGCTTCCCATAAACAAGGGATAGACCTCAGTATGGCTGGCATAGTGGGGGTGGAAACCGAAAAACACCCAGACAAAAAACCACCCGAGAATGATCCCTCCGGCCAGGTGCGCCATTCCCTGAAAAAGGAACCGTAAGCGCTTGGTAAGTTCGTAAATCACACCGACGCCAAATACCGTAATTACGGCATAGCAGATCACCAGACTGTGGTCGCCGTAAACTGTACCCATTAAAAACGCAACATAGAAGAAAAGGCCGATCAAACCACTTATAAAGCCGGTGAGCAGATACCAGGTCCACCCTGTCTTGAAGGGATCCGGGTTGGAAACAAAAAAGATCTTCATCAACGTGGGCGCCTCTTTCCGGATCATCCGCGATGGATCGGTCAAAGCGCCCCGGATGAACGGCAGGGCCTTTTGATCTCCTGAAATTGCGGCGGCGTGCAGAGCTTGTAACCTGACCTCGGATCTCTCATCCTCGATGTAAGGATGTACCAGGGAAAAAAGATTTCTTGGATGCATCTCGGCAAGACGTTGAATCATTTCCGCCCGCCGAGAGGATTCGGGACCGCTCGGCTTTGCCCAGAGTTCGGCCGGTATGGCCTCATGTTCTTCCAGGTAGGGCCTTGATTCGCCTCTGAAGGGGCCCTCTTTCGTCTCTTGAGGCCTTCAGCATCCCCACGGGAAGAAGGACCTGAAAAAAGATCCTTCCAGACGTGCCACCTACGGGAACGACGTAGGGATCGGCTCAAATCCGGGCCGGGGGATAGGACACGGCGTACATCCGTAAGCAGGTGACTGTGTCTTGTCCGCTTGGTCCTGTCCGGGAAAAGGATGCAACGTAAGTCGGCCAGGAACCTCTCTATCTTCGTCTTATCTCTCTTCATCTTTTTTTCTAATTCGCAATCCCTGATCTCACGTGATCCTTGATCTTACGAACCCGCCACCGGCAGTTTGATCAGAAAGGTCACCCCCGAGCCGGGACGGTTGACCACCTCGAGCCTTCCGCAGTGGTTCTCTACGATGCGCAGCGCTGTGGAAAGACCCAGTCCGGTACCCCAGTGCTTCGTGGTGAAAAAAGGATTGAAGAGGTTCTCCACAACCTCCTGGGACATCCCGCCAGCCGTATCGCTCACCTCGATCCACAAAGGCCTGTCAGGATCGTCGGACCGGTTTGTCGTTCGCACGGTAAGGGATCCGGACTCCCCCATGGCCTCCCGCGTATTCGTAAAGATGTTGAGGAAGACGAGGTCGATCTGGGGCGGGTCGCCGAGGACGATCGGGTGCTTGGGGAGGAGCTCTTTGACGATGGTGATCCCGGTGCTCCCGGCTTTCTCGAAGACGGCATCCAGTATCCGTTCGATCGTGCCCCGGATGTCGAGCGGCTCCAGCGGCCTCTCGGCGCCCCGGGAAAAGAGGAGGAGGTTCTGCAGGATGTTCTCCAGCTTGGCCGTCTCATCGACGATGATGTGCGTGTAGCGGCGCTCTTTGGACCCATCCGGGAATTTGTCCAGGATGCGGCGCGCCGAGGTCCCTATGGCGAGCAGGGGGTTGCGGACGTGGTGGGCCACATTGTTCCCCATCTCGGCCAGGGATGCGAGCTTCTCGGACTGGATCACGCTGTCCTGGGCCGCCTTCAGGCGCCGGTCGGCCTTGTCGAGGTTGGTGTGCAGCCGGGCATTGGCGATCGCCTGGGTGGCCTGGTTGGATACGTTGACCAGGAACAGGAGGTCCTCCCGGTTGAAGCGGTTCCGCCTGCCCAGACCGCCCGCCCGGTCCATGAGCGAAAGAATGCCGATCAGCTCGTCCTGGGAGACCAGAGGAGCCGAGATGATGGAAGAGAAGAAGTCGATCCCGAGCTGCGTGGTCCTGGGGTCCTTCTTCGCGTCGGCGATCAGGGTCGGGGCCCTGCGCCGTACGAGCATCTCCACGAGGGCGTCCCGGGCCGTGAGCTGCCAGTGCTTGCGAAAGGAGCCGACGTTGCCGAACTCCTTTTCGATCTCCATGAGGCCGGACTTTTCGTCGAGGAGCCGCAGCACGCCGCCCCGGGCGGACAGCATCTCCGCGGCCGAGCGGATCACGTGGTTGAGGGTCTGGTCGAGCTCGAGGCTGGCGTTCACCACCTGGCCGAGGTCTCTCAGGGCCGAGAGACTTTCGCCCCGCTTGCGCACGTTCCGGGAGAGGACCCCCGCATAGGAGGCGATGAGGAAGAAGATGATCGCCGTGAAGGGGAGGGAGAAGAGCATCTGGCCCCGTGGCGTCGCCTCGCTGAATACGGTGTAGTGTTCGATGAGTCCCTGGTCCTCGAGGACGATGACGGTCGTGAGACCCACGATGCTGAGGAAGGCGAGGAAGTAGGCGTCGCGCTGGCGCGAGGCGATCCCGGAGGCCACGATGATGAGGATGTAGAGCCATGCGAAGAGGATCGCCTCGACGCCCCCGAGGAAGTGGATGCCCGCGGTGATCACGGCCAGGTCGACGAGCCAGAGGCAGTAGGCCTGGACGAGCTGGCTCTCGATGCGCCGCAGGAGGCCCCAGTAAAGGGGGTAGCTGAGGATCTCGATAAAGCAGAGTCCGAGGAGGGGACCGATCGGCAGATCGATGTGGGCTCTGTACCGGGCGGTGATGAAGAAGACCGCGAGCACGACGCCCGCGACACAGCGGATCAGGAGGCGGGGCCGGGTGATAAAGCCCTCTGCGGCCCCGTTGATCGATCCCGTTCGAAATGGTTCCATCTTTGTTCCTGCGGTTCCTTCTTTCCCCGGGCGCGGCCCCGGCCGGGCCCGTCCATCCCGGCTCTTCTACCGCATCGAGAGGCGCTTCCTCAAGAGCGTGCGCAGCATTCGCAGCGCCGTTCGGGCCAGGCGTCCATAAGTGCCGGAGTGCTTGGACTCCCCGAGGGTCCTCTCTCCATAGTGTACGGGAATCTCGACAACCCGCAAGCCGCGGCGCAGGGCTTCGGCCATCATCTCCGTCGAGAACTCGGGCCCCTCGGCCAAGAGGCCTCCCGCGATCCGATCGTAGGCGGAACGGTGAATCGCCCTGTACGTGCAGCCCACGTCGGACAGGCGCGTGGGATTGGAGAGCCACCAGCACATCTGCACGAGCTTGCCCACGCAGATATTGGCCAAACGGATCAAGCTGTTCATGCGCGCCCCCGGGGCGATGAAGAGCCAGGTCGTCCGGTTCCCGAGGACCAGGTCCGCGTCCTCGCTGAAGGCGAGGAGCTTTTCCACATCCACGGACCGGAAGGATCCGTCCGCCTCGGTGAGGACGAGGAGCTCTCCCGTGGCGCTGCTCAGTCCGCACCGCAGGGCGTTTCCGTAGCCCTGGCGCGTCTCGGTGAGGACCCGGGCGCCGCCGCTGCGTGCTTTTTCCGCGGTTCGATCGCTGGAGTTGTTGTCCACCACCACAATCTCGTCGAGGAAGGGGGAGCCGTTGAAATCCTCCAGCACGGCCTTGATGTTCCCCTCTTCGTTGTAAGCCGGGATGATGAGGCTCACACGCTTATCCTTATACATCATGACCTCCAGTCGCTGATTCGGCCAGAGGCTCCTCCTCTCCCTGCGGGAGTTGAGCAAGGTCATAGATCCGAATCACCGTGGCGTCTATCCTGTCGGTATGTTTCCACAGCTCCAGAGTTTTGAAAAAAAAGATGTTGATCTCGAAGATGTACGAAGCGGTTCCGGCGCAGTCGTTGGAACATTCGAACACAGGATCGAGGATCCCTTCAATGGACTGAAGGAGGTCCCATTGCGGATTCTCGCTCCGGCCCGGCCGGCGAAGAGATTCTTTGTGGAAATCCACAAGATAGTAGCGAAAGCCCTCGCCGAGGAGATCGTTCATCTCCTCGGTCGAGGCGGGCGGGCGGGCCACATTGCGGACTCCGACGTAGACCTGGGAGATCGGCGCGTGGGTGCTGATATGCCGGGTTCCGCGGGTTCGCAGGAAAGAGATCGCATCCTCGTGCCCGCAGGAGATCGAGGCAATCGATCGCGAGGTCCAGACCCCCTGGACCGTGATGGCAGCGACGAAGACCACCAGGGCCGCCCGCGCCAGCCGGGACGGACCGGAGGGAGATCCCTCCCCGGGGAGGCGTTCGAAGGCGCGGCCCGCCAGCAGGGCCCCGGCCGGCAGCGAAACGAGGGCCATGCGCGCCATGGTCCCGAACTGGAGGCTGAAGAAGATCAGCGGGAGAAAGAACCACGCCAGAAGGATCCAGTCGGACGACCGGCGGGCCCGGAGCGCCACGGCACAACCCGCGACCATGCAGAGGGTGAGGACCGGGCCGTTGAACAGCCAGAGAAGAAAGGGGTAGGTGAGGAAGTTGGCGTAAGGAGAGCCGTACTCGCCAAGGCCAAGGCCGGTGGCGCCTACGAGAAGCCTCCCGAGCCCAACGGCCACGTGGTGGATGAGCTCTTCGAAGTAGGTCGGGAAGGGGAGGGTCGCGCCCCAGTGGCGCAGGAAGATCATGGCGGCGTAGTAGGGAATCTCGAATACCACCAGGACCGAGGCGAAGGTGGCGGTGAGCAGCCCGATTCGCCTTGCCCGTAGGCCTCGGGTGATCTCCGGAGCCCGCCGGCTCAGGCAGGCCTCGAGGAGCCAGAGTACGAGCAGGACCGTAACGAAGCGGTCGTGGATGGTGAAGGCCGCCCCGCAGAGCAGCCCGCACGGTATGAGGCGGGCATACGGCCGCACGGAAAGAAGCTCTCGGCTCCGAATGTAGAAGTAGAGGGCGAGGGCGGCGGCGGCCGAGGCGTTCATGTCGGCCCAGGCCTGCGTGGAGTAGAGGACGTGGTAGCCCGAGACGGCCAGAGTGAGCGCCGCCATCAGGCCGGCCCTGGGCCCGTACAGGCGGGTCCCGATAACGAGGACCACCACGAGGGTGAGGGTGCCGGTCACGGCGGAGACCAGGGCCCCGACCCATGGAGTGTCCCCCACAAGCCAGATGGCCGGTGCGATGAGCAGGGGGTGCCCGGGCCTGGCGTAGCGCGGCTCCACGCCCCGGGTGCGCTCACGGATGAGACGCATCTGTTCAGCGAATCGCCAACTGTCCTCGCGGGTCTGCATCTCGAGGATCTTTGTGCGAAGGCTCTCGCGAACGCTCTGGAGTGTAGATACCAGCCAGCGCGCTTCCAAGATATAAGAGCCGGTGTCGAAGGACCTCGGCCCCCGGGAGGTGATGCCTTCGAATCGGATCAGCGCGCCGAGAAGCACGATGAGCAGGCCCAGCGCGACCGTGAGGACCCATGGGCGGGCGGTCCGGGATGCAGCGGAAGATTCGGGGCTCGTCAGGCTCTCCGGTTCCACTCGATCACCTCGTTGAGCCGGCTCTCAATCGTGACGGCCGGATCGAATCCGAGCAGGCGCCTCGCCTTGGTGATGTCGGCCACAGAGTAGCGGAGCTCACCTTCGGCCGGCTCTGTGTATTGCGGGGCCTGGCCCGGCCGGATTCGGTCGGCGAGGAGGGCGGCGATTCGGTTGATGGAGGTGGCCGAACCGGTTCCCACGTTGAAGACCTCTCCCGGGCAGTCGGCCCGCATCGCCAACAGAGTGGCGTTTACGACATCGCTCACATGGATGAAATCGCGCTGCTGTTCGCCGTCCCCGAAGATCGTGGGGGAGCGGCCGGACAGAAGCTGGTTGATGAAGATCGTTATGACTCCTACGTAGGGGGTAAATGTCTGGCCTCGTCCGTAGGTGTTGAAATACCGGAGGATCACCGTTTCCAGACCGAGGGACTCGGCCAGGAGAAGGCAGTAGCGCTCGGCGGCGAGCTTGGAAAGGCCGTACGGAGAGACCGGATCGGTCGGGTACTCTTCGCTGATCGGGGATGGCGACGGGGAGTCGTCGTAGACGGCCATGGAGGAGGCGAAGATGAACTTCTTCGCTCCGGCCTCGGAGCTCCCCTTGATCGCACCGAGCGTGCCCATCAGATTGATCCTGGCGTCCTCTATGAAGGTTTTGATGGAGTGGCGGATGGACACTTTTGCGGCAAGGTGGAAGACCACTTCGCAGCCGTCGGCCGCGGCGCGCCCCGCGGCAGTGTCTCCAACGCAGGCCAGCACAAAGGCAGCACGGCCCGGGACGGTATCCCCCTTTGCAACGGAGAGGTCGTCCAGGACCGTGACCTCAACGCCGTCGGCAATGAGCGCCTCTGTGAGGTGAGAGCCGATGAAGCCCGCCCCGCCCAGCACGAGCGCCCTGCTCACTTTCATCTCCGATTTCTTTTTCAAGTCGTTTTCCTAGAATCGCTCGATGATACCCACGCTGTTCAGTCTCCTCCTGAGCCAGAGGTAGAAGAGAAACAGCGCCATCTTAAAAGCGGTCTGGAAGAAATTCAAGGCCGATCGCCCCCCGGCCCGGAAGAAGTGGGTCACCTCCACTTCAACCGTCCTGTGCCCCGCGTGATCGAGCTTGACCAGGGACTCCGTGGGGAATGTGTACCCCCGGGCCTCGAGATTGAGAGACAGGAGGATCTCGCGGTCAAATACCTTCAGAGCGCACTGGGGATCGCGGTAGCGCAGACCGCAGAGGGTTCGGGCCATCAAGCGGTGTGCCTTGTCGCCCATCACTTTCGGCAGGGAATCCTTCTTGCGGGCCCGAAAGCCGGTGACACAGACGATCCCCTCCCGGATCTTTTCCAGCATCGGCGGGAGATCCCCGAGGTCGAACTGGCCGTCCGAGTCGATGGTGACCACATAGCGTCCCTCGGCGGCCCGGATGGCCGACTTCATGGCGCTCCCGTAGCCAGCGTTCACGGGCAGCGTCACCACGCGAAGGCCCTGGACCTCTGAGACCAGCTCATCCAGGACCCGGCCCGTGCCGTCGGTGCTGCCGTCGTTCGCAACGATGATCTCCCCCGCCAGGCCGTGGGCTTCCAGCACTTCACGGCAGCGTCGCACAGTGGCCTCGATATTATGCTCTTCGTTGTATGCCGGCATGACGATCGAGAGTAATAAGCCCGCCTTGTCCATCGAACTAAGTTCTTCCTTTCATGAATTCCCGGATTTCCCTTGTATCTTTTCTTTGCGGCTTTGCGGCTTTGTGTGAGGCTCATTCCTCCGGAATGTCCGTCGCCGGCTCTTCGACCGATCCGGCCGGCTCGAAGCGCTCGGCAAGGTCGAAGATCCTGATGACGTCGGCCCCGAGCCTTTCAGCCTCGGCAAGATAGTCGGTGGTCTCGAAGAAATTGTAATTGACCTCGAAGAGGTTCTGGAGCGAGGCGCCAAACGGATTGGATATGACGGCCGCCGGCACAAGACCCTCTTCGACTTCGAATGCGACTTTCGATAGTTCCTCGATCGCGGTCCGCTTGCGGGACCCCTGCGGCAGCGTGGGGGCGAAGCGATTGAGATAGGTATGGAAAAACCGGGTAAAGCCGACCGACACCCAGTACCGGTATCCACCCTGGTAGCGGGAGTGAAGCTCCGCCTCGGTCCGGGGAGGCGAAGCCGTGTTCTCCATTCCGGCGTAGACACGGCAGGGGTGGATGTACGTGCTGATGTGCTTTCCATCGCTGCGGTCCATCACCCATGCCATGGCCTCGCGGTAGCCGGCCCTGATGCGGGAGCCGCGCAAAGAGAAGACGGTGCCCGAGATCAGAATCAGCACGGCGGCCACGGAGGCGGCCCTGAGGCCGAGTCGCGGCCAGGTGCGGCTCCCCGGCTCAGCGCAGGTGCGCGGCACGCCGAAGAGCCCACCCGCAACGGCGATGGCCCCAAAGGGAAGAGAGAAGGCCCCGTACCGCATGACCGGCATGCTCGAGCTGTAGTAGAGCAGCGGCAGGAGGAAGAAGAGCAGGACGAAGATATCCTCAAGACGGCGGCGCCTGAGCAGGATGAGGGCTCCTGCCAGGTAGGCTGCGGCGTGCACCGGGCCGTCGATCTTCCAGAACAGGTAAGGGTACGTGAGGAAGTTGGCCGGAGAAGCGAAGAACTTGAAGAGGGCCAGATAGCCGGTCTGGTAGCCGACCATCTTGAATACCTGCTCCAGGTAGGTCTGGAACGGGAGGTGTGCCTGGCAGTTCCGGAGGACGAGGAGCGTTGCATAATAGGGCGCCTCGGTCAGGAGAATGGGGACGGCAAAGCCGACGTGCAGCAGGATCCAGCGGACCGTCTTTTCGGTCCGTCCCATCTCCCGCGCCTTCCACCAGAGATGGGCCTCCAGAACCCAGATGAGCAGCAGCAGCAGGAGCAGGCGGTGGTGGACCACGAAGCCGATGCCGCAGAAGAGGCCGGTCAGGGCAATCGATATGTACCGTCCTCGGGTCAGGGGCGGTCGTCGGCTTGCCAAATAAAGGGTCACCGTGACGAGGAGAAAAAACAGGCTGTCCGCTTCCGTGAGGGCCGAGCGGGAGTAATAGACATGATAGCCCGAGGTGGCGAGCACAAGGGAGGCAACGAGCCCGGCCCGGTCCCCGTAGAGCCGCCTGCCGAGAAGAAAGAGCACCACGAGGCTGAGGGTGCCGAAGAAGGCGGATACCACCGCCCCCGCGTAATCGACCGGGCCGAGTATCTCCATGGCCAGGGCGATGAAGAGCACATGGCCGGGGCGGCCGTACTTGAGGGCAAGCCCCTCGGTGGTCTCCGACATCCGGGCGGCCTGCTCCGCATAGACCCAGAGGTCTTCGCCCTCGCGGCGCTCCCTCTGGTATGTGCGGAAGCTCTCGGCCAGGGCCCTGGCGCCGGTGTGGAGGAAGCGGGCCTCGCTGATGTAGTCGGCCCCGTCGGCGATGACCGGGCCGCAGGCCGTGATCCCGTGCCAGCGAAGGGCCGCCCCCAGCAGCACGATCCCCAGCAGAAGGACGGCGGTTCTTGTTCTATTGCCATTCGGCCGAAGGTTGAGCTCTTTTATTTTTTCCATGTCGAGCTCTTTCGACTTTGCCATGTTGAGCTCGTTCGTCATTGCCATTTCGACTTCCCCCTATGTCATTTCGACCGTAGGGAGAAATCCTAAAGAGTCCCTCTTTAACAGCCTCTTTTTTCCATGTCAACGCGGAATAGGATTTCCGGGCCTGTCTGTAAGGGCGTTGATTGCTTTGCCCTCGTCTGGCAAACGTAGGGGCGACCGGCGGTCGCCCTTACCTTGGATCATTGTCAGACCAGTAGGGGCGCGATTCATCGCGCCCGGGCAGGACAAACCCTGTCCCACCGTTCCGATTTCTCCGGAAGAGTCCCGGCGGCCTTTTTCTTGTTTTCATCTCTGAATTCCGCTATCCTGCTGGCGTTACTTGATAGATGGGGAAGGCCGAAGGGATTTTTACAGCGAAGAGGCCGTTATGGCAAGGCATCGTAAGGGCAAAGTCAGGAAGTGGAATCCTACGGAAGAGGCACAGGCCGTGGTCTCGGGCCGCGTCCGTGCAGATGCGGGCCGCCTGTTTCGCCTCATTCACGAGGTCAATCCCACGGGCATGGATCTCCCCTCGGCCGAGCAAGAGAAGCTCTATGCACTGAAGTCCGGCCTTCAGAGCCTTCTGGTTCGCCACTTCAGTGACGATCTCGATGTCGAGCGTGCACCCCGAGGCGAAGGAGTAGTGAGCCTGCGTCATCGCCATCTGCCTGTAGACGCCTGCCACACAATAGTCGAAGCCCTCGACGACGATGCCCGCTCATGGGTCCTGCACAGGCTCGACATGATTGATACCGGAGAGGAAACCTACAAAGGCGAATCGAATCCTGTGCGAGACCGAATCGCTGCAAAGGGGAGCTCGTCTGCTCCTGCCGCAACCTCACAATCCTTATCGCAGCGGGACTCCTCCGTTCAACTGAGTACGGATGAGCTTCTTCGACTCGGTCGAGGGGCCATCGAGGCCTATGACTACGATGAAGCTCGGGGCTACCTCTCGATGGCCTTAGAACGGTCGGGCGGCGAGTTTCACTGCGCTCTCCCCTTACTTGAACTTCTCGTGGATCATCTCGCAGCCGATCAGGAGGCCCTGACGCTCGAAGAGGAACTCCCGGCCAAGGTCCTTCGGCGACCGGAGATCCGCATCCTCCTGGCCCTCGCAGCGGTCCGCTGCGGCGAAAAAGAGAAGGCCGAGAAATGGATCTTTGGCATCGAAGGCGCGCGTGCTGCCGAGGTGTTCATCCCACTTGCCACCTTTTCTCTCCGTGCAGAGGAGGTTCAGGAGGCCGAGCGTCTCCTTGCCCATGCCCGCAGGCACAATCCTGCACATCCGGAGCTCGACAGCCTATCCCGAGAGATCGATCGTCTTCGGGCCAGTAAGCGCAAGCCCCTCGAGGAGGAGCTCACCCGTGTCTACGAACGTGGCGACATGGAGGAGGCCGAAGGACTGGCCAACGGGCTTATCGAAAAGTGGCCGAAGAGCCGTGTCGCCCGATCCATTCTTAAGGAGATCCGTGCCCGGCGTCGGAAAGACGAGGCGCAGGCCCGGCGCGCAGAAGGAGATGCCGCTTTTGGGGCAGGCGAGTTTGCTCGGGCGGCCGTGCTGCTGAAGGAGGCCCGAGCCCTCGGCGAAAGGGGCGACGATCTCGTCGAGAGTATAAGAAAGGCTGAAGAGGCCCTCCATCGAGATCGCAGTGAGAAACGGCTCAAGGGCGTTTTTGAGATGCTCAGGGACGAGGAGATCATGGAGGGGCTCCATGCCTACATGGGCTTGGAGGCTGAGGAGCGGGTCTCGATCCGCGGGCGCATCGATCTGCCGGAGCTCCTCTGGCTGGAGCAACTCGGGACATCGGCCAACCGGGCTCGGGACAAGGCGACGGTTGAGGCGATCCTGGCCCTGCGTGAGGCTGTCGCCGGGGAGGTGAAAGAGCCTGAGAAGGTCCTCTCCCTTCTCGATCCCCACAAGTATCTTCTAGTCCGGATACCGATCGGGCGGAAGCTCATCGAGGAGGCCCGGGGCAGGGCTATCGAGCAGAAAAGGATCGCCTCCGAGCGTTCCGTCGATGAGGCGCATCGAGCATTCACAAAAGGAGAGATCGAGAGCGCCCGCCTGATCCTGGAGGGCCTGGATGTCCGGGTTCTCCCCGAGGAGGCGCAAAGGCGGGTCGACTCGCTTTTGGAGGAGGTGGGGCGTCGCGAAGAGATGGAGCGAAAGGCCCACCGGATCGAGTCCCTCATAGAGACCGGAAAGCTCATCGAAGCCCGCAACGAGGCCGCAGCCCTTGCCGGCCTGGTCGAGGGACCGGAGAAGGAGGAATGGACCGCCCGATCCGAGAAACTTGCAGAAGATGTCATGAAGGCATGGCGGATCCGGATCTGCCCGATCGAGGGCCGCGACACGGATCCGGTGTGCACCACGCTCCTGGCCGAAATTCCCTTTGCCTGCAGGCGGGCCGTCTGGCTCGATCCGGCCCGACGCGAAATTATGATCGTCCGTGCGCACGGCCCATGGATCTTTATTTGGGTCTTCGGCATCGAGAGTCCTCATGCCCGGAGCCTGGTGGCCCTTCGGCCGCCGGAGCCGATGGCTGACCTGGTCGCGGAGGTCGTGGACGGTCTGCTCTGGATCATCGACTGCAAGGGCTTGACCCTCGCCCTATCGCATGGCCGCTGGGAGGTTGTCTGGTGGCGTTCCCTGGAAGAGCTTCTTGGGGAGGACCTGATCGTGGAGGAGGCGATGGTCCTTCCCGGCTCCCGATACCTCTGGGTCGAATACCGTCATAAGGGTGCAAGTCCGGGCGAGACCTTCACCGTCGTGGTTGATATCGAGAGGTGGCGCGTCCACCGGAAGATCGGTCACTCGGGCATAATCGAGCCCCTCTTCGGCTCTGGCGAAGCAAAGGTCGCCATGCTCGAAACGCGCGAAGGGGGAGATAAATTCTACAGTGAACGCGGATCTATTGTGGACGGAATGGAGACGCCCCATGAGTCTTCGACACACTGGATGGTTGTTCACCCGCAGGGCAAAGGCCTTCTCGCCCTCTGTCCATCATTCGTGGAAGGAGAATGGGAAACAGAGGAAGAATGGGTTTTGGAGAGTAGTGCAATGGATCTGCTGGTGCTCGATACGGATCGCGATGCCGGCCATGCCATGACGATAGAGGAACTGCACGAGGATTGGATGTTCGGCATGGCCACATCCCTCGACAAGGATCTTGCCTTTCTCCTCTTCTGTGCGCCCGACATAAATTTCGAAATTCAGGCCCTGGGCGCCGGCAAGTCGGGCATCGAGAGGCTCTATCGAGTCGGTATGCCGGATGATACGGTTCTCGTCCAGGATGCCGGATCGCGTTGTGTGGCGGCCCTCGTCCCGACACAGGAAGGGATCGCGATCTCCGAGCTCGGTCCTGAGCCGCCTTTGCTTCCAATGCTCGAACCGGTGGACCGATCGAGGCTTCCCGCTGTGGATCCTCCGTTCATGTGCTGGTTATATCATGGAAAAGCAGCGGACTTGTCGATCCGCATCCGGTCTGTCGTATCTACATATTCACCCTCCCAGCTCGATGATTGGCTGGAACGATCCTTCCGGGATTTCAAGGACAGGCCGAAGATCCTTTGCGACATTATCGATGAGCTCAGGCTCAACGGCCACAGCCATCGTGCTGATGCCTTTGCCCGAACGGTGCGAGAGCGACACCCCGAGGACCCACTTGTCGCGCTCATGGCAGCAGATCTCGCCGCAGACCAAAGGAGGTGGAGCGAGGTCCGGGAGATCCTCGATCGTGTAGATCCCGGGTCTCTGGATGACGACAGCACATGTCATCTCTTTCATCTCCTGGGCCTGGCGCACCTGCACCTCAACAACCCCGATGCCGCAAGGGAGGCATTCACGAGGGGGGCCTCCTTTGCCGACGATCCCTGCGGCCTCGAGACATGCCTGGAGCTGGTATCCCCCCTGCCGGAGCCTCTCGACCCGGACGACTGGGGACCCGGACAGCCACGCACCCGCCAGATCCTCGGGGCCATACGCACCGCAGACGCATGCCTCGATCGCGGCGATTTCGAAGGGGCTCGTCTCGCAGTCGATCGTCCCTCGATACTAAAGGCACGGGAGGTACAGAGCCTTGCCCGCCTCGCCGAGGCCTGCCTCCACGGGGAGCCGGCGGACGAGGCGGACCGGATGAGGCGGATCCTCTCCCTCGCAAGATACTGTGAAGCTCACGTCCCGAACCGATCGTTCACATACCGGAACCTGCCGATCCCCGGCGTAAGCTGGTCTGACGAGCGCCTCACCGAGATCCACCGACGCGTCCTGCGCCGGCTCGACGAGCTCACGGCCGGGGAAGGGTGAGCGCACGCTCTTTTCGGATGGAGTCGGACGGAATAAGTCCCTTGCTAAAATAACCTTCTTCTTGTTATTTTTTCTAGAAGACAAAACATTCAACTCGTGCAGAGCAATCCGACTATTACCGGGAAAGAAATGGCTGCGGAGATAGGGATCTCTGATAGAGCTGTGAGAAAGAATTTGGCGAAACTCAAAGAAATGAATTTGCTCAGACGTATAGGACCCGATAGGGGAGGCTTCTGGGAGATTCCTAGAAAGAGGAAAGGTTCCTAGATAGTACCTGTCCAGAAACTCTAAGGAGTTGAAATAAATATAAAAATGGC
>CAZFWM010000053.1:0-30176 GCA_964522545.1 uncultured Thermodesulfobacteriota bacterium
CTATTCGAAGAGGTGCTATGCTGAATATTAGGAAGGGTGTGAATTATTGCTGTATATTTAATAATCATTATTAAATGGGGAGTGGTTTTCGAGCGGTGCCGCTGCTGCCCAGGCCTGACAGCGGCCGGCTCTTCGATGAGAATCATCGATTTACACGGATGAAGCAGAGCCGATTCAACCGGCTTTGCCGGCGGTCTCTGGTTTGTGGATGTCTTTCCAAAGAATCAAGAGAAAACGAAGGGGGGGGCCGACAGAAGCTTCCATATGGTCCGGGCCGAGACGACCGGGGTTGGCGTGATCGCATGCGACTTCGCCGGTCCATGGGGCAAGATTATTCGAGTTCCCTCCACCAGATCACCTTCAGCGGGGTGCCATTTACCCCGACCTCTATGATCTTGACTCTCCCCTGCGCGTCGGCTCCGATAGAGCGAACAACGAGGGTGCCGTCGGAGTCGACCCCTTCCGCACCATCACCGTCATCGTTGTCGTTCACCTCTACTCGGTAGCTTCCGCCTCCGAAGGAGATGCCGGATCGAAGCGCCCATGTTGCGGCACAATCAATCGTCCCCGCCATCTCACAAGAAAAGGCAAGAAGGGCACTGTTCATGTCAGTCCACTCCTTAGCGATCACTCCCCGCGCGTGCTCGATACCGGCCTCGGCTATGTAAAAGAGCCGAACCGTGCCTTGCTGACAAGAGGAGATCCCCAGATGGATGAGGGCGCCTTCGACTCCATAGAGGCCGAGGAGAATAAGGACCGCGCAAATCCAGATCACCACCAACAGGACGATCCCTTTGTCTCCACAGAGCAGGACTCTACGTCTCACGGCATATTTCTCAACGCCACTTTCACGGCGAGGGTCTCTGTAAAACACCTGTCCCCTCCTTCCTTCTCATCCGGGCAACCCCACCCCGTGAGCGTGATCTTTGCGAGACGAGGCTTAAAGGGAGAATCGAGGGCGAACATCGGCTCACCATCCGGATTCTCTACAATCCGTTCTGCAAAGGGCTGTCCGTTCTGCCTGATCAGCCTTGCCTGGGAATCAAAGGTGAAGGCCAGCGACTCACCCGGATCGTCCCTGTCACCATCCGGTGCGGACCCCGGAGATCTCCCCCGATAGTCGGATCGGACGATCATCTTCTCGCAATCTCCTGCATCGCCAGGAACGCATTCGATTCCTGTGATCGAAGATTCCGAAAGGGGATTAGCCCCTGCAGCCCGGAGCGAGCGCGCCAGCACATAGGCCGGCGCTACGAGACCCAGATGGGCCTCGGCGAGGCGCACTTCAGTAAACCAGATGCTGCGGTGTAGAGCACACATCATGAGTGCACCTGTCAGGAACAGGGCGCCGAGGGCAAAAGCGACCAGCAGCTCGAGGAGTGAAAACCCGGAGCGATTCATGGAGAAAAAAAACATGTATCGCACTCCGAGCGGACTTTTGATCTCTGACAATTCAAATCCTACGTTATATAAATTCACCACAGAGGACACAGAGAGCACAGAGAAAGAAAGAGTTAGATTGCATTCATTCTCTCTCTGTGTCCTCTGTGATCTCTGTGGTTGAAAATTCTTTTTTGAAGCTCCACGGATTTCCTTTTCTGCGCCTCTGCGTCTCTGCGTTAAACTCCTTAAACGGAATAAATTGGATTTCCTGCGATCAAGTTGTCATTTGCACTTCGTGGCATTACCAGATCATTCCCCGACTAGGGCAGTAAGCTCGACCACGCCATGTCGCCCGCCCGGGCAGGCCCATGCACAGGAGACTTCGACGCGCAAAACCCCCTCGACCGGATCATCTTTTATGACTCTTCGCGTCCAGCTCACCCTCCCGATCATTCCCTCTCCCCTGGACCACCCGAGAGCCTCTGCATACCCGGCCGCCTTTGCCTCCTCGACCAAATTCTGTGCCACCAGGACGGCCCTCCCCATCATGGCTCCGGCGCTGCTGCTCCGCGCCGCCGACACCTCCAGCACGGCGAGTCCTGCACACGCCCCCATAAACAGCGCCATGGAGACCACCACCTCGGCAAGGGCAAATGCATCTCGGCCGACCGGCCTCCACGTTCTCAGTACTCGCGCCACGGTCCCTTCCCCATTGAAGACATAGCCGCCATCGAGTCATATCTCCACAGTTTGATCCGGCCCGTGGTAAAAAGTACGCTCACCGCACGCATGCGCCAGGGAATGTCGGGCAGGTCGGATTCGGGGACGAGATAGACCGAGCCTCCGTGACTTGCCGACCCGTCCGGCCTGAAGCGGAACGTCCCATGGACGAAATGAACGCCCGATGCGTCAACTATCTCCGTACCGCTTGTGCGCATCACACCCGCGACCGATCCGAAACAGACCCCGGGATATCGCTCTGTGAGGTCCACCACGGAAACCGGTTCGCCGGGAGCGCAACCCTTCCCGTCGGGATCCAGGCAAAACCGGTAGCGGTTCTCGGAGGCAAAAAATTCAAACCGGTAGGGCCGGCCCTCTCTCACCGCCCTGGAGCGAACAAGTCTCATGTTTGCAGCAATCTCTGCGGCCGCTCTGTCGGTTCGAATCCTTGGAAGCCATCGGTGGATATGAGGCCCCGCAATGGCAACGAGGATAGAGAGGACTCCCAGTGCCACCCCAAGCTCCGTCAATGTGACCCCCTTCTCTAACGTGATCCCTTTTACTAACGTGATCCCCTTCACTAACATGATCCCCCTGACCGGTCTCATCCCACATCTCCTATCCCTCGATCAGTGAATGTCGGCAAGGATCGTACCAGGCAGAAAATCAGTGACCGTCCAGCGGCCATTCGTTCGAAGAATCGCGGCCAGGAGGTACGGCGCTCAGTGCCCGTAAGGAAGGAGAGAGCCCGGCGACTCAAAAAGGCTCAACAGAGATTCAAGTCGGAGGAGAGTCCACGCTGTGATGATTCGTTGACGTCTCGCCCCTGGTTCTCCAGCATTTCAGGCCGGCTGCTATTGGGGATGCATGGCGTGAATGATCCAAAACCCGATCGCGGGAGGCATGTTCACGATGGAGGAATGAGAAAAAAAACGAGGGGAGTGGAATGTACTATGCGATCGAGGCGGCCGTGCTTGCCTGCTACAGGTTGACGCCGTATTCCTCGATCTTGTAGAGCAGGGTGCGGTGACTGATCTCGAGAAGCTTGGCCGCGTGTGTCCGGTTTCCGCGGGTCTTGCGCAACGCCTTGCGAATGAGCTCCTCCTCCATGATCCTCGTGCTCTTCTTGATGGAGTACTCATCGTCCTTGAGGACGATCCTCTCCACCGATTTCGTATACCGGATCCGGTCGGGCAGGGACTCTTCATCAATCCAGTTGCCGTCTACCAGGACCATGGCCCTTTCGATCGTATTCTCCAGCTCTCGCACATTGCCCGGCCAGGCGTAGTCGACCATGAGGTTCATCGCCTCGTTACTGAAGCCTTCAACCATGAGCTTGAGACTCAGGTTGTATTTTTGAACAAAGTGTTGGGTGAGCAAAGGAATGTCCTCGCGCCGGTCGCGAAGAGGAGGGAGCTGAATAGGAAGGACGTTGAGCCGGTAGTAAAGGTCGTCGCGGAAGGTTCCCTCCTGGACCTCCTTCGCCAGCTCCTTTGCCGTGGCGGCGATCACCCTCACATCCACTTTAACCGACTTTGTATCCCCCACGCGGCGGACCTCACTCTCTTGGAGTGCCCGGAGGAGCTTTACTTGAAGGAACTTCGGGAGCTCTCCCACCTCGTCGAGGAAAAGGCTTCCATCATCGGCCTCCTCAAAGAGGCCCTTCTTGTTTCGCACGGCATCGGTGAACGAACCCTTGAGATGGCCGAAGAGCTCGCTCTCGAGAAGGTTCTCCGGGATAGCCCCGCAGTTGACTGCGATGAAGGGTCCCTCGCTGCGAAGGCTGTTGTAATGTATCGCCCGTGCGACGAGCTCCTTTCCCGTCCCACTCTCCCCTGAGACCAGCACCGTGGATTTGTACTCGGCGATCTTCTCTATCGTATCGAAGATGCTGTGCATATTCTGACTCTTCGCGATGATATTATCGAACTGATATTCCTTCTTGACCGCCTTGCGGAGCAGGACATTCTCCTTTTTCAACCTGTCCCGCTCTTCGTTCTTCCTCAGGGTGAGGATGATTTCATCCGCTTTGATCGGTTTATTGATGTAGTCCGCAGCCCCCTGTTTCATAGCTTCGATTGCGGTATCTACCGAGCCGTAAGCGGACATCATGATAATAATGGATTCCACGTGCCTCTTCTTTACCTCGCCGAGAAACTTGAGACCATCCATCCGAGGCATCTTGATATCGCAGAGAATGATGTCGAACAAGGTCTTCTCGATCTTCTCCAGGGCCTCGACTCCATCCTGGGCCACCTCCGGCTTGTACCCCTCCTTGCGGAGAAGCACGGAGAGCATGTGTCTCATTTCCTCTTCGTCATCGACAATCAGCAAGTTTTTCCGTGTCATCCAGACCTCCCAAAGGAGAATGTAAATCCGAGCTAATCCATCAATGCGTGGTCAACCGGATTTATGCTATGGTATCCTTCTCGTACGGAACGGTAGAACCTTGTCAATTCTCACCGGATGTAAGCCGGTGGATTAGCACGGATTTATTGATTCTCTCACATCGCCAAGGTCATATCAAGGTTACCCTCATGTTGGGGATTACGTGGACGGGAGCATGATCTCTGCCGTCGTCCCCTTTGCCTTTTGGCTGTCTATTCTCAACTGACCTCCAAAGAACTCGATGATGCGCATCGCCACGGCCAGCCCCAGCCCCGTCCCCTTTCCCGGGTCCTTGGTGGTAAAGAACGGATCAAATATCTTGCCCAGATCTTCCCTGTCGATACCTTCTCCGGTATCGGCCACGGTAATGGCGATCACAGCCTCGCCCTCGATGAGCCGTGAAACATTGTACGTAAGAAGCGGGAGCTTGCGGAGCCTGGTGAAGTCGCTCCCCGGGGGGTCCTCCCGCCGTCTGGACGGAATGGAGTCCTGCTCCGGCGGTCGCTCGAAAGTATCCTCACGAGTGGAAATGGTCATAATCCCGCCAGTCGGCATTGCATCCCGGGCATTGATAACCAAGTTGACAATGACCTGCTGGATCTTGTCCTCATCGATGAGAACCTCTGGAAGGTCATCAGCCAGATTCAGGGCGATCTCGATGTTCTCCATGATCTTCTGGTGAGAGAGCATGGAGATGGCCCTTCGGATCACATCGTTGATATTGTGCTCGGCTATGTTTCCTTTGGAGGGGCGGGAGTAGTCGAGCAACTCCCGGATGATCCTGTCGATGCGTTGAGTTTCTCTTGCCATGCGGCCGAGGATGTCCTTCTCTTCGCCGTCGTCCTCCACTCCCTGTTGGAGGATCCCGATATACCCCATGACGGCGCTCAGGGGATTCCCCACTTCGTGGGCCACGCCCGCCGCCAGTCGGCCGATGGAGGCAAGCTTGACCGCCTGAATGACCTCGGCCTGGGACCTCTCCAGCTCTCTATTCGTCTGCTCAAGGGCCGCGAGGTTGTGCTGGAGGTCCTCCTGGTTCTTCTTGAGCCGCAGAGTCATATTGTTAAAGGCATCGGTGAGCTGGCCGATCTCGTTATCCGCTCTCACCTCTATGGACTGATCCAGGTCGCCGCGAGAGACGCGCTCCATGGTTTTTACAAGATTCTTCAGCGGTGTGACGATGATCCTGGAGAGGAACATCGTGCCGAATATCACAAGGCAGGTCGAAAGGAAGACCACGAAGATAAGAATGAAATAACGGGTAGGGATAATGCGCCCGGCAAGGTCGGCCATGGGGATCACGATCTGCGTGCATCCCATGGCCCCTCCCCTCTCATTGGTGAGGGGGATATAGAGCTCGACTGCCTCCCCCAGATCGAGAAAGTGCCGTCTCCCTGCAACCCGGGTAAAGGGCCGCCCGAGGTTCATGGCCATGCGGGCCAGATCCTGCTCGAGGGGCGTCCCAACCCGATTGCGGTCCGTATGGGCCAGCACCACGCCTGTTCGATCGACCAGGGCCACGCTCTGCACGCCTCGTAGATTCCGGTAGGATGCGACGACCGAATCGAGTTTATCGGCCCGTGCGAGCCGGGCAACGTTGAATTCTGCGAGGCTGTTCTGAATGCCCTGGGCGATGATCTTCCCGCTCTCGGCCTTCTGGCGGACCATCTCGCGTTCATTGGAGATGAGCACGCCCACCCCGATCAGGATCATGAAGGCGACCATGAGGATGGCGAGGCTGGTTACGATCTCTGAACGGAGCCCGAAGAAAATCTTCATCCTAAGCCCTGCCCCGAATACCAGGCGATTATCTCGCTTCCAAAAAAGAGATAGGCCAACGCCCCGGCGGCCAGAAAAGGTCCGAAGGGGATCGGGTGTTTTCCGCCCTGTCCGGAGCGCCAGGCGGCAAACAGTCCGACCACAGAGCCCACCACCGAGGCGGAGAACAGAGTAAACAGCACGGCCTTCCATCCCAGAAAGGCCCCGATCATCGCCAGGAGCTTCACATCCCCTCCACCCATCCCCTCACGCTTTGTGAAGAGGGCGTAGGTGAAGGCGACGGCGTAGAGGACGCCGCCCCCCGCAAGGGCCCCGAGAACGGAATCGATCCATGTCACGCTCTCGAGAGCTAAAGCCGCACTGAGCAACCCGATGAGTACCCCCGGGAGGCTGATCACATCGGGGATGATCTGAAACTCCAGGTCTATGAAGGTTATCACCACGAGAGCGGAGGCGAAGGCGAAATAGACCGCTGCGTCAGGCCCAACCCCGTAGCGGTGAAGAATTGCCACGGCGAGCACGCCGGTCAGGGCCTCGACGAGTGGGTAGATGGGAGAGATCCTGGTCCCGCAGGACCGGCACTTCCCGCGGAGCACGAGGTAGCTCACGATCGGAATGTTGTCGTACCAGGCGATCGCTTTCATGCACTGGGGACACCGGGAGCGCGGCCGAACGATCGACTCGTCCCGCGGGAGACGGTGTATGCACACATTGAGAAAGCTCCCCACTGTGGCAGCCATGATGAAAGCCCAGATGTAGATTACTGCTTCATACATAATACATCCGGCATACGGTCCCTAGGAGGCTGTCCGAGAATAGCCTCCTAACGTAACCTTTTCATGATGAGGCGGGATTCCCGCCCCCTGGGTTGAACGCGCCGTCCGCCGCAGCAGCCGGCCGCACCTGTAGGCCCTTCTTCTCGTAGCGCCGTCCGCATACCCCGCATTCCGCGCGTTCGATCTCCGGTCCCTCAACGAAGTGTATCTTCTCCCCGCACTCGCACATCCACCCCCGAATCCTGGCCGGACACCCGACCACAAGGGCATAATCAGGCACATCGGCGGCCACGACCGCGCCGGCGCCAACAAAGGCATACCGCCCGATTTCATGACCGCAGATCACCGTTGCATTGGCCCCGATCGTCGCTCCCCGGCGGACCGTGGTCGTCCGGAACTCGTCCTTGCGGGGGTGGTGACTCCTGGGATTGACGACATTCGTGAAAACCATCGAAGGCCCGCAAAAGACATCGTCCTCCAGCACCGCTCCATCGTAGATGGATACATTGTTCTGGACTTTCACATTGTTCCCCAGGATCACGCCCTGATCTATGTAGACGTTCTGGCCTATATTACACTTTTCTCCGATCACGGCCCCTCCACGCACATGGGAAAAATGCCATATCCGGGTATCCCCTCCTACCTGGGCTCCTTCGTCGACACATGCAGTCTCATGGACGAAATGCGGCTTTTCTCCGGCCCTGTCTATTTCTCTCATGGACGATCTCCCGAAGGGGTCGCAACAGCGGCGATCCTGTCTTGCATGATTCGCAGAGGTGGTGTGAACATTTGGCCTACTTCAAATTTCGATTGTACTCCATGTCGAACCACATGGCGAAGAATAGCGACTGGAAGCCCGAGATAACGAAAAAAACGGCAAACAAGGCGCTGGTGGCCGCCACGCTGTGACCGAGGAGTCGTATCAGGACCAGGTAAAGACCGAAGAGGCCTCCGGCGGGGGTCAATGTGAGGCCCATCAGGTAGAAAAAGATCAACGGGTGGAAGTCTCTGATCACATACTTCTCGATCATCCGCCTCACAAACCCCTTCAGCAACAGCCAGGAGACCTTGGGGATCACACTCGTGAGCCTGATCCCGGACCGCTCTCCGATGTTGTAGACCGGCCGCACCGAGACGTCGCGAACCTTGAAGTTGTGAATGTTGAGCTTGATGAGTATGTCATTGGGCATGCCGTAGCGCTTGTAGATCCTGTCGATCGCGATCCGCTTCAGGGCCGTGAGGGATATGGCCGTGTACCCGCTCTGTGAATCGGCTATCTGCCAGTACCCGGAGGCGATCTTCGTCATCAGCGAAAGCGCTGAATTGCCCAGGTACCTGTAATGGGGGATCATCGACCACGACTCTCCCCTGAACAGTCGGTTCCCCTTCACATAGTCCGCCTCGCCCAGAGCCACGGGCTCGACCACCCGGTCGAGGTCGGCCGGGTCCATCTGCGCATCGCCGGCCATCACGGCCACCACCTCCAATCCCTCCTCCACGGCCCGATTGTATCCCGTGGCGATCGCCCCGCCTACCCCCTGATTCTCCTCGTGCCGGACCAGGATGAGGTCGGAGCGGTCTTTCTGGTACTTCTGCACGATCTCGACCGTCCTGTCGGGGCTCCGGTCGTCCACGACGATGATTCGATCGACGAAGTTCGGCATGGTCTCGATCACCTGTCCGATGAGCTTCTCTTCGTTGTATGCCGGAACCACTACGCCGATCGTCTTTTCTTTGTACATCCCCCCTCCTTCCTAGCGAAGCTCGAAGATCTCTTCGTGTCCGAGGCGCGCCCGGTACAAGGGCCTCAGCGCAAGCCCCGCGAACCTGTCGAACCGGTCGATCTCCTCCGGAGCCAGGGTCTCGTTGAAGTTCCTTCGCAGCAGGGGCCAGTTGATGAAGAGATGGGTGACCCCCATCTCCCGGAATGCGCTCCGAATGGCTTCGGGATCGCTAGCCTCCCGGATCATCTGCTTCACAGTATACCCCAGGAAATAAGTGTCATAGATGTAGTCCCTGTCGCAGTAGTATCCATCGTTCCCTACGTACAGAAAAAAAAGCTTTGCCTCGGGAGGCAGCTTTTCATTGATGAACTCGTAACAGTCATAATCCGGGATCTGGCCCCGCAGGTACTCTGCCCGGGAGACAGCGCCGGACAAGAACGGCAGAGGATCGACCCTGACCGCGTAGCGCAGCAGCCACCATCCATGAAATGCGAAAAAAATGACGGCTGCAACGCCGATCCCCCAGCGACCCATCCTCCCCCAGCGCCCCCCCCTCGGGGAGGCCGCGAGGAGCCGCTCGGCCGCATACCCGCACAGCAGTGTGAGCGGGGCGAGAACGGGGATCAGGTATCTGGACCGCACACTTCCCCGGGCCCACATACAGAGGAAGAAAAACAGGGCCATGGCCCCCACGTACCCGAGGGCCGCAGGTTTTTTCCGCAGGCCGATAAAAAGGACCGCACCCACAAGAAACAGAGGCCCCAGCACGCCGTCGACATTGCTCGGAGCATCCGGCCTCATCACCGTAGAGATCCGCCAGGGAACGAGCACCTCTTCGATCCAGCGCTCCCCCTCCCCTTCTCGGCGGGCTTCCCATGCCGAGACGCGCGCCCGCTCGGGCTGCCAGGCCGGGCCGCCAAAGATCCCCGATCCTTGAGGGTATATCGGATTTCCGGTCTGGACCATGTCCTTGATCAGCCAGGGGAGAAGAACGGCCAGCACGATCCCCACAAATGCCGCAGACGTGCGGAGAACTTTCACCGGCCCCAGGTGCTGCCGGAAGGCTGCGGCTATCACCCAGCACCCCAGGAGTCCGGCGATCAGAAATCCGCTGTACTTTGTCCCCGCGGCCAGTCCTGAGAGTACCGCAGTGAGCCAAACCCATCGGACCTCGCCCTTCTCCATCCAGTCGAGGAGCGCCATGATAGCCAGCAGGGTATAAAAGGTCAATCCAAAATCGACGTAGGCCCACGTCGCCACGTTGAACACCACCGGCACCGACCCGAACAGGGCCGTGCAGGCCATGCTCACCGCGGGCGAGCAGAACAGCCGGAGCATCCGGTGGAGGGCGAAAAGAACGCCCAGGTAGAAGGCGAAATGGATCATCTTGGCCGCTATGTCGGCTCCCGCGAGCAGGAGGGCCGCATAGAGCATATTCAGATTCATCGGGTAGTAGGAAAACGTGGCAAAGGGGAGATCCACAAACCCCCGGTGGCCGATATAGATCTTCGGGATCGCCAGATGGTGTATGAGGGCGTCACGAGAGGCGGGCGCCGTGGCTGCGAGGGAGATCCCGAGCGCCGCGACGAGAGCGAGCGCAACGATTGCGGCCCGCTCGGCAAGCTCCACTTTTTCTGCGCCCCCCCGTCCCCCGTCGAACCTGAAGATGGCCCCTCCCTTTTTCACGGCCAACACAAGTCCCACTGAAAGGACCGTAAGGACCGGCGCCGGACTCAGCAAGCCTGCGCCCGCTAATGCGCAAATGGCTGCAGATAGCGCGCCGGTACCGAGCCCTGCGGAAAAAAGCACCCGCCTGGAGGGATCCATCTCCAAGCGAAACAGCGGAAGGAGGAGCGCCCCCAACCCCATTGCTGCTCCCAGCAAGAGGGCGGCGGCCCCCAAATTGAATACAGTCCTTCCAAGAGCATGGAGCGCGGGAGCCCCCCCGAACAAACCCAACGCCGCAACGAGGGTGCAGGCTGCAAGTACGGTCAGCCAGGCTCTACCTTTTATGCTCAAGAGCAGGTCTCCTTGATCGCCAATGATGGGAAGTCTAGTCTTCAGGGGAGCCCTTTGTCAAAGCCGCTTTCCAAAGCATCAACGGGATTATCTCTGATATGAATATCGGCATAGCGGTCGGATTAATGAGGAACCGAAGAGGAAGGAAATAGTAAAAGCCGCCCGGCTCCTAGGCCGGGCGGCTTTTTATGTTGGATGGCTTTCGACTGACTTAGAACTACTGGATCGCAGGCTGACCGGCGACACCGGCGGTGATGACCAAGTGCCATACCTCGGCCGCAACTGGCTCGCCAGCGTTCCCATCGGCCACCAATGTGGTGTTGTTCGCGTTCGCGGAGGCGACACTGTATGTGTATCGTGCTCCGTCAGGCTGCTGGTAGTCGATGTTGGTCAGACTGGCAGTGTACGTTCCGTACTCCATCCGGTAGGCCTCTTCCATCGTACGGAGATCTCCGAGGTTGCTCTTGGCCTCAGTGCTCATCGCCTTCTTCCTCATATTGAGGAAGTTCGGGATAGCGATTGCGGCCAGGATTCCGATGATGGCCACCACGATCATGAGCTCGATCAGTGTGAAGCCTTTGCTTTTGCGGTTCCTAATCCTTTTCAGCATCTTTTTTCCTCTCCTTTCTGTAAATTTGTGTTTTTCCTTGAGGGGAGTCTGGCTCCCCTCGTTTTGTTTGCGAAGCAATAGGGGGACGCTCCTCAAAATGACTGGCTTTCTAATGATCACATTACAGCAATTGATGTGCCAAACTCCTTTTTCAACCAACTCTACCAACCCACGGAAGCCCTTTCCGCAGGATTGTCCATTATTATTCTGTAATTTCAACTAGTCCGAGTATCATCTCGAATCGAGCCCCCCTTCAAAATCAACCCGACCCGGAATTGGGATTTTCTCCTGTTTGGGCCGAAGCCCCTGGTGAAGTACATTTTTCGTCTACAAAAAGGAAACACAAAAAGCCACCCGGCTCTCAGCTCGGGCGGCTTTTTGTGTTGGATGACTTTCGACTAACTTAGAACTACTGGATTCCAGGCTGACCGGCGACACCGGCGGTGATGACCAGGTGCCATACCTCAGCCGCAACTGGCTCGCCAGCGTTCCCGTCGGCCACCAATGTGGTATTGGCTGCACTTGCGGAGGCGACACTGTATGTGTATCGTGCTCCGTCAGGCTGCGAGTAGTCGAGGTTGGTCAGACTAGCAGTGTACGTTCCGTACTCCATCTTGTAGGCCTCTTCCATCGTACGGAGATCCCCAAGATTACTCTTGGCCTCAGTGCTCATCGCCTTCTTCCTCATATTGAGGAAGTTCGGGATAGCGATTGCGGCCAGGATTCCGATGATGGCCACCACGATCATGAGCTCGATCAGTGTGAAGCCTCTGCTCTTGCGGTTCCTAATCCTTCTCAGCATCTCACTACACCCCCTTTCCTAAGGGTTTGAGTTTGATTGAGGGGAGTCTGGCTCCCCTGACATTGTTTGTTTTTCAAACGGGGGTCGCCCCTCAAAATGGCTGGCTTTCACTAGCTACACTATAGCAATCGATGTGCCAAAGCCCTTTTTCAACCAACTTCAATCACTCCATAGGGAATCATTTTCTCGGCGCTATCCATGATTGATGTGTAATTCCAGACAGTTCGCGCTCCACCCCGAATCGTCTCCCCTGCAAAACCCACCCAGCCGCAGTAAAGGAGCTTCTGCAAACCATGGCCGGAAGCCCCTGTAAAAGTAACAATTTTTGTCTGCAAAACTGTCATGGCCTGTCACTGTGCGGCACCTGCGCTGATCGTCCCGGCGTCCGCGTCCTCGTCTTCGTCCACCCCATTGCTGAGCCCATACTTTTCGAGGCGGTATCGAAAGGACCGAAAGCTTACATTCAGGAGCTCTGCCGCCCGCTTCTTGATACCGTTGGTACGCTCCATGGCCTGAAGGAGGAGTCTTTTTTCAAAGTCCTCCACCACGCCCTCCAGGCTGAGCCCATCCTCCGGGATGTTGAGCGAGGGGAAGCCGCCGAGGACCTCGTTCGGGGCTGCACGGCTCTTCCTTACTTCCTCTGGGAGCGTATCGAGAAGGATGACATCCGAAGGCTCCAGAGCAACGCACCTCTCGATGACATTCTCCAGCTCTCTGACATTGCCCGGATAGTTATAACAGAGCAGGCACTCCATGGCCTCATTCGAGATCTTGCGGATCTCCCGGGCAAGGGCCTTGTTGTACTTGTCCAGGAAGAATTGGGCGAGGGGCGAGATGTCTTCTCGCCGGTCCCTCAGAGGAGGCATGTGGATCTGGATCACGTTGAGCCTGTAATAAAGGTCCTCTCGAAACTTCCCTTCCGCGATCTCTTCGGCGAGATTCTTGTTCGTAGCGCAGATGATCCGGACATTGACCTGGATGCTCTCCGTGCCTCCGACCCTGCGGAAGGTCCGTTCCTGAATAGCTCGCAGGAGCTTTACCTGAACATGGGTCGGCAGCTCACCGATCTCATCCAGGAAAGTGGTCCCTTCGTGGGCAACCTCGAACAGCCCCATCTTGTTGTTCAGGGCCCCTGTGAAGGCCCCCTTGATATGCCCGAAGAGCTCGCTCTCCATCAGGCTCTCCGGAATGGCACCGCAGTTGATCGTCACGAACGGTTTCTCCCGGCGATCACTATTGAAATGGATCGCGCGCGCCACGAGCTCCTTTCCGGTCCCGCTCTCGCCTGAAATCAGGATGTTGGTCCTCGTCATGGCGACCCGCTCGATGAGACGGTAGATCTTGACCATCTCCGGGCTCGACCCGATGATGTTGCCGAACTGGTATTTATCCTTGAGCTCTCGCTTGAGCTGGATGTTCTCGCGCTCGAGCCGGCGCTTCTCCAGGGCGTTCTTCAGGATGATCTTGATCTCATCGACCTTGAAGGGCTTGGTTACATAGTCATAGGCCCCTTCTTTCATCGCCTCCACGGCCTGCTGTGTCGAGGCGTAGGCCGTTATCATGATGACGATCGTCTCGGGCTGTACCGACTTGATGCGTCGGAGGAGATCGAGCCCACTCATCTCGGGCATCCGTATGTCGGAGATGACCAGGTCGTAGTCGGCCCCCTCTATCAGCTGGATCGCGTCAGCCCCGCTCGAGGCCACTTTCACTTTGTAGCCGTTCTTGGTCAGCAGGATCTCGAGAAAATCCCGCATGCTCTTCTCATCGTCAACGACGAGAATCCGTTCGTCGGGCATGATCATCTCCTCCAGCGCCGCCGTCAGACCGCATGCTCCTCAAGGGCCAGCTCATGACCCTCGCCGGCGGATCTTGCCAGCGGCAGCAGAATAGTAAAAGTCGATCCCCTTCCTTTCTCACTCTTCACGAGCAACTTGCCCTGATGGTTCTCCACAATGCGGTAGGCCACAGCCAGTCCGAGGCCGGTGCCGCGGACTTTGGTGGTATAAAACGGATCGAAAATCTTCTTTATGCTCTCCGGGTCGATCCCCTCTCCCGTGTCAGAGACGGTAAATATGGCAAATCCGTCTTCCTCTCTGGAGTCGGAGCGATCGCCGGAAAGAGATCGGATATCCTCTTCCGTCGATCGCCGCAGCGCCACGGTAAGACGCCCCCCGCCATGCATGGCCTGGACCGAGTTGAGGAAGAGATTCCACAGGACCTGTTTCATCTGCTGGGAATTGGCAAACAAGCTCACCGAGTCCTCCAACTCTTCGCTGATCGTGATGGATGACACACAGGCGGAGTGTCTGCGCAGCAGCTCGAGGGTCTCTCGGATCACCTCGGCGGGTTCGATGCGCTCACAAAGAGGTGAGCCGGGCTTGGCAAAAAGGAGGAAGTTCGTCACCAGATCGTTGAGCCGCTCCGATTCCCGGAGCACGATGTCCATGAGACGCTGATTCTCGGAGTCCAGTGCGAGCTCGCCCTTGAGCACCTCGATGGAGCCGCTGAGTGAGGCCAGCGGATTCCGGATCTCGTGCGCCATGCCGGCGGCGAGCTCACCCACTGCAGCAAGCCTATCGGCCCGCTTCAGATCCTCCTCGAGCTCCTTGAACCGGGTGAGATCCTGAAAGATGATCACCTGGCCCTCCCTTTTGCCGGAGCGGTCCCTGAGGTGGGATGCAGAGAACCCGAGATGAAGATCCCGGCCGCTGCGCTTCTCGAATATGGCCTCCCACCGGCTGAAAATGCGGTCGATGGCCCGGTTCGCAGGAGCTCCCAGGTAGAGAGCGATCTCCGGGAAGACCTCGCTGATCGATCGGCTCAGCACCTCGGCGTCCCTGTACCCCGTAATCGACTCGGCCGCCTTGTTGAACGAGGTGATCTGCATCTCTCGATCGACGGTAATCAGTCCGGAGTTGATGCTCTGGACGATGTTGATGTTCAGGGCCTGGAGGCCTTCCAGAGCCCGCTGCTTCTTTAACAGCTCCTCGGCGGCCCGACGCATCTTCGCCACCAAACTGTAGCTGAGGATGGACACAAAGACGAAAGCGGCGATGTGGAAGAAGGTGCGATAGTAGACATAGGCCGGGTCAAAGAGTGGGGGATTCGAGATCTGGCTGTAGGTCGGGTGGATGAGGCCCGAGAGCTCGAGGAGCACCAGGCCCCCGTATCCAAAGCAGCACAAGAGAGTTATGGTGAGCATCCCCCTGCGGGAGAGAAGGATGCTCGCACCAAAGATGACGAGCAGGTAGAGAAAGGGGAAGATGCTGCCGATGCCCCCGGTCACGTAGAGAATCGCATTGATCAGAAGGACGTCGCAGATGAACTGAACCATTGCGAACCGTCGCATATGTCGGGTCCGCCCGAGGATCAGGGCATAGGGAAAGGTGAGAAAATAGGTGAGTGCGATGAGACTGTACAGGTAGACCAGGGGAAGTTCGAAGTACGAGACCTCGACGCTTGCCTGGACGATCGCCGCAATGCCGAGCACGAGCGTGACTGTGCCCACCCTGAGGAACATGAGCCACTGGATTTTTCGGCTGAGATCCTCATCCGTCTCGGCGTAGAAATCCTGACTCTCTTCTCCAAGGAACATCATGATTTATGAACCTGTTCTTTTTCCTTTCCTATTGGGAGGCCCGACATCGAATCCCCTGCAAGGCCCCGGCAACCGGACCCTGACCTCGGCCCGGCCGATTTACGAGATAACCGAGGCCATCTTGAAAATCGGCAGGTACATGGCGACCATCAACCCGCCGATCAGAAGTCCCAAAAACACCATCATCATCGGCTCGAGCAACGAGGTGAGCGCCCCCACTGTGTTGTCGACCTCTTCGTCATAAAAGTCGGCGATCTTGGAAAGCATGGAGTCCAGTGCGCCTGTCGTCTCGCCCACGCTGATCATCTGGATCACCATAGGGGGAAACACCTCGCTCTCCCCCAGGGGGCCGGCTATGGTCTTCCCTTCACTAATACTCACCCGGGCCTTCTTGATGGCATCCTCGATCACCCGATTTCCCGAGGCCTTTGCCGTGATGTTCAGTCCGTCGAGGATCGGCACTCCGCTCGAAACAAGAGTTCCAAGAGTGCGTGTAAACCGCGCCACAGCAACCTTCCTTATCAGGTCACCGAAAACAGGGAGTCGGAGAAAGATGCGGTCTATCATCATCCTCCCTTTCTCGGTCCGGTAGAAGCGCTTCAGGAGATAGGCCGCCACAATGACTCCGGCGATAACGAATAGAATGTTGCCGCGGAGAAACTCGCTCAAACTGACGACCATCTGCGTGGGGGCCGGCAGAGCGGCCCCGAAGTCGGCGAACATACGTTGGAAGACCGGGATGACGAAGACCAGGAGAACGACCACGACCAACACGGAAACGCCCACGATCGCCGCCGGGTAGACCATGGCGCTCTTCACGCGCTTCTTCAGCTTCATGGCCTTTTCTATATAACTGGAGAGCCGGTTCAGGATCACGTCGAGGAGACCGCCCACCTCGCCGGCCATGATGAGGTGGGTGAAGAGCTCGTTAAAGACCAACGGATGACGCTCCAGGGCCTCGGCGAAGGTGCTCCCCTTCTCCACATCCTCTTTTACGCTGATGATCACTTCCTTGAACTTGGCCTTCTCGGCCTGGGCCCCCAGGATCTCGAGACACTGTACAAGCGGCAGGCCCGCATCGATCATCGTTGCGAGCTGCCGCGTGAAGACCACGATGTCCTTCTCGCCGACCGTATTGCCGATGGGGAGCTTAATCTGCAGCCCCTTTGCCTGAGACCGTACGCGTATCGGCATGATCTGCTGCTTTCGCAGCGCGGCCACCACAGACTGATTGTCAGGGGCCTCCATCTTTCCCTTGCGAATCGTTCCCGTCCGAGTCTTCCCTTCCCACTTGAAAACCGCCATATCATGACCTCCTGGCTCTGACTTTTCCCCTCTTTGATTCTATCCTTTTGCTCCATGCCGCGCGTCCCGGGCCGAAGTGCCGGGCCGGGCCCCTATCGTCCCCTCCTTGCGCTGTAGACCGAACCTTGCTGCGCGTGTTGCGCAGGAGCATCCCCGGTCATCATGCTTCTGAGCTCTTCCGGATCATACGATCTCCCCAGGGCCTCCTCCCGGGTGATCTTTCGCTGATTGGCGAGCTGGTGAAGCGACTGGTTCATGGTCTGCATCCCGAACTTGGCCTGCCCCACCTGCATTTGCGAGTAGATTTGATGGACTTTCTCCTCCCGGATTAGATTTCGGATCGCAGGATTGGGGATCATGATCTCCACGGCCAGCGATCGCCCCTTCCCGGTGATCTTCGGTATGAGCTGCTGGGAAAAAACGCCTTCCAGCACCATCGACAGCTGCACGCGAACCTGGTGTTGCTGAAATGCCGGAAAGACATCGATGATCCGGTTGATCGTCTGCACGCAGGAGTTGGTGTGCAGGGTACTGAGAGCGAGATGCCCCGTCTCCGCGATGGTGAGGGCGCTCTCGATCGTCTCCAGGTCACGGAGCTCTCCGACCAGGACCACGTCCGGGTCCTGCCGGAGAATGTATTTAAGGGCCTGCTTAAAGGAGTATGTATCGCTTCCGACCTCGCGCTGGTTGACGATCGACTTCTTGTGCGGGTGGATGTACTCGATGGGATCCTCGATCGTGATAATGTGCTCGTGGCGGTTGCTGTTGATCTCATCGACCATCGCGGCCAGGGTCGTCGACTTGCCGCTCCCGGTCGGGCCAGTCACCAGGATGAGCCCCTGGGGTCGATGTGTGAGTTCTTTGACCATGGAAGGCAGTCCAAGCTCCTCGAAGGAGCCCACCTTGTACGGGATGTTGCGGAAGGCCCCGGATACCGAGCCACGCTGCATATAGATGTTGGCCCGGAACCGGCTCAGGCCCTTTACTCCGATAGAGAGGTCGAGCTCGTTCTGCTCCTCGAATTTCTTCTTCTGTGAGTCCGTCAGTATGCTGTAACAGAGCTGCCGGGTGTCCTTTGAAGTCAGCGGCTCGTCTCCTATCGACGTGAGATCGCCGTCGATCCGTATCTGAGGCGGAGAGCCCACAGTAATGTGGAGGTCGGAGGCATCCCTCTCGATCATCTGGCGTAGAAGTCCTGTCAGTTCCATCTGTTTCAATCCTTCTTCGATTGTTCACTGAACACTTCGCACCGTGCGGCACTCCTCGGTCGTCTTCTGAAGAATTTGATCGGGAGCTGTTACGCGCAGCACTTCGTCGAGTGAGATGACCCCATCACGGGCCTTGTGGAGCCCACTCTCACGAAGGGTCACCATCCCTTCCTCCCGGGCCTGTCGTTTCAGCTCGGTGCTCGAAACCCCATCGAGGATCATCTCACGCATCTCGTCGCTGACCGGCATCACTTCGTACAAGGCGACGCGCCCGTGATACCCGGTTCCGTGACACGCATCGCAGCCGAGCCCGTTGTACACCTTGAAATCCTTTGCCTCCTCCGAAGATACTCCCATTTCGGTCAGCACGGAGCTCTTGACCGATATCGGCTCCTTGCATTCGCTGCAGATCTTTCGGCCCAGGCGCTGGGCAAGGATGAGGTTCACCGCTGATGTGACCAGGAACGGCTCGACCCCCATATTGAGGAGCCTGTTGATCGTGCCCGGCGCGTCGTTCGTATGCAGCGTGCTCAGCACCAGGTGTCCCGTGAGCGCCGCCTTGATGGCGATCTCGGCGGTCTCGAAGTCGCGGACCTCCCCGACCATGATGATGTCCGGATCCTGCCGGAGGAAGGAGCGAAGCGCGGCCGCAAAGTTCAGGCCGATTTCGTCGCGCATCTGGACCTGGTTGATCCCGGTCAGGTCGAACTCCACCGGGTCCTCGGCCGTCGAGATGTTCTCGGTGATCGTGTTGAGCTCCGAGAGGGCAGAGTAGAGGGTCGTGGTCTTGCCGCTCCCGGTGGGGCCGGTTACCAGCACCATCCCGTAAGGCTGGTGGATGGCGCTCTGGAAGGCCTGGAGCTGTTCCACCTCGAAGCCGAGCTTGGTCATGTCGAGCTGGAGGGACGATTTGTCAAGGAGGCGAAGGACGATTTTTTCTCCGTACAGAGTGGGCAGGACGGATACGCGGAAATCCATCTCGCGCCCGCCGCTCATCTTGAGCTTGACCCGACCGTCCTGAGGGAGCCGGCGCTCGGCGATGTCGAGCTCCGACATGATCTTCACTCGCGACGTGATCGCGTTCCTCAGCTTCACAGGGGGCCTCATAATCTCGTGAAGCACGCCGTCGATCCTGAAGCGTACCCGAAACATCTTCTCGTAGCACTCCAAGTGGACGTCGCTCGCCCTACGTTTGACCGCATCCATGAGGATCATGTTCACGAGCTTGACCACCGGGGCTTCCTCGATCGCCTTTTCCAGCTCCTGGACATCGACCTCTTCCTTGTCGTCAATGATCTCGAACTCATCGTCCCTGAAATCGGAGATCACTTCGGCCAGAGAGCCAACCGGATCGAAGTACTGCATGATGGCCGCCTTGATCGCCTCTTCGGATGCAATCACGACATCGATCTTGTAGCCCGTGAGGAATTTCACATCATCGATGGCAAAGACATTGGATGGATCGGTCATGGCGAGCACGAGGATGCGGCCGGTGCGGCTCACAGGAAGAACCTGGTGCTTTTGAATAACGTCGAAAGGGATGAGGTCGAGAATTTCGGGCTCGATCTTCACCGTGGAGATGTCGATCGTCGGAACCCGATACTGCTTGCTCAGAAATCCAAGTAGCGCTTCTTCTCCGATGAAACCAAGCTTTACCAGGTTCGACCCGAGCAGGCCGCCTGCCATCTTCTGCTCATCGAGAGCTTTCTGAAGCTGGATATCATTTATCAATCCGGCCCGGATAAGAAGCTGTCCAAGGCGCTGGTCTTCTCGCATTCTACTCTCTCTAGTTCAAAACGCATAACTGATCGGCAGGCATATTCCCCGGCCAAGAGTAAATCAAACACTACTATCAGCAAGTTCCGTACCAAAAATGGGCAATTCGCTGACGATTCTTGTCATGGGTGACAAATTGCGCTTATTGATCAGCCTGGTGGGCGTTTGGAAGAATTCAGAGGAAGAGGATATATTGCGAAAAACATACCCATTGAGCCGGATGGTGTATATTATGCTGGTAATTTTTCGGAAAATTATGAAAACATTTCCCGGAACGTATGGAGTCGGAGAACGGGGCGAAGAGGCTCAGGCGGGCTGTTTGGCATGCGAAAATAGCGGAAGTTGTTGAAACACCTCTATGAGCTGCCGATATTCATTCTCCTGGATGGTACGCACATCCAGGACGAGGGCGTCATCCTCCAGTCTTGAAACGACCGGCGGATCCGAAGCGAGAAGCTCCCCGTAAAGCTGTTCCGGAGAGACGCCGGCCGGTCGGACGGAAACGAGATATGTGGGAAGGTCCTCCAGGGGAAAAGCACCGCCTCCCACCCTGGACACTCCTTCGCGAATCTCGCACTTAAACATCGATCCCGCGATCCGCCGCAGGCGTCTGGCAAGAGAAAGTGCCCTTTTTTTGCACTCGGATGACGAAATCGTAATCATACGCAGGGTCGGGACCTTCTCCCAGACCGCTTCCTTATCCTTGTAAAGACGCAGCGTGCTCTCGAGTGCGGAGAGTGAAAATTTGTCGATACGCAGGGCACGGGTCAGGGGATTCCTCTCCATTCGCTCGATGAAGCTCGTCTTTCCAACGATGATCCCTGCCTGTGGGCCTCCGAGCAGCTTATCTCCGCTGAAGGTCACAATGTCCGCACCGGTCTTCAGGACCTCCTCGACCGTAGGTTCGTGGGAGAGTCCGCGAGAGCTGAAGTCGACGAGAGACCCGCTTCCAAGATCGACCATCATTGGAATCCCGTGCTCGGTCCCCAGGGAGACGAGCTCCTCGAGCCCCGTCTCTTCGGTGAATCCGATAATACGGTAATTGCTCGGGTGGACCTTGAGGAGAAGCCCGGTCCGGTCGGTGACGGCGGTCCGGTAGTCGACCGGCCTGGTCTTGTTGGTGGTTCCGACCTCCACCAGACGGCACCCGCTTGCACGCATGATGTCCGGAATCCGAAAAGAGCCACCGATCTCCACGAGCTCACCGCGCGATACGATGACCTCCATCCCCTGGGCGATGGTATTCAGAGCCAGGAGCACCGCACCGGCGTTGTTGTTGACTACGAGGGCGCCCTCGGCGCAGCAGATCTCGCACAGTAGCGAGCGTATATGGATATATCTAGAAGAGCGCCGCCCCGTGCTCAGGTCCATCTCGAGGTCGGTATATCCGCACGCCGCGTCTTTCAGTGCGTCAACCCCCTCCCGGCTCAACAGGGCACGGCCCAGGTTGGTGTGGAGCACCACTCCTGTGGCATTGATCACTCGGCGCAGGCTCGGTCTTGCGAGGGCGCGGGCTCTCTCACGAATCAGACGCTCCATGCTTGATCGGTCCGGGGCAGGAGGCTCGGCCCGATCACTCCGGGGCTCGAGGATGCGGCTGCGTTCCCGGTCAAGGGTTTCCTGGATCGCCTGGACCACGGCCCACCGCGGAAATGTGTCCAGGAGGGAAACGACTACGCTCCAGCCGAGAATCTCTCCTACGGCGGGGATCGCGCGGAGCCTCTGGTTGATGGCCTTACTTGACTCTGGCTTCATTTCCGGTGCGCCGCCTTTTTTTGATCTCTTTGATGAGGAACTCTCCGCCCGACTGGGCATTCTCCCATACAAGCCGCTCCGACTCGGCCGCGTCCCGCCTCTCAAAGGCTTCGATGATCTTGCGGTGCTGTTCTACGGACTGGCCGACCCCCCCAAAGATGGACAGGGCGATGCGAAAGCGCTGGAACTGCTGAACGAGGTTCTTTGTGATCTGATGAAGCTTCTCGTTGCCGCAGGCCAGGACGAATATCTCGTGAAATTCATTATGAGCCTTGAACATCTTCTTTACGTTGCCCTGGGCTGCATACTTTTCGAGGAGACCATTGAGCTCCTTCATTCGGTCGATCTCGCGACCCGTGAGGCGATCTGCGGCGATCCTGGCGGCGTAGCCTTCGAGCACCCCTTTGAGGGCATAGAACTCGATCACATCTTTTTCCGTAATCTGGGCGACGACAGCCCCTCTCCGCGGAATGACGGTCAGAAATCCTTCTGAATCGAGTTGCCGGATAGCCTCTCTGATCGGAGTGCGACTGATCCCGAAACGTTCGGCAAGGCTCTGCTCTGAGACCCTTTCTCCGGGCTTAAGCGTCCCCTTGACGATCGCCGTACGGATCATCTCGACGATACTCTCCCTGAGAGTTTGCGTTCTCTGCGTGAATTTTCTCATTTCCATTGAAGTAACTATCTTGTCTTTAATATTTTTTATATCCATTTTTCTTTCTTCTATTTTCTATTGTATAAGATATCTCTTTCACTTCTTTGTATACAATATGCATATGGGAGACTATTTGGCAAGTCAATTATCCGGAGGATCAGCCTTGCCTAACGAGTGAAATGCATTACAATAAAAAAGGGAGCGGTTGATCATGAACACGGCCTTTTTCGTTGTCACCACGAATTGTACGCGTGCCTGTCCCTACTGCTTCTATGTCACGAGACATCAGAGTAGGGTCTCGCCTGCCATCGACACGCCCGCCGCGCTGGCCTCGGTTGATACGATCTCACGGATGGGCGCAGAAACACTCATCATCACAGGCGGCGAACCCCTTATGCGCGATGACCTGGAAGAGATCATCTCCCGGGCAACGACGCTGGGCCTCCAGGTCCTCCTCCTCACGAACGGGGACCTCCTCGCCGAAGAGCGGATAGAGCGACTGAGCCGTAGCGGGCTGGTCGCGATCTCCCTCTCCGTCGATACGGCGTCCCAGGGCAACGGGGCCCATGATGTGGTCCCCCGGGGGGCCGAGCAGGCGGCCGAGCTGAAGGGACCCAAAAAGGCACTGGTCAAGCTCGCGCTCAGAACCAACTTACAGGTATCTGCAATTACAGCAATAACAAAGAGAACGCTTCCCGAGCTCGACTCCCTCTATGCCTTTACCCGATCTCTATCGGTGGGCCACCTCTTCGGGCCTGCCTATATCCCCCGAACCCATCCGAGCTTTGCTGAGCTCTCATTGCACTGTCTCGATCCTGAGCAGCGCATCCATTTCGAACGGTTCCTGGAAGGCTGGGCAGAGGAGTACGGAGCTTCGCCTTATGTACGACTGATCAAAGAGGTCTATTCAGGGGGTGGACTTCGGCCGGAGGAGTGCCTGATGGGATCGGGCTGTTTCGTGGTCAATGCCGATGGGACGGTGCTCCCCTGCTTCCACCGGGAGGACCTCCCGTGCGGCAGCACACTGGCCAATACGCCAGGAGAGATTCTATCCCGTCTGCGCAATCATGCATCTCACCTCCGCAGTGCTCCATGCTTTGGCGAGCACTGCATCACCATGTTCACATCGATGCAGTAGTAATTAGATAATGGTCTGATCGAATAGTGTCAGGCGGCTTCCTGGCGGGGTGATTCTGTGGCGAGGGCCTCCATGATCGCCTCCTCGCTGTATCCCGACTCACGGATCCGGATGTTCCCTTCCTCGGTCACTGCCCGGGTCATCTTGATTCCGTAAGAAGCGAGCAGACGTTTGAGCCCGAAATAGTTGTTCTCTATGATCTCCGTGACCGACTGGTACCCGTGATGGGCGGCGCGGGTGCGCTCCCAGATGTTGGCCGGATTCATACTGAAGAATGTATAGTCGTGTTCCTGAGGCTCGATCAGAATGATGTCTCCCTTGAAGTTGGGATCCTTCTGGAACTTGCTGATCGCGATCATCAGGCGGGTGTGAAGCAGCGTTCGGAAGACCTGGTTGACGACCGATATCACTCCACCGCTGGCTATTCGCTTTCCCCCGACGGCGAGCTTTCCGTTCTCCTCGTCATACCTCTTTTCCAGTCGGTTGTGGATCGGCCGGAAGGGGTTGTAGCAGATGATGAGGCCCGCTCCGCTCTCGATCGCCACATCGAGGTTTGCCGTTTTGCGCACGGCGCCATCGACATAATCGCGGCCGTGGAGGTGGGCGGGCTTGTAGAAGACCGGCAGGGCTGTCGATGCCTGTATCGCCTCGGAGATGGAGAAACCATTGTTCCGATCGTGACCGAAGACAACCCGTTCGGCGGAGTCAAGGTCCATGGACACGATGTAGAGCTCCTTGCCCCGCCGCTCATAGAGCTCCTGAAAGCTGTTGGAAAGGCCGTTTCGCTCCATGTTCTTGCGAATATAGCTCTCCAGGCGTGAATTACTGAAAATTCCGGACGGGAGGTAGTTGAGCAGGGACGGGATCTCCCGGCTCGAGAGGATCGTCTTCACGATGGGTTGCATGAGCTTCTCCAGATTGGAGACGCTCGGCCGTTTGAGGAAACGAAGGGACGTGTTCTTGATTTCATCGCGCAACATCGGGATCGATGCAAGAAGGCCGAGAAAGACGTCAGGGAAGAAGGTGGTCAGATCATAGAAGAGCCTCAGGGGGTTCCCGAACCATTCGTTCCAGTTGGGGTTATAGAAGTCGAGCGGGCTCAGCTGAGTAAAATGTTCCGATGTGCCGGCGAGGCTCTTGAATATCTCTTCGACAGGGATGCCGCCTGCCAGTGGGGCGGCTATGATCGAGCCTGCGCTCAGGCCGATGTATGTATCAAAGTCTACGATCTTTCTGTTGACGAGAAAATCGTTGAGCGCCTTGAGCCCACCAATCTTGTATGCGCCTCCCGTCACGACCCCCCCGGCTAAGACCAGGGCGATCTTGGCGTCTCTTTTTCTCTCGTTGATATTTGACTTCTGAACTACCGTGATACCCATGACGGAAGCCTGCGTATTTCTTTCCCAAATGGATAAATTTGGAATTCTCTATAATCAGTAACTATCGATTCCTCCAAATTTAATTATGGTGCAATTATTGTACCCTGGGCTCGTGCCTGACCTGTTTTCATCTGTGCTTTGGCACGTCTTCCCGCTACAACTCACCCTCGCGCTTATTGCTCTTCTGAGTACTACCTATTACAATATTTATGAGAAAGTGATGGAAGATGTCAAGTTTTGCAACTCGGCATCTCTTTTGGCGGCCCTATCAGCGATAGATCGCGATACCGGAAAGTCGCTAGCATAATAGGAAAAGGCATGACGATTGTCAAGCACAAAATACTACATATAGAACATCTTTTAAAAAAACCTCTATATATTGTACCATGCCAACAATAGACCACAACATCAGCCCCGGAACCCTGCGGACTCTGGACTGGCCATCCCTGATGGAGGCACTCTCTTCTTTGGTCTCATCTCCCTTTGGAATGGAGCGATGTCAGGCACCTCCCTGGATCGAGGATCGAGCATCCGTAGAGCGTATCCTCGACGAAACAGAAGAGCTCAAATGTCACCTCGAACAAGGCGGCAGCTTTCCGATCAGCGGAATCCACGACATCCGTCCCCATCTCAAACGGGTTGAAAAGGAAGGAATTCTCAAGCCGTCTGAGCTCTTGGAGATCGCTTCCACTTTACGAGCCATCAACCAGTGCCGCAAATATCTCCGGATACGACGTGATTCCCTGCCCCTGAATAAGGATCGGACCGTGTCGCTGGCCGACCTTGACGATCTCCAGGTGGGCCTGGAGGAGTCATTCGATCCGTCAGGAGAGATCTCTGACCGGGCGAGTCCGGAGCTGGGAGATCTTCGCAGGAAGGCGCGTGCCCTTCACGCAGAGATCATCGAGAAGGTGGACCGCTTTCTCCTGCGGCCACAGTATGAAAAAGTCCTCCAGGACCGCTACTACACGGTAAAGGCCGATCGTTATGTCGTTCCGGTGAAGGTAGAAGCCCGCCACAGGATCCGCGGAATCGTCCACGATTCCTCCGCCAGCGGGGCCACCCTTTTCATAGAGCCCCAGGAGATAGTCGACCTCAACAACCGGCTCAAAATCGCCAAGCTCGAGGTGGAACACGAGGAGCGGCTCATCCTCCAGGACCTCTCGGGCCGCGTTCTCGACAGGAGCGATGAAATATCCGGTGCGCTGGAGGCCATGGGAGACCTCGACTACGCCCTTGCCCGCGCTCGCCTCGCCCAGCGACTCAAGGCGCACCGCCCCCAGATCAACACGGAAGGCGTTATCGATCTCATCCAGGCACGCCACCCGCTGCTGGAGCTGTCCCTCCCCCGGGTGGTGCCCAACGACGTATGTCTCGGCCGAGGATTCCGAACGCTGATCATCACCGGGCCGAACACCGGCGGGAAGACGGTCACGCTAAAAACTCTCGGGCTCTCCGCCATCATGGTCCGGGCCGGCATGCTGTTGCCGGCTTCTCCGGACTCGACGGTCTCTCTGTTCGATCAGGTTTTTGCCGACATCGGCGATGAGCAGAGTGTGATGAAGAACCTGTCGACCTTCTCCGCCCACGTAGGCAACATCATCTCGATCCTGGATCGCTGTTCGTCCGGGGCCCTGGTCCTTTTGGACGAAATCATCATCGGGACCGACCCGACAGAGGGGGCCTCCCTTGCCAGGGCCCTTATCGAGGACCTCACACGAATCGGGGCAAGGACCGCCGTCACCACTCACTACAGCGAGCTGAAAGGGCTCGCCGCCACGCAGCCCGCCTACCGCAACGCCTGTGTGGAGTTCGACGCCGAGACCCTCCAACCCACCTATCATCTCATCACGGGTGTCCCTGGCAAATCGAGCGCCATCAACATCGCCAGGCGGCTCGGGATGCCGGAGGAGGTTCTCTCCCGGGCGATCGATATTTATGGGGGCGGACACCACGAGCTCGACAAGCTCATAGACGACCTGCAGAAAGAGCGCGCCGGACTGGCTTCAGAGAGGCTCACCGCCGAGTCGCAACGACGCGATCTGGAAGAGACGGCACAACGGTACAGGACCAAGCTGGGCCTCCTCGAGGAAAACAAGGACAAGCTCCTTGCCGCCCGCAGCGCAGCCCTGGAGAAGGTCTTCAATGAGGCCAAGGCCGATGTGGCCGATATGGTGCGCGAGCTTCAGTCCAGCCCCTCACTGAACAAGGCCCGGCATGCCCGGAGGCGAATCATCTCGCTCGAGCAGGCCGAGTCGGAGCGGACCGACGGGCTGATCCGAGACAGGGCCCGGCATCACGAGCCGATCGACTGGGGCGAGGCCGCACCCGGACAGGCGGTCCTCATCGTATCGATCCACCAGACCGGCGTACTCCTTACCCTCCCTGACCGAAAGGGGATGGTGAGCGTACAGGTGGGAGCCGGCAAAATGAGCTGTCCCAAAAAGATGAGATGCCCCAAAGAAGAGATTGCACAGGCCCCTTCACCTCCCCCATCCGTACCCGTGTGCGAAGGCCTCAGCGTAGGGAGGAGCATGGCCGGGGAGACCGATGCGACCGGAGAGCGAGAGCTGCACAATACGTGCGATCTTCGGGGGGAAACCGTGGAAGAGGCGCTGGACCGGACGGAGGCCTTCCTGGATCAAACCATCCTGGGGCCCTTTCCACGGGCCTTTATCATTCACGGCCACGGGACGGGCGCACTGAAAAAGGCGATCCGTACCTATCTGGAGAGCTCACCCTATGTCAAGAGCTTTCGTCCGGGCGAAAGGAGCGAGGGGGGCGACGGGGTCACGGTGGTGGAGCTCAGGGATTGATCTAACCCGGACTTCTCACCAGGGTTCTACTGCGGACGAAGCGATCCAAACTCCATTTTCCACTGTCGAATAAAAAACTCCACACACACATGGCGAGAAGAACCAGGTCTTCGGCCAGCAGCTTCAACCCGATGCGACGTCCTTCCGTTGTGTCGAAACAGCCGCATTCGATGTCCAGGTCGCGGGCCAGGGCCAGGACGATTGCGACGACAAACACCCCGAGCATCGCTGCCACGATCAGGGCGGCGGACCGGGTAAAGGGGCCGGTGATCAGAAGCAATCCGCATATCGCTTCCACCCATGGAAGGAGGATGGAGAATAGATTTACGAGATTCGCGGGAAGCAGCCTGTAGTTGGAGACCGCCCTGACGAAGAGCTCAGGGTTGGCGATCTTGTCCAGGCTTGCGTAGAGGAAGAGCGCCCCGAGGATAATCCGACAGATCAGGCTCAATCCATGGGGGGTGAATATCGACCGGGCCCTCATCCCTTCCCGCCCTCCCGCGCGCCCGGGGCCGGCCCATATTCCACCGGGTAACCGATCTCTTTCCAAGAGACCCACCCGCTGTAGAAGACCTTGACCTTGACGCACCCGGCTGTCCGCAGGGCATCCGCCAGGTCGGTGCTCGAGTGGCACTCCTCCCCCCCGCAGTATGTGATTACCTCCCGGTCCCCGATCAACAGATCGAATATCTGTGGCAGCTGGGATTCAAAATCATCGGCAGGGAAATTCAGCGCGCCACGGATGTGGCCGGCCGCATAATCGTCGGCGCTCCGCGCGTCCAGAAACAGGGCTTCACCGCTATCGTACTTCTCCCATGCCGTCTCGAGGCTGATTGCATATTTCTCCCATCCATTCTCCTCCTCCTCCGGCATGGCAAGGAGCGGAATGCCCCTTGGAGAGAGGAGATTGTAAAGAAGTCCTATCACCACGGAAAAGAGCACGATTCCGCTTACCTCGAACAAGGTGCGACGGAGCGGGAGACGATAATTTTTCAGCAAGCTATCGGACAAGGACGGACTCCGTTGTGATCCCATTCTGTTTCGATGCGAACAGAAGTCAATTTATATATCAGCCCCTTGAGCTTGTGTAAAGAATATGAACCCGAATCCTAACACACGGGCTCCGGGGCAGCCGACCTTTACATCCCAACGCTCATTAATTAGTATTGGCCTATTCTTGCACTCTATGAAGGGCAAGAATGGTCCAATATTAATGCAAAGGAGAGACTAAGATGGCATGCTCCACAAAGGGCCGCACCAAGCGCTGTATCCTGATTCTGCTCGGCCTTCTCTTTCTTGCGGCATCGCTTCACTGCGGGGACGTCGTCCTGTTCGAGGAGGAAGAATTGGAAGAGGAGACGGAGAACTCGCCGCCTTCAGCAAGCCTTCTCGTCGATCCGAGCGAGGTGCGCATCGGGACCGAGGTAACCCTGGATGGAAGCGGCTCCAGCGATCCGGACAGCGATCCCCTCTCCTATCACTGGCTCTTCGAGAGCATGCCGCCTCTGGCCCCCATCGACAGTACCAAGTTCGCCGAGGACAACATCGAAAATTCCCAGCCCTCATTCACACCGCTGGTCGGCGGGGAATACAAGATCCAGCTCACGGTGGACGACGGCGAGGACGAAAGCGAGGAGTCGGCCCAGGCCACCGTGACGGCCTCGCTCTTTTACAACAATCCGCCCACAGCGGTTATTGACTCAGACGATGAGGTCCGCACAGGCAAGGCGGTCGACCTGGACGGGACGGAATCCAGCGACCCGGACGGCGACGCTATTCGCTACTGCTGGTCTATCACGGAGATGCCCGAGGGCTCAGAGGCCGAGCTCTCAAATCCGACTTCAGATACTCCCACCTTCGATGCGGACCGGGATGGGGATTATAAAGTCCAGCTTCTCGTCAGTGATCATCTGAGCACCTCGGACCCAGAGCCAATCACCATCACAGCGGACAATACGTCTAACCAAAAGCCTGAAGCGAATGCCGGAGTCGATCATAATGCCATGGTGAACGTTGATGACTGTCCCGCCTGGCTCGACGGGAGTGAGTCCAGCGACCCGGACGGCGACGGCCTCACCTACTATTGGACCTTCTCATCGATCCCGTACGGGAGCACGGTAACGGATGAGGACCTCTCACCAGGCCAGGACGATCCCACGCCCACCTTCGTGCCGGACATGGAAGGGGAGTACAAGCTGATCCTCACCGTCACGGACGACTTCATCCCTTCTACCACGACCAGTACGACCACCACGTCCACGAGCACCACGACAACAACCACGACCACCCCGAAACCCACAACCACGGACAAAAACACTCCCGAGACCGAAAATCCGACGACC
>CAZFWM010000054.1:0-30157 GCA_964522545.1 uncultured Thermodesulfobacteriota bacterium
ATGTTCCTCGAAAGAGGCGGGCATCCTAGCAGAAAGGGCTTGTGTAATTCAATTGCATAGAAAATCCAATTTGTTCCGATGAAGAATTTAACGCAGAGATGCAGAGGCCTAGAGGGATGAGAATTTAGGGTGAATTCGGAAAAAAGTCATGCATGTTGCGAGCGAAGCGAAGCAATCCCCCGGGCTCCGTATGCCGGGGTGCTCAGTGGATTGCTTCGTCGCAGTCGCTCCTCGCAACGACCCTCCATTGAGTCTCTTTGAATCAATTGATTAATAGTCCTCTGCGTCTCTGCGACTCTGCGTTGAAAAATATCAAACGAGTAATAGTTCGCCCGAAGGGCGCTATATGCATCGATCCGACGGGTGGGTTTGATCTTCCATGAGGACTCATGCTAGTTTTATATGAATCGGTTTTTTTTAATTCTTTTATAAGGAGGACCCAAGAGATGACGAGATCAGTACAGACTGTGCCAGTGGCCGTCCGGATCCTTCTCCTCCTTGCCGCAGCCTTCATGATTTTTCTGCTCGGCTGCGAGAAGGAGGCGGTTGGGAAAGGGGAGCCCCAAGTAGAGAAGCCTGCAAAACAAGCCGCCCCGGCCAAGACCAAGGAGGCCGGCAAGGGCAACGAGGTGGCCGTGATCAAGACCGGCATGGGGAAAATGGTTCTGCGCTTTTTCCCCGATGTTGCGCCCAAACACGTGGAGAACTTCAAGTCTCTGGCCCGGGAGGGATTCTACGACGGATGCACTTTTCACCGGGTGATCCCCGGCTTCATGATCCAGGGCGGAGATCCCAACACCAAGGACGACGATCGCTCGAACGACGGCATGGGGGGCTCCGGCCGGACCGTGCCGGCCGAGTTCGGCAACAGGCCCCACAAGAGGGGGGCTCTCTCCATGGCCCGCTCCAGCAATCCAAACAGCGCCTCCAGCCAGTTCTTCATCGTCGTGAAGGAGACCCCCCACTTCGACGGTAAGTATTCGGTCTTCGGCGAGGTCATCGAGGGCATGGACGTGGCGGACAAGATCGTGAACGTACCGCGCGACCGGCGCGACAATCCGATCGAGCGGGTTGTGATGCAGAAGGTCACAATCGAGAAGCGGTAATTTGTAGGGGCACGGCATGCTGTGCCCCTACTTGAGGATCCATCCACACACCATGAAGTCCTACGGCAACATCCTCGACCGCATCGGCAACACGCCGCTGGTCAGGATCAACAAGCTCGCCGCCGGCCCGGGGGTCCCAATCTACGCCAAGCTGGAGGAGTGCAACCCGGGCGGATCGGTCAAGGACCGGATCGCTCTGTCCATGATCGAGCACGGGGAGCGCTCCGGCGAGCTCACGCCGGAGAAGACGATCATCGAGGCCACGAGCGGGAACACCGGGATCGGGCTCGCCCTGGTGGCCCGGGTCAAGGGGTACCGGATCACCCTGGCCATGAGCGAGTCGGCGAGCGAGGAGCGCAAAAAGATCATGCGGGCCCTCGGGGCCGAGCTCCTGCTCACGCCGGCCAGGCTCAGCACGGACGGGGCGATCGAGGAGGTATACAGCCTGGCCCGGGAGGAGCCGGATCGGTACTTCAACGTGGACCAGTTCAACAATCCCGCCAACGTGGCGGCCCACTACGACGGCACCGGCCCGGAGATCTGGGAGCAGACCGGGGGGAAGGTCACCCATGTGGTGGCCACCCTCGGCACCACCGGCACCATCATGGGGATCTCCCGGCGCCTGAAGGAGCTCAACCCGAAGATCCAGATCATAGGCATGGAGCCCTATATGGGGCACAAGATCCAGGGCCTCAAGAACATGAAGGAGTCCTACCAGCCGGGGATCTTCGACAAGGGCCGCCTCGACCGGATCGTTCACGTCGAGGACGAGGAGGCCTTCGAGATGGCCAGGGCCCTGACCCGCGAGGAGGGCCTCTTCGTGGGCATGAGCAGCGGCGCAGCCATGGCGGCGGCCCGGAAGATCGCCGCCGGACTCGATGAGGGGCTCGTTGTCGTCATCTTCCCGGACGGGGGCGCGCGCTACCTCTCCACGAGCCTCTTCGTAGAGAGGGCCGAGGCCACATTCCGGTTCTACAACACGCTGAGCCGGCGCAAAGAGCCTTTCGAGCCGATCGAGCCGGGCCGGGCGAAGATGTACACCTGCGGGCCCACGGTCGACAGCCCCACGCATCTGGCGAACTGCAGGCGCTTCGTCGTGGCCGACCTGGTGCGTCGTCACCTCGAGGCCAAGGGCCTGGACGTCACCCACGTGGTGAACATCACGGACCAGGACGACCGGACGATCCGGGGGGCCGAGGCGGCCGGCGAGCCGCTCGGGGACTTCACGGCCCGGCACACCGAGGCGTTTCTTAGCGACATGGACGCCCTCGGCGTGGCCCGGGCCGACCACTATCCCCGTGCGAGCGAGCACGTGGACGACATGATCGCCCTCACGGAGAAGCTCATCGAGAAGGGGTTCGCCTACGAGAAGCTCCGCTCCGTCTACTTCGACATCTCCCGGTTCAAGGCCTACGGCAGCCTCTCGGGGGTGGACCTGAAGCGGATCCATCTCGGAAAGACGACCGACCTGGACAACTACGAGAAGGACAACCCCCGGGACTTCACCCTGTTCAAGCGCTCCACCCTGGCCGAGCTCAAGAAGGGCATCTTCTTCAAGACCCGGTGGGGAAACGTGCGGCCCGGCTGGCACATCGAGTGTCCGGCCATGTCGATGAAGCTCCTGGGTGAATCCTTCGACATCCACACGAGCGACCTGGACCTGATCTTCCCCCACCATGAGAACGAGATCGCCATCAGCGAGGCGGTCACGGGCAAACAGTTTGTCCGTACATGGATCCACAACGCCCTCGTGCGCGTGGACGGGAAGAAGATGACCGCCGCCCTGGGGAACGCGGTCACCCTGCGGGATCTGCTGGAGCGAGGCTATACAGCCAGGGAGGTCCGCTACTGGCTCCTCTCCTCCCACTACCGCAAGCCAATGAATTTCTCCCCTGCCTCCCTCGACGGGGCCAGGGCCGCTCTGCACAGGCTCGACACCTTCACCCGCTCGCTCGCCCAGGCCACTCCGGGCCGGACGTGCGCGGATATGGAGCAGTTCGTCTACGACCTGCGGCACCGGTTCGCGGCCGCCATGGACGACGACCTCAATGTGCCGGCCGGCCTGGCCGCCCTGTTCGATTTCGTGCGGCTCATGAACCGCCTCCTCGACCGGCGGGAGGCCGACCGGGCCGACCTCGACCGGGCCCTGGAAGCCCTGCGCGAGGTCGATGGCATCCTGAGGGTGATGACCTTCGAGGAGGAGGCCCTCGATCCGGAGATCCGGCGGCTCATCGAGGAGCGCGAAGAGGCGAGGCGGGCCAGGGACTGGGCCGAGGCCGACCGGCTGCGCCAGGTGCTGCTGGACAGGGGCGTCGCAGTACAGGACGCACCGGAAGGTCCGCGGTGGGAGAAGGTGAAGGGGTAGGGTGCTTAAGATTGGGATGGGATAACGAAAGTTATAAACCCTCCTTAGATGTGTGCCTAAAGGTCAAGGAATATCGAACCGCAGAACAAGGAACCGCAGAATATCGAAGTGAACAATATTGCCCTTTTCTCACTTTACTTCTGCTGTTCGAAATTCCTTGTTCGATATTCGATATTTTCTTTTTCGGTTGCAGCTATACCGAGTTAAGGGTGCTGCATATATGAAACCACACCTGGTCCCCATCATCCTCGCCGGCTGTCTCTCCCTCTTCTGCAGTGGGTCTGCTACTTACGCGCCCCTGGATGAACCGGTCGCCGGTGACGGAAAGATCGGGATGCTCGCCTACCACCGCGTCATCCCCCTTCCCGGGTGCGGCCATCCGCAAGACGTGTCCCAGGCCAAGTTCAAGCGCGACCTCGACTACCTGAGCTCGGAAGGATACACATTTCTGACCACCCGGGATCTGGCCGAGGGGGCCTTCGACCCGGAGGAGCGGAACGTACTCATCACCGTGGACGACGGACGGCGCGACAACTTCACCGCGGCCCGGCCAATCCTCGACGCCCGGGGAATCCATGCCAGCTTCTTCGTCCCCACCGTGGCCATCGGGTGGGAGGAGATCATGGACTGGGATCAGCTCAGGCAGCTCGCGGCCGAGGGACACCGTGTGGAGTCGCACACCGTCAACCACACCGACCTCTCCGATCCGGAGCTCACGGACGAGGAGATCCTCGCGGAGCTCGCCCTCTCAAAGGAGGCCCTGGAGGAGGGGCTTGAAGATCCCGGGGGAGGGCCGTATGAGGTGACGGCCCTCGCCTATCCGTACGGAGGATATGACCGGCGGGCCATCGACATACTCGAGGACTACGGCGGCTATCGCTTTGCCATAACCATCGATCCGGGCGTGAACGACCCGGAGGACCTGGACGGGAGGCGCTTCGAGCTGAGGCGCTTCGAGGTGTATGAGGACTTTCCCATAAAGGATTTTTTTTGAGACACGTTGTCGCGATAATCTGTATCTGTAGGGGCGCGATTCATCGCGCCCGGGTCCTGGGTTTGATGAATCAAACCCCTACCATTTGTCGTGGTCGAATGAATCAAATGACAAAACGTAAAAGGACCCACCTCTGCCTTACTCTCACCACCCTGGTCCTGCTGCTGTCGATCCCGGTCCATCCCGCCCCGGCCGGCGCGTTCGAGATCGTCCCGGTCACGGACGACGACCGATCCGACGCCTTCCCCTCTGTGAGCGGTCCCCACATCGCGTGGCAGACCTGCGACGGGGAGGACTGGGAGATCGTCTACTACAGGGATGAGCCCGAAGAGGGATCGGGTGAGCCGGCCGAACCTGTCCTCATCACGGATGACTCCTTTGACGATATGCACCCCGTGGTGAGTCCGGACGGGGCAGATGGGGCCCGGATCGCCTGGTTCAAATTCGACGGAGCCGACGACGAGGTCTACCTTTACGAGACGGCGAGCGCCTCGATCCGCAGGATCAGCAACAGGAGCCACGACGACCGCCACCCCCACCTGGCCGGGGACCTGCTCGTCTGGCAGGGGAGTGACGGGGCCCAGGGGGGTGAAGGGGATCAGGGGGGGGGAGGGGCGGACGAGGAGATCTTTGTCCACGACATCGCCCTCGATGAGACGGTCCAGGTCACGTGGAACAGCTACAGAGACCGGAGTCCGAGGACCGACGGGACGACCGTGGTGTGGCGGGGGGACCCCGGCGGCGAAGGGCTCTGGGCCATCTACGCCTGGGATCCCGTCTCCGGTGTCACTCGGCGCCTGAGCTGGACGGGTGGCGACTGCTGGAGCCCGACCGTCGAGGGACGCTGGGTCGCATGGTACGGCCGCGACGGAGGGGAGTCGGGCGACATGGAGGTCTACCTCTACGACCTCCTCGCGGAAACGGGGCAGCAGGTCACATCGAATCGGGACGACGATTCGCGCATCGTCCTGCACGACGGCCGTCTGCTCTGGCGCACCTGCGGACCCGGCGTCGGAATGCCCGGGCACAACTTCCTCACACTGCTCGACATCGCCACGGACGAGCGCTGGAGGATAACCATCACCGGTACGACCGAGATCTACGAATTCTCGGTGGACGGAATCTGGGTCGCCATCTCCGTTTTCGAGGAGGTGCGCGTGGAGGGGAAGACGCGTAAGGACAGCGAGGTCTTCGTTTACAACGTACAGGGAGAGACCCTGACGCAGCTGAGCGACAACCTGACCCCGGACAGACTCGCCTGCATCTCGGGTGACCGGGTCGTCTGGATCGGCTCGGACGGGATCGACGGAGAGGTCATGATGGCCGTTCTGCCGGCCACGGGCCGGCAGAACCAATCTCGTTCCCAGGCTCTGCCTGGGAACGCCATTACGGGAGGCTCTGCCTCCAACAACTTTGAACCTCAACCATAACCATACAATCTTCATTGGAGCTGTTATTGAGAAATAGGCTGGTGAGAGGGGCAGAGCCCCAAAAGAAAACGTTCCCAGGCAGAGCCTGGGAACGAGTCAACTCGATCAAGAAGTCCAACAAACTCGGTTCCTCTGTGCCTCTGTGCGTTTGTGCCTCGATCCTCCTCTGCCTTTGTGCTTTCCTCCCCCTCCTCGGCTGCAGCGACGGGAGCGGCGAGGACCCCGAGTCCGGCCCCGAGCCGCTACAGATCTTCTTCACCTACGGCTACCCCGCCAACCTCGCCGTGCTCCTGCTCGACGTCTACCTGCTCAACCTGGGTGCCGTGCATGTCGATCGCGGCCACTGGACCTACCCGGGGAGCGAGGAGGTGGCCGCATTCGAGCTCTACGTGGACAACACGCCCGAGGGTTTCTCGCGGGCCCTCACCACGCCCGATGCCATCGTGGTCTGGTTCGGCCACTCGAACTTCGGCCTTGGGCTGACCTTTGACTCGAAGATGGATCACTCGGCCGTGGGGAAGATCCAGACCATCGACGACTTCTACAACATCGCCCCTCCCCAGGTCGCCGTGAACATACGCCACATGCGCGAGACCCACGCCTACCCGAACCTCGAATTCCGGGAATCCGACATCGTAAAGAGCCCGAAGAACTACATCATCCCGGATCTCGACATCGAGCGGTTCCCCAACATCGACGGCGTCGGGCCGGGCGAGACCTTCCGCTACCTGCGAGGCGAGGGGTACGACCGGTACCACTACATGGCTGACCGCGGCCCGGGCGACTTCTTCCCGATGCTCGTGGTACGCGGCGGGGCCGCCGACCTGCCGACCCCCCTGCGCTACCGCATCTTCTTCTTCCACGGCTGCTTCACGGGCCATTACTTCGGTGAGCTCTTCCGGCACGGCGTCCTCTTCTACACACTCGCCACCGCCAACGAACCCACCGAGTGGGTCTTCCTGGACGGCGTGATCCGTGGCCAGCCCTACGACCAGATCAAAGACCGTCTCAACGCCCGGGAGAACGTCTACGACTACCATGTCTACGACTGAATTGGGCAAGCCACATTATCATCCCTTGCTCCCGCCTCAGACTAATTAGAAAACTTTGTTCGATTTCATGTAAAAATGTGGTATGGTTGATTTGAGAGCGTCGATTCTCCCGGCCGGTCGCTCTGAAATCGACCGGGCCAATGAAACCTGGAGGGAAGAATGAAGGCGATCGTCACCTCTCCATCCATCGTCCTGATCATCTCCGCACTTTTCGCCTGTCCCGCCCTCGCCTCTACGATCCGCGTCCCGGCGGATCAGCCAACCATCCAGGCGGGGATTGTCGCCGCCTCGGGCGGGGACCTTGTTCTCGTGGCTCCGGACACGTACCTGGAGAACATCGACTTCCTCGGAAAGGCGATAACAGTCCAGGGCGAGGCCGGCCCCGATGTGACGGAAATCGACGGAAACCAAGCCGGGTCGGTGGTGAGCTTTACCGGAGGCGAGACAGAAGAGGCCGGGATCGCCGGGTTCACGATCAGAAATGGTTCTTCTCTCAGGGGGGGCGGTATATATTGTCTGGATTCTTCGCCGACGGTCACGAACTGTACGATTTCCGAGAATAATGTATCCGGAGGACTGTACGGAGGCGGCGGGATCTACTGTGAAAACTCCTCTCCGGCGATCATGAGCTGCAGGATAATCGGGAACAGTGCTGCGAGTGCCGGCGGAATTTTCTGTTTTGATTCTTCGCCGACGATCACGGACTGCACGATAACGGGAAATATCGCGAATAACCCAAACGGCCATGGCGGTGGTATCTACTGTAATGTGCTCTCCCAAGCAACGATCACAAACTGTACGATCACAGGAAATAGCGCCAATAAGGGCGGCGGAATCGGCTGCAGCGAGTCCTCGCCGGTAATTACGAATTGCACGATCTCGGGAAACGACGCTGAATACGGGGGGGGGATACATGTCGTCGGTAACGGCAGCGAAATATACCCGGCGATCGACGGCAGCACCCTGTCGGAGAACAGCGCTTATCGCGGTGGAGCGATATACAGTAAAGGCGACAATTTCAGCAGAGTTTATTTGACGATCACGAACTGTTCGATCTCGAAGAACAGCGCTGTAAAAGGGGCCGGAATCTGGAATCACACGTACTCATACTCGACCATAGCGAATTGCACGATATCCGAGAACAGTGCTGAAGATTTGGGTGGAGGGATATACAGCGCGGGTGGTGACACGGAGATCACGAACTCTATTCTGTGGGGGGATCATGCACCCGAGGGCCCTGAAATGGCAATCTCCCAAGGATACAACTATATCGCTGTCAGCTACAGCGATGTCCAGGGGGGCGAAGCAGGTGTCCACATAGAGACCAAGGGTACTCTTGTGTGGCTGGAAGGAAACATCGATTCGGATCCGCTCTTCGCCGGAGAGGGGGACTACCACCTCACTGCCGGCTCCCCCTGCATCGATGCCGGGACCGATGCGGGCGTCTACACCGATATCGACGGCGACGAGAGGCCCCAGGGGGCGGGATTCGACATGGGGGCCGATGAGAACGTGGACTGCCGGGATTACGATGGGGATCATTGGCCTGACGAGGAATGCGGGGGGGAAGACTGCGATGACACAACCCCGCTCACCCATCCCGGAGCACCCGAGATCTGCGACGGGCTCGACAACAATTGCGACGGAGCAGTCCCCGGGGACGAGGTGGATGGGGACGGGGACGGCTGGATGATCTGCTCCGGCGACTGTAACGACGCCGATCCGGTCGTCAACCCGGAAGGCCGGGAGGGACCTGAGGGCGATCCTACCTGCTACGACGGCATCGACAATGACTGCAGCGGCCTCTACGACATGGACGACCCGCAGTGCTTCTGCCGGGACATCGATGGGGACGGCTATTTCGATGAGCTCTGCGGCGGCGACGACTGTGACGACGGAGATCCCGCAATCAATCCGGGAGAGAGAGAGAAATGTACAAACGGGATCGACGACGACTGCGATGGTCGGATCGATTCAGAACAGGCGAGCTGTGTCCATGTTCCCGGCGAGTGTCCGACCATCCAGGCCGGGATACATGCCGCCGCGGACGGGGACACGGTCATCGTGGCCCCCGGCACATATGTGGAGAACATCGATTTTCTCGGCAAGGCGATCGCTGTGCGGAGCGAGGCCGGGGCCGCCCGGACGGCCATCGACGGGAACCAGGCCAATGTGGTGGTGCTTTTTGACGGCGGCGAAACGAATGAGTCCATTCTTGAGGGCTTCACGATTCGAAATGGCTACTCTGACTTCTACTACATGAACATAGGGGGCGGGATCTGCTGCAACGATTCATCCCCTGTGATCAGACAATGCACCATCACGGAGAACAGAGCTTCGTACGGGGGTGGGATCAGCTGCACGGGATATCAATGCTCGCCGACGATCGAGAGCTGCACGATAACGGGAAATACGGCAATACATGACAGCGGTGGGGGAATCTACAGTTATATTTATTTCTCCTCTCTGACGATCATGAATTGCACGATTACGGGAAATAGCACAGGGGAAGGCCCCGCAAGCGAGATGACCTCGGGGGGCGGGATGTCCTTGTTCATCGATTCTTCTTCTCTGACCATAGCGAACAGCACAATCTCGGAAAATAACTCTGGCTTTGGCAGCGGGATATGGATCCGGGGCGGGGCCTCATCGGTAGTGGTCGATAACTGTACGATCTCGGGAAATACGGCCATCAATAATGGTGGCGGGATCTATATTAACAGCCCATCGACCATATCATCAACGATTTCGAATTGTATGATCTTTGAAAACAATGCCATGTGTTCCCTTGGATACGGCTATGGCGGTGGGATCCTATGTAGCGGATCATCGACGATCACGAACTGCACGATTTCGGGAAATATCTCGGATCACAGGGGGGGAGGGATCACTTGCCTGGCTGGCTCCGCGGCGGTCTCAAACTGTATCTTTTGGGGGAATTCTGCTCCGATAGGCCCGGAGATAAGCGTGTTGATCGAATCGACCCTTACGGTACGCTACAGCGACGTCCAGGGTGGGGAATTCGACGTCCAAGTCGAACCGGGCTCTGCGATGTCCTGGCTCGAGGGGAACATCGACGTTGCCCCATTATTCATCGGACCGGTCGACTACCACCTCGCCGCCGGATCCCCCTGCATCGATGCCGGCACGGACGCCGGGGTATATACGGATATGGATGGTGACGCGAGGCCCCAGGGGGCCGGCTTCGATATAGGAGCGGACGAGTTTACAGAAGAGTATTGCAGGGACCTGGATGGCGACGGCCACTACGACGCGGCCTGCGGCGGCACGGATTGCGACGACTCGGATCACGGCGTCCATCCCGGCGCGGAAGAGCTCTGCGACAGAGCGGACAACGACTGCAATGGAATCGTGGACGATCGTGATTGGGATGGGGACCTCTATTTTGATCAGGCCTGTTGGGGCAGGGACTGTGATGACTCGGACCCGCTGGTCCATCCCGGCGCCGCGGAGATCTGCGACGGCAAGGACAGCGACTGCGACAGGATTCTGCCGGAGGACGAGGCGGATGAGGACGAGGATGGGTGGGGGATCTGCCAGGGGGATTGCGACGACACCGAGTCGGCCGCGAACCCGGATATGGACGAGATCTGCGGGGACCGGATCGACAACGACTGTAACGGCCTTGTCGACGAGGAAGACTGGGATTCCTGCCCCCTCCTCGAAATGGATGCCTCCTATTCATACGGTATGTTTCACCTCGCCTTCAGGCTCGCAACGCCACAGACGTCTACCTGGGTGACCCACATGATATTGACCACTCCGGTAATTAGCATCGTTCCGCTCTGGTCGGTTTCCATCCCGGCCGTCGTGCCTCCCATCGATATACTAATCTCGTTCCCCTTCCCGAGCCTGGAATGGGTAGGGGGCCACTCCGGCCTATCCACACAGGAAGGCGAAAAGGTTTTCGATCGGGATTGGGTGTACACCGGTTGATCGATTCTGTGGACAGAGGCGGGGCACGCGGGCACGGCCCGCCTTTCCTTGGATATCATTTGACGATTTCCGGAGCTCTCTGTTAATTCTCACTGTATTCAAGATATCTTGCGGATCCAGTCCCTGAGGAAGCCGGGGCTCGAAATGAGGAGGATTGGGCTCGAAATGACCGGAAGAGAGGGACGGGGCTGTTTGATCCGGATCGCGATCGCGGCGCTGATTTTCGCGCTACTCGCAGCGGCTGGACTGGCCCTTGCCTATAAGCACTTCATCGTCGACTACGCAGGCGAGGAGATCAGCCGGGAGCATTTCCGCCGCCTCCTCTCCACGGAGAGCCCGGTCTATTATGCGGACGGGGAGAGTCTGGTGGGGGTCTTCTTCCACGAAGAGCACCGCCGGTACGTCCCCTTCGCCGAGATCCCCCGTGCCTTTATCGACGCCCTCATTGCGGCCGAGGACCGGAACTTCTACAGTCACCCCGGCTTTGATCTGCGCGCCATTGCACGGGCGGCCATAAAGAACATCCAGGCGGGCCGGATCGTGCAGGGGGGAAGCACGCTGAGCCAGCAGACGGCCGAAAACCTCTTTCCCCGCAAAGAGCGCTCCTTCTGGGCACAGCTCGTGGAGCTCGTCAACGCCCTGCGCCTCGAGGCCCACTACTCCAAGGATGAGATCTTCGAGCTCTACGCCAACCAGTTCTTCGTGTGCGGGAACGGTCGGGGCATCGCCATTGCGGCCCGGTACTTCTTCGACAAGGAGGTCTACGAGCTCGACCTCGTGGAGTGCGCCTTCATCGCCGGGGCGGTGAAAGGCCCCAACCGGTACAACCCGATGATCAAACGGGACGAGGAGGCCCGGGCCAGGGCCGTGCGGAAGGCTTTCGATCGGAAGAACTATGTGCTGCGTAACATGAGGCGCTCCGGGATGATCACCGAAGAAGTCTTTCGGGAGGCCGCGGCCGTAGAGGTCCCCTTCAGGCCCGGCCGGTTCCGGCACTCCCTGAGCGTGCTCCTCGATTATGTGAATGAAGAGCTCTCTTCGGGCCCGATGCAGGAGATCCTCGCCGAGGCCGGCATCGAGAACATCGCCACCTCGGGGATCCGGATCTACACGACTCTGGACAAGGGTTTGCAGGAAGCCGTGGAGAAGGCGTTGCGAAACCGACTCTCTGTTCTGGAGACCCAGCTCTCCGGGTACTCGCGCGAGGCCGTACAGGCCCGGTACGCATCCCAATCGGAAACAGGGGCCCAGAGCGCCGGGCAATTCAGCCTAGGCAAGGTCACGGACGTAAAAAGGGACCGCAAGGACCCGGCGGTCCTGATCGAGGTCGACAAGATCACGCACCGGATCGGGCGCGAGGGGCTCGAGGCACTGGCCGCACCTTTGGCGCAGCACCGCCGGGGCAAGTGGGCCGAACCGGGCCGGACGGACCGGCGGGCCCTGGTCGACGAGATCCGGCCGGGCGACCGCGTCTGCGTGCGCGCCCGGGACCCGGACGGGGAGAGAGGGGGGGCCGAGCTCGACCTGGTTCAGTGGCCCGAGGTCGAAGGGGGGCTGATCGTGCTGGACCGCGGGGAGGTCAGGGCCATGGCAGGAGGGTTCGAGAACATCCACTTCAACCGGGCCGCCCACGCCCGGCGCCAGCTCGGCTCGGTCTTCAAGCCCCTCGTCTATGCCGCCGCCTTCCAGCTCGGCTGGAGCCCCCTGGACCGGCTGTGCAACGAGCGTCGCGTATTTCCTTACCAGGGGATCCCTTACTTTCCCAGACCCGACCACCCGAGCCCGCACGGGGAGGTCTCCGTGGCCTGGGCCGGCGTGAAGTCCGAGAATCTCGCCTCGGTCTGGCTCCTCTACCACCTGTGCGATCGGCTCACTCTTTCTCAGTTTCGGCACCTGGCCGGGCTCGTGGACCTGGCCCCGCGCGAGGGAGAGGGACCCGACGCATTCCGCCGTCGGATCCGGGACCGAATGGGCGTTGTGGTGGACAGGAAGAGGTTTGCCTGGGCGGCCTATGAATCGGCCCGTCGCGAGGTTGAAGTCTCCCTTCTCTTCGAGGACGAGGGTATGGCCCGGGAAGAGGGGTCCGCCCGGCTTATCCGGGACCTCGACTACGGCCTGGACTACGACCGGTACCTCAAGGCGAATTCAGAGGAACTCTCGAGTGAGGAAGATCCCAAAACATTAGCCGAGCTTCGATTGCATGAGGAGATCCTGAAGAGAAACTTCAGGCGTCTCAGCAGGGTGCGCCGCCTGCTAATGGATCGCTACGAGGAGCTCTCCGGGCTCCTGGCTGCACCGGAGAGAGAAGGAGCGCTTCCTGAAGGGTTCTTTGTCCGCGAGGGATTGGGAGGAAAAGAGGGAGGCGCGGAGGGGGGCATAAATGGAGTGGAGGAGGAGATCCTCTTCATCCAAGATGATGACATTGACGATGACGATCCGCCGGAGGGGACTAGCGCCCTGACCTGGCAGACCCTCAGGCGGCTCCAGTCCGAGCGTGGGACCGGGCCGCAGGAGGTCCCCTTCATGGCGGGCCGGGTCCTCGTCTCGGGCCTCGTGCGTGCCTCCGCTGTCGAGCGGCTCGATGCGGCCACGGCTGCTGCGCTCGAACGCCTGGAGGCGTACCCGCGATACAGCATGGAGACCCTCCACCACGTGCGCGACTTCAAGGTCCTGGTCGGTCTGACCTACCTGGTACGCCTCGCCGAGGAGCTTGGCGTCGGGACTGAGCTCGACCCGGTACTCTCGCTGCCCCTCGGATCGAGTGCCGTTACTCTCATCGACCTCGCTTCCCTGTATACCGCGCTCACCTCGGGCCGGATCGCGGCCGACACGGCCCCGGGCATCGAAACGCGCGCCGCCGTCATCGATCGGATCGAGGACCTAGACGGCGCCGTCATCTACCGGAGACGCCCGGAGGAAGCGGAGCGCCTCGACGAGATCCGGACGGACATGGTATCGAATATCCTGCGCAACGTGGTCAGGCACGGCACGGGGAGGGCGGCCGACAAGGATGTCCTCCTGAGGGCCACGGACCCGGATAGGGACCGCCTCCTCGAGCGGCTGGGAGTCAAGATCCCGGTCTTCGGAAAGACCGGCACGGCCAATGACTATACCAGTGCCGCCTTTGTCGGCGGGGTGCCGTACCTGGATGGAGGCGGTTCGGAGCTGAGCCCAGGCCGAAGCTGCGTGGTGGCCGTTTATGTGGGCTACGATGACAACCGTGCCATGTCGACCTCCAATATCCGCGTGCACGGCGCCTTCGGGGCCCTTCCCGTCTGGATCGATGTGGCCAAGGCCGTGGTCCGGTACAAGGGGATCGGCGGGCGCGTCGACATGGCCGACCTCGCCTTCGATCCGGTGAGCGAGCTGCCGGTCAGGCAGTCTCGGGACCTCATCGCCGTCCCGGTGGACCCCGGCTCAGGCCTGCCGCTGCCCCCGGGCGCCGGGCAAGCCGAGGGGGAGGATGCCTCGGCAGTCGTATCGGCCGCGGCAACGTCAGGGCCGGATGGGTACGAGCCTGTGCGAAGCTTCTGCCCGTCCCTGGGGTCGGACGGTACAATAGTCGAAGGCTACGCTGGGGCGACCGGCCGGTCGCCCATTCATTGAATCGTCGCCGGAACCATAGGGCGGGCCGTGCCCGCCTGCTCTTGCGAAATGTAGCGAAATGTATTTTCAACGGCGGCCACGGGCCGCCCTATCAACTGGATACAAGTGATGAGTGAAAGATTATTGAAAGCCGGGCGAGACAACGAGGCCGGGATGAAATTCCGACAGTACGGGGTCCTGATCCTTTCTCTTGCGCTGGTCCTACCGGCCGGCCTGGGCTGCGAAGGGCACCTGGGAGTAAAGAAGGCCGGGATCGAGCCGGAAGAGGCCTCTGCCGAACCACCACTCTACGTCTCTGCGGAGTGGCCGTTCACCGAGGAGAAGATCACCGGTCGGACCTCCGAGCTCCAGGCCGAACTCGAGCGCCTCTCCGCGGTCCAGGCTCGCTGCGACGAGCTCAGGGCCGGGACCCGTGCCGGGGGAGAACGGCCCGGGCCCGCAGGGGGCGGATGCAGTGCCGAGCTCGAGGCCGCCCTTGCAGATGCTGTCAACCTCTACTCGAGCATCCTGGAGCGGTATAAGGAGATCCGTCTTCTCCAGGAGGGGCTTGTCCGTGCCAAGAGCCCCTCGGAACGCGAGGCCGCCCTCGAAGAGCTGGCCCGCGCTCTGGCATCCGATTTCGAGGCGGCGGAACAGGAGCGGCTGACTGCCGTGAACCAGCGGCTAGCCGCGGCCGACCTTCACGATGCAGAGACCTGGGAGGACGTGGGGGCCGTGGTCCGTGCCTACGAGGCGGGGGATTTCGAAGGAGCCGTGGGCGCCTACGAGGAGCGATTCGCAGGGCCGGAAAATATCGCTCCAGAAGATGTCGCCCCCGTGGAGGCGGCCGCAGCCTATGCACTCGCCCTTTCGCGCCTCGGCCGGGACGAGGAGGCCGTGGCCCGGATCGAGGCCCTCTGCGGGCCCGGGGCCGACACCCCGCCCTGGCCGGACCCGGCCGTGCTCGAGGGCCGTCTGGCCGACCTCTATCTCTACTCGGGCCGGTACGATGAGGCCCGCGCAGCCTACGAGCGGGCAGCGGCCCGCACCGAAGCGGGCGCCGCCATGCATGCGAGGGCCGTGGAGTGGCTGGACCTGCTCGGCCTCCCTGTAGGCGAGCCGGAGGGCGCCGGGCTGCTGGGCCGGTATGTGAAGGCCCGCCGCCTGATCGAGGAGCGGGGCAACGAGGGATGGGCCCTCGACGAGGCCCGGTCCCTCTGCACGAGTATTCATCACGATTCGCCTGCCTCCCTCGTGGCCATGGCGGCGGAGCGGCTGATGAACTCCGTGGAGGGGATGGAGGCGGCCCGGGTCCGGCAGATCCTGGATGAGGCCGGAGGCCTGGCGGCCACCGGGCTGCTCGGAGCGGCATACGAACTTGTCTCCTCCCTGCTCGACCGCTATTTAGGAGGCGCCTACTCTCCCCTGGTGGATGAGGCCCTGGCCCAGGCCGAGATCCTGGAGTCCGAGCTGGCAGACGAGATGATCGAGAGGGAGGTGGAGGCCAAGGAGCGCTATGAACTGGGAGTGGGACTCATCGAGGAAGGGCGATTCGAGGAGGCCATCGAGGTCCTTGCACCACTCCGGGAGACCTTCCTGGGACCGGAGGCAGAGGCGAGAATTGCCGAGACGGCAGAGGGAATCGTCCAGGAGGCGCGGGAAAAGGCGGCCGAGCTCTACCTGGAGGCGAGGATCGCCGAGGACCCGGCCCAAAAGTTCGGCCTGCTAGAGGAGGCCCGCCGGATTCTCCTGACCGTGCTGGAGCGTTTTCCCACGGCCCAGGCATCCGAGAAGGCACGGCGCAATCTCTCCGTGATCGAAGGCGAGATCGAGGAGGCCGGGAGGATTGAGACGGGGGAAAGCGCGGCAGGGGAGGGGGGATAGGACCTCACAGTAAAGAGTTTTATGCGTGTCCGGCTCCGTTCACTGTGCGTAACCATTTAGCGGCCATTGAACGTAATGAATAAACAGAATTGTAAATTGGAAATTGTAAAATGCAGATTGGAAATTTTCCTTTGACACTCGGGAGAGGTCTGCCCTATACTTTACTCATTCCGTAAAACCCTTTTTCCTGGACTCCCGCAAGACCCGAGAGAAGCGCGTGGAAGAGCATGTAAGCGACCGGAAGGGCCGTGAGATCGGCCTGGACGCCGTACTGCAGCCGGGTGTCACAAGCTTAGTCGCCGCTCCTCCTCCATCCGCGGCCACCAGTGAGCTTGCGCCGGACCGGCTCGAGTTCTATGTCCGAGCCGCCATCCACCAGGACCGGACGCCGGGTAGCCTCCTCGTTGTCTGTCACCCTGCAAAGATCTACAAACTCCCTCGAAACCTGTTCGATGCCCTGTCGGAAGCGGGGTTCGACATCACGAGGCTTGATACGGAGGCGGACCGCATCCGCTCCGTGGAGAATATCCGCGATGCCCTCCTCAGTCTGTCCGGGAAGGAGCCCCCCCTGGACGTCATGGTCGTGAGCGGCGACGGTACCCTCGATCACCACGTGCTTGTGGCCGCTTTCTGGGCCTTCTACCCGGATCTCGTCACCTACCGTCCCGGCGCGATCGACTGCGGCGCAGTGATCCGGCAGGATCTTGAAGAACTTCCGGAGGAGTATCGCTCCGCCTTTTTCGAGGATATTCCGGACGGCCGGTCGCTGGAGCCCGGCGAGGATACGGTCACGGAGATCTGGCTTCTGCGCAGTGCTCTCGAGCGCATCCTTCGGAAGAAAAAGCCTGTGTCGAGAATCGTAAAGCGGGCCGGCCGTGAGCCGGAGGACCTCCTGCTGCGCATCGCGGTCCTGACCGCCCTGTTCCCGGAGAAAGTGGTGCTGCGCCCTCACGGATTCGACCTCTCGAAGCTGGCCGACGCTACACAGGAGAGGACCTTTCAGGGGCTCTACCCCTATATCCGGAGCATCTGCACCTATCCGGCCGGTACGGCCGCCGACAATGCGGTCTTTGCCGGGGTGCCCGGCTGGGGGTATGGCCAGGTGGCCGGCCTGCTCACCCGGACGCGTGTTTTCGGGCTGCTCAGGAGGTGGCTCGAAAGACGGGTCACCCGCTCCTTTCTGCGCTACTTCCTCCATGAAAGCGTGGTGGTACCCGGGCGCATCTCCGTGGTGGGATTCGACGGCGACTGGCAGAGAATGAGCAGCCACGCCGCCGGAGGACCCGCTGCCGGCCACTTCTTCACGGCCGACCTCACCTCCAAGACGAAGGGCCTCCGCGGCTACTTTAAACGGATCCCGAAGGTGATCGTCCGGGAGGGCCTGTTCGGTTCTACCATAGTCCGCGTCCGCTCCCGCTTTGCCTCAGGCGGGGAGAAGTCGTTCACCGAGGCCCATATATCCGAGGCCCTCTATACGAACCGCACCTTCATCGGAGGCGTGGGCTCGGTCCCCACGACCAATCCAACCAGCTTTGCAGGCCAGAGCTCGCTCTGCGTGCTCCCCCCCATCTGGTACCGCAGCAGGAACGGCCGCCGGGTGCTCAATTTCCGCAGCCTTTTGGTCTTCGGCGAGGGAGTCGCCAAGGGTGTTCTTGCGAGGGTCCTGAAGCTCAGCGGGCTCGGTGTGGGCACGCTGGCGGGGGGCGGTAAATTCCTTTTCCTACAGCCCAAGCACCAGGTCGCCATCAAGGAGGGTGAGTCCATCGAGATCGACTACCTGACCATGGAGAAACGACCTCGTCCGATTGCGATCCAGGTGAGCGGCGATCCCTTTCAGGCCTGCCGCATGGGAATCCGTACGGCCTGGGGGCCGGTTCCGCTTCTGGGCAAGAGCAACTCGCTCCTGCTGGCCGCCACGCGACGCTCCCTGGCTGATTTGCGGCTGCAGCAGAGCTACCGGCTCGGCCGCGTCTACTTCGGCGGCGTCCGCTACTTCCGCCACCACATCGGCGAAGAGTGGACCCCGGAGTTTGCAGCGCGCACAGGTATGTTGCAGCCGCCCAACCACCTGCCGCTCCGCCTACCACCGGTCCAGCGCATGCTGCTCGAGGCATGGCAGGAGAGCGGCGCCGGCGAATTCGTGGACACGACCAAATCGGGCCTGGCCCTGCTGAGGCGCGGCCGCTACGCCCACAACAACGACCAGAGCGCTCACCTGCTGATCCTCAAAGAGCCCCAGGGGACGCTCCTTGTGAGGCAGGTCAGAGCAATGAGGAAAGACGGAAGCGAGATCTACGAGGCGCGCAGCCACTACCGGGCCGTGGGAGGCTCCTACATCATGTACCACACCCAGACCCTCCTTTGGGGCGGCAACCAGAATCCCATCATCCTCCAGGAGGATCATTTCTTCAGAAGCGCAGAGGCGTTTCAGCAGGAGGCACCCACATTCTTCCCGGTCGTCCCCCGACAGCCGGAGGAGCCGACCCTGCTTGCGCGCGAGACCGGAGAGGAAGAGACGCCGCAGGAGAGCGGGGAGGAAGCCTCAGGATAACCCGGCTCGTTCGTGTGCCTTTGCCGGCCGCATACAATTCGTCCGTCTGCATAATCCAGACCAGCCGTTAATCGTTTTCCTGTCTCCGCGGTTCTTTTCGCCTTCACTGTGAACAAACGTTCTAAATCCGTGAATGATCGTTGACGATAGACCTTTTTAGTGCTAAAATTCTCTCGGTCAATCGATAAAGCACCTAAGAATTTAGCTCCATAAGAAGCATGGAGGGGGATGTTCTCAGGGCCTGAGAGCAATCCCCTTTTTTTAGAAAAAAAGGAGACCGAAGCATGCGATTAGCCAAAGTTCTTTCTCTAATTCTCGTCCCTCTACTCATTTCATTGGCCCTTGGGTACGTAAGCGCGGCCCCGCCGAGGGATATGGACGGTGACGGATGGAAGTCGAACAGGGACTGCAACGACTCCGACCCGGACGTGTACCCCGGGGCCCCTGAGCTCTGTGACGGCAAGGACAACCAGTGCCCGGGAGACGGGGGATACGGGATCGTCGACGAGGGGTGTGGGCCGGCCTGCGGGAACGACGTGATCGAGACCGGCGAGGTCTGCGACGGGACCGACCTCGGTGGAGAGAGCTGTGAGGGGCTGGGATTCGACGGGGGGGACCTGGCCTGCCTGCCCGACTGCTCCGGCTTTGACGCGTCGGGCTGTGTCTACTACGAGTGCGGCAACGGAGTGCAGGAGGGGACCGAGGAGTGCGACGGGGCCGACCTCGGCGGAACGACGTGCGAGAGCCTGGGGTACGACTACGGGGACCTTGCCTGCACCACCGGCTGCCTCTTCGACGCGAGCGGCTGCGCCTATGCGAGCTGCGGGAACGGCGTGGCCGAGCCGGGCGAGGAGTGCGACGGCGGCGACGATGCGGCCTGCCCCGGCCAGTGCCAGGGGGACTGCACGTGTCCATCTTCGGACTTGATCTCGAACGGGAGCTTCACCGTCGACGCCACCGACTGGTCCTTTGCGGCCGTGGCCGGCTCTCCGGCCGGCGCCTGGGACGCCTCGGGCTACGCCGAAGGGGGAGCCGTAACGATCCAAAGCGAGATCGGCCGGAGGAAAGACGGCGAGGGGCTCTGGGCCCAGACGATCGCCGGTACGATCGAGGCCGGCTCCACAGTGAAGCTCTCCTACGCATGGATGAAGGATTACTCTGCCAAGACCCCGGCCCAGCAGAACATCTACGTATCGATCGTCAAGCCCGATTTCTCCACGGCCGACATCGACACGCAGTCCGGAGCGCCTCCCGCCTACGGCGCATGGCAGGTCGTCTCCGATAAGGAGGTCTCTGCCTTCTTCAACCAGACAGGGACCTACGAGGTCAGGCTCCGGTACGACTACAAGACCGGGAACAAAGGAGCGCCCCAGGCGTTCGCTTGGTTCGACGAGGTCCGGCTGACGGTCACAGCCGGCGGCTCGGGCGACACGTGGTCCGAGAAGGCGGGCACCCCCGAGGTCGGCGGCTACGGGGTGGCCGTGGTGGGCACGGGCGCCCACATCTATGCGGCCAAGTGTATGTACGCCACCTCCACGCCGAAGTTCTGGCGCTATGATCCCGGGGCCGACACCTGGGCGGCCATGAGCGTCCAGGGCCTTCCCGCCGGCGTCTTCAGGAACGGGACGGCCCTCGCCTGGGACGGGGACGATGCCATCTACGCCCTGACCGGGGCGCGCTACTCGGATGCCGACCGACGCGACTTCTACGGGTACACGATCTCCACTGACAGCTGGGCCCGACTGGCCGACACGCCGGGAGCCCAGGGGGCCGGGGATGCCATCGCATGGTCCGACCACGACGGCTACGCCTATGCGATCCTCGGCAGCAGCGGCCACGGGACCCTCTTCGCCCGGTACGATTCATCCAGCGATACGTGGGCTTCCCTTGCCACTCCGCCCGGGGGCACCGATGACGGATGCTCCCTTGTCTGGGCGGGCGGCACCAACCTCTTCGCCCTGAGGGGTGAATATGACGAGTCCAATCCGATCCGCGACTTCTGGCGCTACGACATCATTGGCAACGCCTGGTCGTCAAGGTCCGACATCCCGGAGACGGGCGGCGTGGGCGACGGCGCCTCCCTCGTGTGGGTAGGAGACTGGCTGCCGGGGCAGTCCGATTACCTCTACGCTCTGGGGGGCGGGAGCTGCTGGGAGGACCCCGGCTACGGATACTACCGGTACTCCGTTTCGGGCGACACATGGGAGTCCCTGGCGGACATCCCTTACCCGGTGGGCGACTACAACGGGAGTCGGCTCGGCTTCGCCGCGGGGCACATTCACTACTGGCAGGGCACACCTGCCGGCTACACCGGTGGAGGGGACCGGTTCGGCCTGTACGAGTTTTCGAACTGATCACAGTCCGATTATCGCCAGTTTAATTTCATGACATAATACTTGAGTTCGCGACTCAAGATACGTCGGCCGACTATGGACCGGGAGAGTCTGTCCTTACGAATCCTCGGTCCGGCCGGGGGGACCTGAAAAGCTCTTACGGTCCCAGAGAGAGAAGGAAAGGCTTAGGTCATGAAACTGGGCGATCTCGGAATCGGGGCCCGACTCGGGCTCGGGCTTGGCGTACTCGTCTCATTTCAGATCCTCTTCGGCCTCTACGCCATCCATACGTCGAACCACCTGGCCTCCCTTACGGATAAGCTCTTCCAACATCCCTATACCGTATTGAAGAACGTGATGGGCATCCGCGCCGACATCATCGCCATGCACCGCGGCATGAAGGACGTCGCCATGTCAGCCGACATGAGCCAAATGGAGGTGGACATAAAGAAGGTCCGCGAATACGAGGCGGATGCGCTCTGGCGATTCGACTCCGTGCTCGAGAGGTACCTCGGCGACAGGAGCGACGTGGAGTCTCTCAAGCAGGCCTTCCTCGACTGGAGAGATATCCGCGAGCACGTCATAGGCCACATGAGAGCCGACGAACGCGAAGCGGCAGCGGAAATCACGAGGGGGGAAGAAGCCGACTACGTGGCCAAGCTCGACAGAAGAATCGAGATCCTCGCCCAATTCACCGAGAACAAAGGGCTCGGATTCCACCGGATGACCCTCGAGGAAAAATCGTCGCAGATAAGGGCCATGGCCCTTGCCCTGACGGCCACCGTGATCCTGTCGATCACCATCGGCATTATGCTCGTCAGGAGTATCGTCGAGCCGCTGTCGAAAACCCTGGGGCTTGCAGAGACCATAGGCCAGGGGGACCTCACGGTACGCCTCGACATGGACCGCAAGGACCAGGTCGGGCAGCTCGCCAGTGCGCTCGATGTCATGGCCGATTCGCTCCAGCAGGGGGAGAATGAGCTCAGGGAGGCGAACGCATCGCTCGAAATGCGAGTCAGCAAGCGTACGGCCGAGCTGGAGAGCTTCATTTACACGATTTCCCACGACCTCAGAAGCCCCCTGATAACGATAGCCGGCTTTCTGGGGCATCTGGAGAAGGATATTGAACAGGGGGCGCAGGACAGGGTTTCGCACTACATATCGAGGATCGATTCAGCGGTCACCAAGATGCAGAGGCTGCTCGACGAGCTGCTCCTCTTGTCCCGCATCGGACGCGTATTCAATCCGCCCGTCGATATCGAGCTCTCGGCGCTCGCCGAAGAGGCGGGCGAGCTCGTGGCCGGCTCGATCTCGCAGCGGGGCGTTACGGTCGACATCGCACCGGATCTCCCCGTCGTTCGGGGCGATCGCCAGAGACTCCTGGCGGTTTACCAGAATCTCCTGGAGAACGCCGTAAAGTTCATGGGAGACCAGCGCAATCCACTGGTCGAGATCGGCCGCCGCACCGATGTCGGCAAGACCGTACTGTTTGTACGCGACAACGGCATTGGCGTGAACCCCAAATATTCGGATAAGATATTCGGCCTCTTCGATAAGCTCGACTCGAACTCCGATGGATCCGGCGCCGGACTTGCGATCGTAAAAAGGACCGTGGAAGTCCACGGCGGCCGCATATGGGTCGAGTCGAAAGGAGAAAACAAAGGGTCCCGGTTCTGCTTTACCCTGTCCGGTCTACCGCCGGGTAGCGACGGAACCGAAGGAGGATAGACCATGCAAGGTGAACCACCGGCAATTTTACTCGTCGAGGACAACGACGACCACGCAGAGCTCATGTCTCGGGCTTTCGAGGAACACCAGATCAAGACAAGGATCTATCGCATCAAAGATGGCGAGGAAGCTCTCGACTTCCTGTTCCGAAGGGGGAAGTACGCGGATGCCGAGACGAGCCCCGTGCCGCGCGTGGTGCTGCTCGATCTGCGCCTGCCAAAGGTCGACGGACTCGAAGTTCTCTGGCAGATCAAAACCACCCCTGAGCTGCAGAACATCCCGGTCGTCATCCTGACCACGTCCGAGTCGCTGAAGGACGTCAACACGGCCTACCTGCAGAGGGCGAACAGCTACGTCGTAAAACCGGTCGAATTCGGCAGCTTCTCGAAGCTCATGCGCGATCTCGGATCCTACTGGCTGTGCTGGAATCGCCCGCCCCGGAACGGCTCCGGTTCAGCCGAAACATGAAGCTTTTATAGTGGAGACGCAGGATAAAGGGAATACAGGAGGGTAGCTATGGCTGTTGCGACTCATACAATCCTGCTCGTCGAAGATGACAGCACGCACGCGGAGCTGATCGAGCAGGCATTCGTTTCAAAGGAAGAGCGCTTTACCCTCACCCGGGCGGCAACTCTTGCCGAAGCGCAAAACACGGCCTCCTCGTCCCTGCCTGATCTGGTTATCGCCGACCTTCGACTGCCCGATGGGAAGGGAGTCGATTTTATCCCGGTCGGCAGGGAGCGCGGCTTTCCGGTCATAATCATGACCGCCTTCGGCGACGAAAGGATCGCCGTTGAGGCCATGAAGAACGGAGCCTTCGACTATCTGGTCAAGACGCCGGAAACATTCGATCAAATGCCTCGACTCGCCGAGCGCGCACTCCGGGAATGGGGGCACATCGCCGAGCGCGCACTCCGGGAATGGGGGCACATCGCCGAGCGCAAGCGGGTGGAGGAGGAGCTTCGCCAGTCAGCGAAGATGGAGTCGATCGGCCTGCTGGCAGGAGGCATTGCCCACGACTTCAATAACATTCTGACCGGAATCAACGGCTTCGCCGAGCTTTTGATGGAGAAGTTCAGGGACGACGCCGAATCGTTGAGCGACGCGAGTCAGATATACGAGCTCGGCAACCGCGCCGCGGATCTTATCAAACAGTTGCTGGCCTTCAGCCGGAAACAGGCGTTACGGCCCGTGACCTGCAATGTCAACTCCCTCGTCGAGAATATGTCGAGGCTACTGCGGCGCATGATCGGCGAGGATATCGACCTCAACGTCGTCACAGCTCACGGTCTTGGAAATGTGCGAGTCGACCCCGGACAGATCGAACAGGTCCTTATGAATCTCGCGGTCAACGCTCGTGACGCCATGCCCGGCGGCGGAAAGCTGACCATTGAGACAACGAACGCCGAGTTTGACGATGAATATTGCCGCGAGCACGTCGGGGCAAAGCCAGGACCGTATGTCATGCTTGCTCTGAGCGATACGGGTTGCGGGATGGATGACGATACGCGCAGGAAGGTCTTTGAGCCCTTCTTCACAACAAAGGCCACAGGAAATGGGACCGGGCTCGGCCTTGCCACGGTCTACGGTATCGTGAAACAGCACGGTGGGAATATATACGTTTACAGCGAGCCGGGTGCGGGATCGACCTTCAAGATCTACCTGCCCATCGTGAGGGAGGCTGTCGAGGACGCGCCCGAGAAAAGCTCGGTCAGAGACTCACCACGCGGCTCGGAAACCATCCTGGTAGTCGAGGATGAAGAATCGCTCTTGGCGATTGCGGTGCGCTTCTTGGAGAGGCTGGGATACACCGTGGAGGCTGCCGCCTCGCCCGCGAAGGCCGCTGAAGTCTTCGCGGAATGCGGAGGTAAGCTGGATCTGCTGCTCACGGATGTCGTGATGCCCGGCCAGAGCGGGATAGAGCTTTACAAAAGGCTGAGAAAACAGAATCCCGCTCTGAAGGTCCTCTATATGTCCGGGTACACGGATAGCGCTATCGTGCACAATGGAATGCTCGATCCCGGAGCGCCCTTTTTACAGAAGCCATTTGCTTCCGTCTCCCTCGCCATGAAGGTCCGCGAGGTGCTCGATGCCGGTGCGGAGGAGGTTGACGGCGAGGGGTGATCTGGTCACGCCCTTGCCACCGTCTCGTCCCCGGTCGACACAGAGGTCGGTCCTCCGGAAGGGGAGCGCGATGAATGGCGCCCTTACAGTGACGGCTCCAAGACATCCCCGATAAAGCACGTCCCCACCGTCTCCCCCTCGGCCCGGATCATGGCGTTTCCGTCCATGACCGGCATGGTCGAGAGCGGTGCGAAGCTCGCGCCTCCGTCGGTGGAGACGTAGGATATCCCGCAATGGGGTCCGGTCTGATCGATCCCGAGGGTGTAGCTCCTCTCGGCCCTGTTCGCCACGGCCGCGAAAAAGGCGGCCCCGATGGCACCTCCGGCGTTGAGGACGGGACACCCCTGGGCCGGGACCTCCTGAAAGCCCCCTCCGCCCAGGACGACCGTGGTGCGCCAGACTTCCATGGAGGGGGCCGGCCCGCCCGCTTCTCCGGTCGGGTCCTCGTAGAGGATCACCTCGGCCTCGTCCCCGGCGGCCCACCCGCTCGCGTAGAAGGAGACCGCCTGCAGCGATACGGGGGAAGAGGTGGAGAACCGGTTGGCCAGGACGATATCCCCGCCGGCCGATCCCGCGTGGATCTCGGCAGTGCCGTCGTCCAGCACAAAGGCGTCCCCCTGGAGGATCGGATCATCCGACGCGAGATCCGTCCCCACCTTCTCCTCGATCCCTCCCAGCCAGAAGTCCCCCTTGGCCCCGGGCGCGTAGACATCCGCCCAGAACTCGAAGGTTGCTCCCCCCTCGTCGGCGATCTGCCAGATCCGTGCGATCCTCTCTCCGGGGTCTAGGGTGCCGTCGGCAGAGGTGGTTCCGTCGTGGCTCGCGAGGCTGTACTCCCAGTAGGCGGTGGGCGCGCTCCCGTCCCCGCCGTCCGGGTTGGCCCCGTAGACGCCGGCCGGAGTTAGGGTGGAGAGGACCGTGCGGATCGGCATCTCGATCCCGGAGGCCGAGCTGTTCTCGAGGGTGAAGTAGTCCTCGTAGAGGTCCGGGTCGCCCGTGGTGAAGCGCGGATAGCTGGGCGCCAGGGCGGGCGCGCAGTCCGGGCAGCTCCCGGACCCACTTCGGGCCTGGATGCTCTCGTGGATCTCGGCCGGGGGATCGGCGCAGTAGCTGTAGCCCGCCAGGGTGTTCTCGTACATCTGCTCGATCTCGGTCCCGGTCAAGACCCGGTCGAAGATCGCCACCTCGTCGATGAGGCCCGGAAAGAAACTCAAGAATCCGCCGGAGACGCTCTGCCAGCGAGCCCCGATGGCCGGGTGCATGGTGCTGTAATAGCCGACATTGTTGTAGAGGCCCGAGATGCAGGACTGGTGAACGCCGTCGATGTAATATTCGACGGTCGACCCGTAATGCACAGCCGCAACGTGATGCCAGTGGTCGTCGTTGACGGTCGTCATTGCGGTAGTATCACATGAACATCCACAGTGCTGGTTTATCTGAAGATTTGCTGTGTGCAGACCGGCTCCCTGGTTTTCCAGGTGAAAGTGAAATCCGAGCTCCCCTTCCGGCCCGGGATTCGGCTTTTCGTAGTTCGTCATGATGGCCCGAGAACCTGTGCCGGTCGTCCTGATCCAGGCGCAGACTGTGAAGTCCGGATCCGGCTTGAGGGAGGAGCTGTTCGGCAGGGAGATGTAGTCGCCGTCGCCGTCCAGGCTGAAGGCCTGCCCCACCTGTCCGGCCGCGAAGGTCGCCCCCCCGCTCATCGATCCGTTGTTGCTCCCGTAGGAGTCGCTGCCGTTCCCCTCGGCTCGCCAGTAGCTGATCATCCCGGAGGGGCACTTGGCCGGGTCGTACACGTCGGCCTCGGCGGAAACCGCCGTCCCGGCGATCCAGATTATTGAGAGAATGGTCATCCAATAGCTTCCCCTGATCCCAAATGTTCTCATCCTTTCCTCCTTTCGATTCACCGGAGCGAGGGCTCTGCCCAGGTCGAGGCGAAGCAGCAGGCGCTGCAGCAATTGGGCGATCGTTTTCATGAGGATGTTGCGATTTTACAAGAACCCTATTTTAAAGGCAATGAAATAATGGAGTCCCTTTCCATGAGATGAAGTCCTTTGTAACTAATCGAAGGAATGCGTGTTCATACAAGTGAGGGCAGGGGACGGCGGCGCACGTGTCTATAAAGCAAGGAGAAAGCCCATGGTTGTTATGAACGCGAGGAGAGCTCGAGAGCGGAATGACCTGGAATCCACGCGACAGCCGGCGGTGAAGGTCCTGTTCATGATGGTCCTCGCGGTCGCCGTGCTGCTGGCGCCTTCGGCCTCGTCGGCGGAGATTCGGGTGGTGGACCCTGTCAACGGGAACGATGAAAATCCCGGCACGCCCGATCAGCCGTGGGAGACCCTTCTCAGGGCGAGCGCGGCCGCCGTGGCGGGCGACGAGGTCATCGTCAAACCCGGCACCTACATCGAGTACATCAATCCCCACAATAACGGAAACACCGAGGATGGGCCGATCATCTTCCGATCGGAACACCCTCATGAGGCTCACATAACCGGCCTGATCGACCTCGACAAGGTGGCGGACGGCGACGATTGGTACGAAGCGTGGCCCGAGCTGCCCGAGGGGGTCTGGAAACGCCCTCTTCGCAGGTGGAACTTATGCGAGGCCTACCGCGACGGGGAACGCATGCCGGGCCCGATTGACGAACCGAATTGGAACAAGCCAGGGCAGGGGATGAGCTATGTAGATACAGAGGAGAGAATGCTCTACGTCTGGATGGAGGAGGAAACCACACCCTACGATTTCACGGACTGGCAGATCTCGGGCGCCGACGGCATCCTGATCACCCGGGAGCACATCGTGGTCGAGGGCTTCGAGGTGAGCCGGTTCGGGAAAAGCGGAATCACTGTGCATGGCACCCAGGAGGCTGAGGTCCTGAATAATCTGTGTCACGACAACGGGAGAAGCGGCATCGTCATCAACTGGTCCAACCACGTGCTGGCCGAGGGGAACGAGGCCCATCACAACGGCTACGGCATCGGCTGGTCCTCGGGCATCTCCGTGTACGAGGCCACGGGCGCGGACATTCGGATCGTGGGCAACGTCTCCCACCACAACGTGGACAAATCCTGGATCCGAAGCGACGGGAACGGCTTCATCCTGGACAAGTCAAGAACCCCCAATGCCGGGGCTGTTTTCGTGAACAACATCGCATACGCCAACGGCGGCTCGGGATTTCGGATCTACGCTTGCAACAACGGAAAGGTGATCAACAATACGAGTCTCTTCAACCAGCTCGACACGGAGCAGTTCCTGCCCGGCGAGATGCACCTGGGGGATATCGACGGCGAGCCGATCGACAACATCGAGGTGGTGAACAACATCTTCCTGGCACGGCCCGGCAAGGCGCCCCTCACCTTTCTGCTCGATGTCCTTCCCGAAAACTGGACCATGGACTACAACATCTACTATCGCGAGGGCGGCGATCCGCAGGTCGTCTTCATCGAGGGCGTGGGCATGATCGGTCTGGGGACCTTCACCGCCCGGACCGGGCAGGAAGAAAACTCCCTCGTTGCAGACCCCCTGCTCGACGACGACTACCACCTCCCGCCGGACAGCCCCGCCATCGACGCGGGCATGGACCGGCCCCAGATCACGGAGGACTTCGAGGGCGATCCCAGGCCCCTGGGCGAGGGGTATGACATCGGCGCCGACGAGTTCGTGCCGCCGGGCTCATGTTTCGTGGGGACGAGCCTGGAGGATTGATCGTTCAGCGCTCAGTCATATTGCCTGATTTCGGTTTTTTCTGTTATCCTCAGCCCGAAAAATGCAGTAGGTACCTACTACGGCTTGAAAATCCTTGCTGCAACGCTTGTTTCGCGTTTCGCTAAGGTTTTCTGCGCCTCGCTACGGCGCCTACTGCTTTTTCGGACTCAGTGGACTTTCCCACTCACCCGGCATTTGACATGAGCTCGCCCCCTGAATCGCTGAAGCGAAACATCCGGCTCTTCGAGGTCGCCGCCATCGGCATCAACGGGGTGATCGGGACCGGAATCTTCTTCCTGCCCGGCAAGGTCTCCGAGCTGCTCGGCCCCGCCTCGCTGCTCTGCTATCTCGTCTCCGCGGTTCTCTGCGCCCTCCTCACCCTCTGCTTCGCCGAGGTGGGGAGCCGCTTTCAGGGTACCGGCGGCCCCATGTTCTATGCCCGCGCGGCCTTCGGGGACCTGGCCGGCTACACCGTCGGGTGGATAACCTGGGTGATCCGCGTCACCTCTTGGGCCGCCCTGGGCAACGGCCTCGTCGTCGTCAGCGAGGCGGTCCTTCCCGGGGCCGCCGAGTTTCGCCCCTGGATCATGGCCGGACTCTTCACCAGCCTCGCCCTCCTCAACGTGGCCGGCGTCTCCATGGGGGCCCGGGTCACAGCCGCCTTCACAGCCGCCAAGCTTCTCCCCATCGCCGTCTTCATCGCGGTCGGCCTCTTCCACATCGACGGAGCCCGGTTCACCCCCTTTGCGCCCCAGGGGCTCACCGACCTGAGCGCCGGCACCCTGATCATCCTCTACGCCTTCGTGGGATTCGAGGTCCTCACCGTGCCCGCCGGGGAGATGCGCGATCCTCAGCGCAGCATCCCTGTTGCCCTGCTCCTGATCATGGGTCTGGTCACCTTCGTCTACCTCGCCATCTGGGCGGTCTGCACGGGGACCCTGGATTCCCTGGCCGGCGCCGAGAATCCGGTGGCCGACGCGGCGACCCTGTTTCTCGGGCCCCTGGGGGGGAGGTTGATCGCCATCGGGATCTTCCTCTCGGTCCTCGGGATCAACGCCGGGGCCGCTCTGGTCGCACCCCGGTGCCTGTACGCCCTCGCCCACGAAGGGTACCTGCCGCGGTTCCTGAGCTGGGTCCACCCCACGAGGAAGACGCCGGTCGTCGCCATCGTGATCACGACGGCCCTGAGCTTCACCCTCGCCCTGAGCGGCAGCTATGTGGAGCTGGCGGTGATCTCGGTGGTCGCCCGGTTCGCCCAGTACATCCCGGCGTGCCTCGCCGTTCCGGTCCGCCGGTCCCGGGCCGGGGGAGAGGCGCCCGGGTTCAGGATCCCCTTCGGG
>CAZFWM010000055.1:0-30102 GCA_964522545.1 uncultured Thermodesulfobacteriota bacterium
GACACAGAGGGCACAGAGAAAGAAAGGGCTTGATTGCATTTATTCTCTCTCTGTGACCTCTGTGGTGAAGAAAATCTTTTTCATATACTCCACAAATTTTTTTCTCTGCGTCTCTGCGTTAAAATCCCCCACGAAACAAACAGTACTGTCTCTGCCTTACCTCTTGCCAAGCAATTTGGCCGCTTCCTTGGCGAAGTAGGTCAGTATGAGGTCCGCACCCGCCCTCTTGATGCTCGTGAGCATTTCCATCATCACGCGATCCCCGTCGATCCATCCGTTCGCGGCGGCCGCCTTGACCATGGAGAACTCACCGCTCACATTGTACGCGGCCAGGGGCAGGTCAAAGGCCTCGGCCACGCCCGCGATCACGTCGAGGTACGGCAGGGCCGGCTTGACCATCAGAATGTCCGCCCCCTCCTCTACGTCCATGGCCGCCTCGCGAAGGGCCTCCAGCCCGTTGGCAGGGTCCATCTGGTAGGAGGCGCGGTTTCCGAAGGCGGGCGCCGAATCGGCCGCATCCCGGAAGGGCCCGTAGAAGCTCGATGCGTACTTCACGGCATAGGAGAGTATGGCCACCTCCTCGAAGCCGTTCTCGTCCAGGACCTCTCGGATCGCGCCGACTCGGCCGTCCATCATGTCCGAGGGCGCCACGATGTCGGCCCCGGCTTCGGCGTGGCTCAGGGCCATCTCCCCGAGGAGCTCCAGGCTCGGATCGTTGAGTATCCTCCCGCCATCGATCAGGCCGCAGTGCCCGTGTGATGTATACTCGCACAGGCAGACATCGGTGACCACGCAGATCTCCGGCACCCTGTCCTTGAGCGCCCGGATCGCGGTCTGCACTACGCCCTTGCGGTCATAGGCCGGGCTCCCGCGCTCGTCCTTGCTCTCGGGGATGCCGAAGAGCAGGACCGCCGGAATACCCAGCTTGTGGGCCTGTCGGACCTCCTTCACGAGATTATCCACAGAAAAGCGGAAGTGACCCGGCATGGATGGGATCGGGTCGGCCACCTTTTTCCCATGAGTCACGAAGAGGGGGTAGATGAAATCGTCGACAGAGAGCTTCGTCTCCCTCACCATACGCCGGATCGTCTCGGTCCGGCGAAGCCGCCTCGGTCTGGATACCGGAAAATACATGCTAGTGCTCCTTTGTAAGTCGACAGTCAACAGTCGAGAGTCGAGAGTGAGAAGCATGTAACTCTCGACTCTCGACTGTTGACTGTTGACAAAAAATGGCCCATGACATTGAGCCCATATCTGCGCAAACCGCGTAGATGTCTAGATATAAGTACTCTATTTCGACCGGACCACGCGAAAGCCGATGTAGCGGTTGTATTTATTGGGCTTTTCGTTGCAGCGAAGGGCCGATCGGCAGTGGTAGGCCAGGTCGCCGAAACTGCCGCCGCGAAGCACCCGGGTCGTCCCCGAGGAGGGACCCGCAGGGTCGATGTTCTTGCCCCGCGGATAGCGCTCTTCATACCAGTCCCAGCACAACTCCCAGACGTTTCCGTGCATATCATAGAGACCCCAAGCATTGGGAGCCTTCTCGCCGGCCGGGTGCGGAACCTTGCCGGCGTTTTCTTTATACCATCCGGCCCGTTTCAGTTCCGCGTCAGAGTCCCCCGTGTTATACCAGGTCGTCGTGCCGGCCCTGCATGCGTACTCCCACTCCGCCTCTGTGGGAAGACGATAACCGTTCACATCCCGGTCCCAGGTCACATCCTTCCCTTCTATCCGGTATGCCGGAGTGAGCCTCTCCCACGCAGACAGCTGATTGCAGAACTCCACGGCTTCGAACCATGTGATGTTATTGAAAGGACAGTCATCCCCGCACCCGTTATAGTAAGCCGGATTGGACCCCAGCAGGCTCGTATCGACCTTGTTCACCTTCAACCAGAGCCCCTGGGTCACCTCCGTCTTTGCAATCAGGAAAGACCTGGAAATAATCACCTTGCGCTGCCGCTCGTCTCTGTACCTCCAGCTCTGCGGCTTCGGCCATAAACGGGGAGGCTCCGGCGAGCCCATCATGAACTCTCCCGCCGGGATCTTCACCATTTCTATACCCAGCTCACTTTTTTTACCTTGCTCGGCCTCCGGCTCCGACTGGATCGTGATGATGGTCAACGTTATCAGGGCAGCGGAAATACAAACTCTTGTTTTCATCTGCCTCCCCCTCCGTGTCTAAGGACTAAGTGGCTATTTAGACCTGAACAGACGTAAACCAACGAAGGTGTTATGATCGTTGGGGCTGCTGCTGCACCGTAGTGCCGAGCGACAGTGGTACGCCAGGTCATCATAGCTGCCTCCGCGAAGCACGCGGTCCGTGCCTGAAGCCGAGCTCACGGGATCGCGGACTTCGCCCCTTGGATATTCTTCGGAATACCGGTCCCAACACCACTCCCAGACGTTCCCGTGCATATCATACAGCCCCCAGGCATTGGGGGCCTTCTTTCCCACCGACTTCGGATCGCCGAGGGAGTTGTCCTTAAACCAGCCGGCTCGCTTTAAGTCCGATTTCGAGTCTCCGGTGTTGTACTTCGTAACGGTTCCGGCCCGGCAGGCATACTCCCATTCCGCTTCGGTGGGGAGGCGGTACCCCGTCGCCTCACGGTCCCAGGTGATATTCTTTCCCTCGATCCGGTAGCACGGAGAGAGCCCCTCAAGCGTGGACAGCCGGTTGCAGAACTTCACTGCATCGTACCATGTAACATTGTGTACAGGGCAGTCGTCGCCGAACCGATCGAAGGTGCTCGGGTTTTTCCCCATCACCCTCTTCCAGAGCTCCTGGGTCACTTCATGCCTGGCGGCCAGGAAGGGACGACTCATGACAACGCCATGCAACCGCTCGTCATTATACCTCCAACTTTCCGGCTTTGGCCACCCAAAAGAAGGATCGGGCGAGCCCATGGTAAAACGTCCGGCCGGGATCTCCACCATTTCGACACCGAGCCCATTCTCAAGACTTTGCTGTGCTCCCGGTTCAGCAACAGTTACGATAGTAACCATGGCCATCAGTACGATCGATCCGATCACTCTCGTGACCATCGACCTATATTCCACCGAAAAAGTTCCCACGGCAGTTTCTCCTATCCCCCCTTTGATTCAGTTATGATCAAGTCCCCTCCACAGAGCGGTCCGTCATTCATTGCCTCGAAAGGCCTCCTACAGATCGATGATCTCCTCCAGGATCTCCCCGGCCCCTGCGGCGAGGAGCCGCTCGCCGAGGCCGGTGCCGATCGCCTCGGCCTCCTCATCGATCCCCTCGGCTCTCTCGCGCACCCGGCGCTCTCCGTCCAGGCTGCACACAAGGGCGTCCAGCATGAGACGCACGCCCGCCAGCTCGGCGTGGGCCGCGATCGGCACCTGACAGCCTCCGGCCAGAACCCGCAGCAAAGCGCGCTCGGCGGCCACGGCCAGGGCCGTGGGCCGATCGTTCAAAAAGCCGACGATTGCGTGGGTCCCGGCATCGTCGGAGCGGATCTCGATACCGATGGCACCCTGCCCGATCGCTGGAAGGCAGAGGTCGAACGAGAGGAGCTGCGTGATCCGCTCGGCCAGGCCCAGTCGCTTCAGGCCGGCCGCGGCCAGCATGACGGCATCCATCTCTCCCGAGTCGAGCTTTCGCAGGCGTGTGTCCACATTGCCGCGCAAAGGGACGATCCGAAGATCCGGGCGGCGATGCAGGAGCTGGGCGCTTCGGCGCAGGCTGCTCGTGCCGATCGACGCCCCCGCGGGAAGCTCGTCGAGCATGAGGCCGCTTCTCGAAACGAGGGCGTCACGGCAATCTTCACGCCGTGTCACCGCACCGATGGTCAACCCATCGAGGAGCTCGGCCGGCACGTCCTTCATGCTGTGCACGGCCAGGTCGATATCGCCGCGAAGCATGGCCTCCTCGATCTCCTTGACGAAGAGCCCCTTGCCGCCGACCTTGGCCAACGGGACCTCGAGGATCTTGTCTCCCTTTGTCTTTATCCGCACAAGCTCCACCGAGACCCCGGGGTGGTGCTCTTCCAGGAGGCTCTTGACCCATCCGGCCTGCCACAGGGCCAGCTTGCTCCCGCGGGTCCCGAGGCGCAGGGTCTCCTGGGTAGTGGCACCATTCATGTCAGCGCTCCTCATCGCGTTCATCGAGATTGAAGATCTCCTGCACGGTCTCGATATCGCACACGTCATCCGTGCCCCGGCTCATGGCCTTGAGATGCCGGATCGGATCGTGGAGCAGCTTGTTGACGATGGAGTGGGTCATGGTCTCCACCAGGGTCCGCTGCTCGCCGGTGAGGCCCGAGAGCCCGGACCCGGCCCGCTCCAGCTCCCGGGCGCGAATCCGGTCCGCTTTGCGGCGGAGGGCCTGGATCGTCGGCTCCGTGTCCAGGGTGTTGAACCAGCTGAAGAAAGCTCCCACCTCCTCCTCAATGATCCGCCCCGCCTTCTCCGCCTCCCTCGAGCGCACCTCCATGTTCGTCTCCACCACGGATCGCAGATCGTCGATATCGTAGAGGAAGACGTTGTCGATCTCATTGACCGCCTCATCCACGTTCCTCGGCACCGCAATGTCGATGAAGAACATGGGCCTCTGTTTCCGGGCCTTGATGACCCGAGAGATCATGTCGGCCCGGATGAGAATGTCCGGAGCAGCGGCCGAACAGATCGCGATGTCCACCTGTTGGAGGCGCTCGGCAAATTTCTCGAACCGCACGGCCCTCCCTCCGAACCTCTCGGCCAGCTCCACGGCTCTCTCGTAGGTCCGGTTGGTCACCACGATCTCCCGGGCTCCGGCCTCGGCGAGATGGGTCGCGGCGAGCTCGCCCATCTCCCCGGCCCCGATGAGGAGCACCGACTGGCCGGAGAGGTCTCCGAAGATCTTGCGTGCGAGCTCCACGGCGGCATAGCTTACTGAGACCGCTCCCTCGGCCACCTCGGTCTCGGTGCGGGCCCGCTTCGCGGCCTTGAAGGACCGGGGGAGCAGCCGGTTGAGGATCTTTCCCGTAAGCCTTCGGTCGGCTGCGCTCCTGTATGCTTCCTTGATCTGTCCGAGGATCTGAGGCTCACCCAGGACCATCGAGTCGAGCCCGGAGGCAACCCGGAAGATGTGGCGGGCGGCCTCGCGCGCCTCGTGTACGTACAGGTGATCGACGAGCGCCTCTTCGGTCGTGCCGCCACGCCCGGCCAGGAACCGACTGACCTCAGAGGCCCCGGCCTCTCGACTGCCCGCCACGGCGATCACCTCCACGCGGTTGCACGTAGAGAGAATCATCCCTTCGGCGACCCCGGGCAGGGCCCGGAGTCGATCGAGCCCCTCCACAAGGCCCTCGGCCTCGAAGGCCATACTCTCCCGGACCTCCACAGGGGCGGTGTTGTGATTGAGCCCGATGCACAGGATGTACATGGCGCCCTACCCGCCCCCTTGAAAAAAGTGGCTCAGGCCAAAATAGGTGACCGCGATGATGGCGAAGCCTGCAATGGCCAGGATGGCCGTGCGTCGCCCCCGCCAGCCGGCCACGAAGCGGCCGTGAATAAGGCCCGCGTAGAGGAACCAGGTCACGAGCGAAGAGGTCTGCCGGGCGTCGCCCCAGTCGATGAGCATGCCGTAGGCGCTCTGGAGCCAGATGGAGCCGGTGATCATTCCCACGGTGAGGAAGGGGAACCCCACGGCGATGCACCGGTAGTTCAGATCGTCGAGGGTGCTGAGAGAGGGGAGGCGCCGGTACCAGGCCCCAATCTTCTTCGACTTGAGCTGCCGTTCCTGGATGAGGTACATGGCCCCGAAGATGGCGGCCAGGGCGAAGATCGCATCGCCGATGAAGGCGGTGGCCACGTGGACGGGAAACCAGAAGGTGCCGAGCAGATCCGGGTCGATGTCGACCAGGTCCCGGGGCAGCACGGATGCGGTCAGGACGAGGATGAGGGCCAGGGGCGAGAGAAAGGCCCCGAGGGCCTTTACTTCGAACTTTGCGCGCAAGAGGAAAAAGGAGCCGATGATGATCCAGGCAAAGAGCGAGAGCGAATCGTACCTGTTCACCGCCGGCGTGTGGCCTACTTCGAAGAAGCGGACCAGGATCGCCACGGTATGGAGGCCGAATCCCACAGAGAGGCTGTGCGTGGCGGCCGTGAGCGCACGCCGGCGCTGCGTCCCGATAAAGACAAAATTCGCCACCGTGCCGAAGAGATAGGCGGCGGCGGTGGCCCAGAAGAGAGTGAGGTGCAGCATCGCTCCTCTGTTTACCGTTTTGAATTATCGCCCTTCGGGCGGACTAATGAGCTCAATTGATCCTGGGGTTGACACCCCAGGCTACATGACCTGACCCCTTCGGGGTCAATTGGATTTCCTATCGAATGAACTTATCCCGGCTTCGCCGGGGGCTTTTATCGGCCAACTCTCCGTCGTTCCCGCGAAAGCGGGAACCCATGGTTGTGCTCATTTGCTGGATCCTCGCTTTCGCGGGGATGACGATGCGAGGGGTATTTTGGATTTTCAATGCAAATTCAATAATTGAAAACTGTTGATCGTCTCCAAGACGGCTAACCCTTATCGTTTGATTAAATTTAGCAAAGCGGATAAGCTCGCGTCAAATGATCAAACCTAGATCCCGCCTGTAGAACTGGCGCTTAAATTGAAAATCATACCCCTCATCTCCCTGCTGGCCGCCACGATCTTTCTCGGCTGCTCCGGGTCCCCGGACCGGGGCGGCGGGCCTAAAGAGCTTCGCATGGTCGTCGCCCTGGAGGGAAGCCCCAACGTGCTCGACCCGCGGTACGCACTGGGCGCGCACGAAGTCCGAATCAACTCCCTCATCTATAACTACCTCGTCTGCCTGGACCGCCGGTCCCGGGTCGCCCCCGACCTGGCGGAGAGCTGGGAGCTCCCGGATCCTCGGACCTACATCTTCCACCTTCGCCGGGGCGTCCTCTTTCACGACGGGGCCGAGCTCACCTCCGACGATGTGGCCTACACCTTCGCCTCGGGCGGGGATCCCGAGCGCGGGGGCCTGTGGGGGCACTGGATGAACCGGGTCGAGGCGATCGAAACGCCGGACCGGTACACCGTGGTCTTTCGCCTCTCCGAGCCCTTTGCCCCGTTCCTGGTGAAGCTGGCAAAGGGGATCGTCCCACGCCACCTGGCCGAGCCGCTTGGTAAGAGCTTTGCCGAGTCGCCCGTGGGGACCGGCCCGTTCCGGTTCGAGGAGTTCGCCCCCGGAGAGAGGATCCGGCTGACCGCCTTTGACGGCTACTTTGAGGGGGCGCCGGAGCTCCGGGAAGTGGTCTTCAAGGTGATCACCAACCAGACGACCCGGATGCTCGAGCTCAAGCGCGGCACCGTCGACCTCCTGCAGAACGCCCTGCCCCCCCACTCAATCAAGTTCTTCGAGAGGGAGCCCGGGATCCGTATCATCGAGGAAGAGGGTATCAACTACTCCTACATCGGCTTTAATCTCACCCACCCGATAGTCGGCAAGCGCGAGGTCCGTGCGGCGATTGCCCACGCCATCGACCGGGACGCCATCGTACGGCACTCGTGGAAAGGACTCGCCACAAAGGCAACCGGGTTCCTCGCGCCCCGCATCTCCTTCTATGAGGGGGACGTCGAGACCTACCCGTATGACCCGAGCAAGGCCGCGGCCCTGCTCGACGCGGCAGGGCTGCCCGACCCGGACGGCGACGGCCCCCGGCTGCGGTTCACCGTCTCCTACAAGACCTCCACCGATAAGCTCCGGAACGAGATCGCCGAGATCATCCGCGACCAGCTCCGCCGGGTCGGCATCGGCATCGAGAAGCGCAGCTACGAGTGGGGCACCTTCTACGACGACATCAAGAAGGGCAACTTCGAGATGTATTCGCTCACCTGGGTCGGGATGACCGACCCGGACGCCATGTTCTGGATCTTCCACTCCTCCATGGCCCCGCCCGACGGGGCCAACCGGGGCCGCTATGAAAATCCCGAGGTGGATCGACTGCTGGAGCTATCGAGGATCACCCTCGACCCGGCCGAGCGCAAGAGGCTCTTCAGCGAGATCCAGAAGATCCTGGCCCGCGACCTCGTGTACGTGAGCCTTTATAACCACACCGACGTGGCGGTCATCAAGAAGAGCTTCGCCGGATACGAGATCTATCCGACCGGAGAGTTCCGGTCGCTGAAAAAGATCCGGGTCATAGAGCCAGACATCGAAGGGCATTGATAGTCTCCTACGACAGCTGACATCCAGATTTTTGCAGATTCTCTTCTAATAATATCTTTGGCCAATAGTGAAATCATTCATCTATATCCGCTGAAAATTGCTTGACAATCATTGACGCTGCCGATAAATTCCAGTTTTGTTTGGCATTTTAACTCCCTTTTGCATTAAGAACAGAAAGAAGCATATGATAAGTTGGAAGATGACCGAATCAAGGACCCATTTTCCAAAAGCATCGATGTCGTATTGGCCGGTGACTGCATGTGCCAGGATAGGAAGATCCGCATCTGGTGGAGGGTAGGTGATGGCAGAGCCCTTGGCAGATCAGATCACACGAAAGATCGACCATGCAGCCGATCTGTACCACCGCCTCATTCTGCTGGTGGCCCCGGCCGGAGCGGGAAAGACCGCTGCACTCCAGGATGTTCACGAGCACACCGACGCACTGCTGCTCAACGTCAACCTCGATCTATCCTGTCGCATGCTTGAGCTCACCGAGCGTCAGCGGGCGCTGCAGTTGCCCCGTCTGCTGTCCGAGATGGTGAATGGGGCCCAGAGCGACGTCGTCCTGCTGGACAACATCGAGGTGCTCTTCGATGTTTCGCTCAAGCAGGACCCCCTGCGGCTTCTACAGGGGCTCTCCCGGAACAAGACGGTGGTCGCGGCATGGAGTGGCACCCTCGATGGCGCACACTTGATTTACGCGACACCGGATCACTCCGAATACAAGCGATATCCGTCACAAGATCTCCTGATAGTGAGCCCGGAGTTCGAGACTTGAAGACAAGGAACAACGCCGTTTGGGAGCAGATGATATGAAATACGGAGCCCTGATTCAATTCGAACCCATCGAATCCGTGGTCCAGCTGCGGGACGCCGACCAGGAGTCCACCGCTCGTCAGCTTGTCCAGACCTACGTCATCTCCGAGGAGATGGCCGATAAGCTGGTTAATCTCGTTTTTCCGCAGCTTCAGTTCGATCAGCTCACGGACAATAAAGGGCTTCTGGTCGTCGGAAACTACGGCACCGGCAAGTCACACCTCATGTCCGTGATCTCCGCCCTGGCGGAGAACGGTGAGCTGTCGGCCCATCTGAACGATGGCAAGGTAGCCGATGCCGCGGGCAAAATCGGTGGCCGTTTCAAGGTTGTGCGAACCGAGATCGGCGCGACCACCATGTCCCTACGCGACATCCTCGTGGCCGAGCTGGAGGAGCATCTGGGCGCTTTAGGCGTGTCCTACTCCTTCCCGTCCGCGGCGACGGTGTCGAACAACAAGCGGGCCTTCGAAGAGATGATGTCCGTCTTCGACAAGGAACATCGTGACCACGGCCTGCTCTTGGTGGTGGACGAGCTCCTCGACTACCTACGCACGCGCAAGGACCAAGAACTCATCCTCGATCTCAACTTTCTCCGGGAGATCGGTGAAGTCTGCAAGGACCTGAAGTTTCGCTTCATCGCCGGCGTCCAGGAGGCCATATTCGACAGCCCCCGCTTCTCCTTCGTGGCCGACAGCATCCGCCGTGTGAAGGACAGGTTCGAGCAAATCCTCATCGCCCGCAAGGACGTCAAATTCGTGGTGTCCGAGCGTCTGCTAAAGAAGACCGCCGAGCAGCAGGTCAAAATCCGCGAGTACCTGATCCCCTTCGCCAGGTTCTACGGCCGTATGAACGAGCGCATGGACGAGTTCGTGCGACTCTTCCCGGTACATCCCGACTACATCGACACCTTCGAGCGGGTCACCGCAGTGGAAAAACGCGAGGTACTCAAGACCCTTTCGCTGTCCATGAAAAAACTCCTCGGCCAGGACCTCCCAGACGACCATCCCGGGATCATCGCCTATGACAGATACTGGACGACCCTGCGCGAAAACCCGTCATTCAGGGCCGTGCCGGACATCAAGGCCGTAATCGACTGCAGTCAGGTGCTCGAAGCACGCGTCCAACAGGCATTTACCCGCCCGGCCTACAAGCCCATGGCACTCCAATTGATCCACGCCCTTTCCGTCCACCGGCTCACCACGGGTGATATTTACACTGCCTTGGGCGCGACGGCGGAGGAGCTGCGAGACAGCCTCTGCCTTTACCAGCCCGGCATCGAGGACCTGGGTGGTGATCCGGCCGACGACCTGCTTTCCCAAGTGGAGACCGTCCTGCGGGAAATCCACAAGACGGTAAGTGGGCAATTTATCTCGTCCAACCCGGATAACCGGCAATATTACCTTGACCTAAAGAAGACCGACGACTTCGACGCCCTGATCGATGAGCGGGCCGATAGCCTCGATTCTACGAAGCTCGACCGCTACTACTACGAGGCACTGAAGCGAGTCATGGAGTGCACCGATCAAACCTACATCACCGGGTACAAGATCTGGCAGCATGAGCTCGAATGGCTAGAGCGCAAGGCCGTGCGCCAGGGATACCTCTTCTTCGGCGCCCCCAACGAGCGGTCCACCGCTGTGCCACCTCGGGACTTTTACCTCTACTTCATACAGCCTTGCGACCCGCCGCGCTACAAGGATGAGAAGAAGCCCGATGAGCTCTTCCTGCGCCTCACGAACACGGATGATGATTTCCGGACTGCGCTGGACAGCTATGCCGCGGCCCTGGATCTCGCCTCCACGGCCTCGGGCCACGCCAAAACGACCTACGAGTCCAAGGCATCGAACTCTCTACGCAACCTAGTGCAATGGCTCCAGAAGAAAATGACCACCGCCTTCGAGGTCACCAGCCAGGGGCGCACCAAGACCCTGACCGAGTGGGCCAAGGGCAAGTCCATTCGTGAGCTGTCCGGAATTCAGCCGCACGAGCGTATAAACTTCCGCGATCTAGTAAACACCATCGCAGGAATATGCCTTGAAGCCCACTTCCAGGACCAGTCGCCCGAATATCCGTTCTTCCCGGTGCTCATCACCGGGGCGAATCGGGCCCAGGCGGCACAGGATGCTCTTCGGGCCATTGCCGGACAGAACCGCACCAAACAGGCCACTGCGGTGCTGGATGCCCTCGAGCTGCTCGACGGCGATAGGATCGACCCATCCCGGTCGAAGTACGCCAAGCACATCCTCGGCATCTCCAAGAAGAAGGGCCACGGCCAGGTGGTCAACCACTCTGAGCTTATCCAGGATGTCCTCGGGGTGGAGTACCTGGCTCCGGAAGAGCTCCGGCTCGAGCCGGAGTGGACCGTGGTCGTCATGGCAGCGCTGGTCTACTCTGGAGAGCTGGTTCTGGCCATCCCCGGCAAGAAGTTCGATGCTACAGGTCTGACGCAACTGGCGGGAACAGGCATCGACGAATTGGCCCAGTTCAAGCACATCGAGAAGCCCAAGGACTGGAACCTGCCTGCGCTCAAGGCGCTCTTCGAGCTGCTCGGACTCCCCCCAGGAAAGGCTCAAATAGTCACCCAAGGGCGAGAAGATCCGGTGCAAGACTTGCAGACGGCCGTTACAAATGTGGTCGAGCGACTCGTGCTCGTGCAGCAGAGCCTGCAGACAGGTCTGATCTTCTGGGGAAAGAACCTAACCGCGAATGAACGCGAATTAACGCCAATCAAAGAAAGGCATTCGTGTACATTTGCGTCCATTCGCGGTTCCCTTGACAAAACGAAGCAGTTCCTTGAATCCCTGCAGGCCTATACCTCGCCGGGCAAGCTCAAGAATTTCCGCTATGACACCCAAGAGGTGAGGAGCCATCGGACCGGACTCAAGGCGCTGGAGGAGATCGAATTCCTCGAGGGTCTGGTGAACGACCTCGGAGCCACGGCGTCGTACCTCTCCACAGCCGAGGCGGTATTGCCCACGGGTCACGAGTGGACCGAAAGGATGAATACGGCCCGTAATGAAGTCCTCGGACAAATCGTTGATCCAGCCAAACGAGAAGAGGCGGCCTTTCGGGGGGAGACGCAACGCAAGCTCGGCGACCTAAAGAAGGCCTATCTTCAGGCCTATCTCGACATGCACACCAAGGCCCGGCTGGGCGTGAACGAGGACAAGCGCAAGGCCCAGTTCATGGTCGATGGACGACTCAAGGACCTGCAGAAACTCTCCACAATCGACCTCATGTCCCGCCAGCACCTCTCGGACTTCCAGAACCGGCTGGCAGGCCTGAAGAGTTGCTTTGCGCTCACCGAGCAGGACATGGACGTAGCGCCTGTGTGCCCTCATTGCAGCTTCAAACCCGCGACTGAACTGCCCACGGCACCCGCGAGAACGATGCTCGACGATCTCGACGGCGAGCTCGACATCCTGGTCGATACCTGGACCCAGACACTTCTCACGAATCTCGAAGACCCGACGACCAAGAGCCGCATCAAAAAGGTACTCTCCGCCAAACAGAAGAAGCTGGTAGATGCCTTCCTCAAAGCGAGGACACTGCCGGAGAAAATCACCAATGAGTTCTTGGATGCGGTCAAAGAGGCTCTGACGGACCTTACACTGGTCCCGATCAAGATCGAGGACCTTCGGACAGCCCTGCTCTCCGGCGGCTCGCCGGTCACCCCGGCGGAGATGAAGAAGCGGTTCGAGGAATACCTGAACAGCCGCATCAAGGGCCAGGAGCCCGGTAAAGTGCGGATCGTATTGGAGTAGTCAATGCGTACGGTCAACGAGATACACAATCTCCTCGGTGAGCTGGATATGCAACCGGCGAAGGCTCTGGAAGACCAGGACCTCGACTTTAAAGAGTGGAACCCTCGCAGCATGAAGGATTCCGTCGCGCTGGTCGTAGAAATGGCGATTTGCATGGCCAATGGCGGTGGAGGAACAGTGGTCTTCGGGATCAAGGACAAGGCCCTCGGGCGCACCCATGCCGTTCTGGGAGTACCCCCCGAGGTGGATGTGAATCGCCTCAAGAAGGCTGTCTACGACTCGACTGATCCCAAGCTCACCCCTGTTTTCGATGAACTGCGGGTACCGGAAGGGACCGGAAGGCTTCTCGTCATGCAGGTTCATGGAGGCCTTCCCCCGTATACTGACACTGCCGGAGGAGGCAAAGTCCGAATCGGAAAAGACTGCCAGCCCCTGACCGGCACGCTCCGCCGCCGAATCATGGTGGAAACGGGTGAGACCGATCTTTCAGTCGAAGTAATTCCGGAAAGACCTGAATCTTGCCTTTCTGCAGCAGCGATAGAACGGCTTCGGGAAGCAGCCCGAAAGGAACGCGCTCCGGATGAATTGCTGCATTTGGCAGACCTGGAACTCCTGTCGCAGATCGGGGTCATCAAGTCCGGGAGACTCACCCGTGCCGGCGTTTTGCTGGCAGGCTCAGAGGAGGCGATCCGACAGCATCTCCCCAACTTTCTCTGGACCCACCTCCGGATGGAGTCCGATACCCGATACACCGATCGGGCCGACGGCACGGATGCTCTCTCAATCGCTCTTTTTCGCATACTCGATCGGATCAATGCCGACAATCCGATTACTACCCTCGAATACGGAATGTTTCATTTCGAATATCGAGCCTATCCGGAAATCGCCCTGCGCGAAGTTCTTCTGAACGCCCTCTGTCACGCAGACTACCGAATTGCCGGTCCGATTCTGGTCAAACAATTCCCGGACCGGTTGGAGGTGAGCAATCCCGGCGGATTCATCGCGGGGATCACACCTGACAATATCCTCCACCATCAGCCCGCCGCCCGAAATCCACTCCTTGTCGACGCCCTGGCTCGGTTGCGCCTGGTTAACCGAAGCAACCTTGGCATGAGCCGGATTTTCGAGACGCTCCTTGTAGAAGGCAAGGAGCCGCCCCTGATCCAGGAGATCGGAGAGTCTGTCACCTTGATATTTCGTCGGCGAGATTTTTCACCCGATTTTCGTATGTTCGTTGCCGAGGAGAATCGGAAGGGACATTCTCTTTCCGTTGATCACTTGCTGGTCCTCCAGCATCTTCTGAATCACCCTGAAATCGACACCGCAACCGCCGCCCGTTTGTGCCAGCGTCTGGAGCCCCAGGCGAGAGACGTGCTGACGCACATGGAGCAGCGGTTGGAATACCTAGAGCGGGGCGGCCCTGGCGGACGGGGAACCTACTGGACCCCACTACCGGAGATTCACCGTAGGTTAGCTGGGCACGGACACCCTGAGCGCGACCGCCGGATCGACTGGGAAGCAGCAAAAACCCGGGTGCTCAGCATCCTGATGGACCGTGCTCGCAGAGGAGAACCAGGATTGACGAACAAGGAAATTCGCCAGATTACCCGCCTCGACCGGAATCAAGTTTTCAGACTGATGGTCGAACTCCGAACAGAGAATCCTGGGATCAAGGCACCAGGGAGGGGTAGATTTGCACGGTATGAATACCAGGACCAACGCTGACATCAATGCATTAAGCAAAAAAAGAAGCATTGAATGCCATTTAATGCTCGCTTCAATGCTCGTTTCGCATTGTGATAGCATTTTCAAATAAGCCAATAAGGGTAATCCATGACCAAAAGCAAGTTGCCACAGCGACCGTCTGAGCAACTGTTCTCCTTACCTCAGAAAGATTTATTTGAAGAATCGCTTGAAGAGAGGCTTCAGGCTGAGAAAAACAAGCCGGTTGAGTGCCTGGGGATGACCTTCCCGAACGACGGGGAGCGGCGGAAGCACTTTCTGGAGAAACTGCGCGGGAAGCTCAAGGACCCGGAGTTCCGCAAGATCGAGGGGTTCCCGATTGGCGAGGACGAGGACATCCTGACGCTGTCCGACCCGCCGTACTACACCGCCTGCCCCAATCCGTTCATCGCGGAGTTCGTCGAACAGCACGGACGTCCCTACAATCCGAACGTGCCGTATCACCGCGAGCCCTTCGCGGTGGATGTCAGCGAGGGCAAAACCGACCAGCTCTACAAAGCTCACTCCTACCACACTAAGGTTCCTCATCTGGCCATAGTGCCCTCAATTCTGCACTACACCGAACCGGGAGATGTGGTGCTGGACGGCTTCTGCGGCTCCGGCATGACCGGTGTGGCGGCCCAGTGGTGCGGGACGGCGCCTCTGGAGTACCGACGTACCGTCGAGCAGAGGTGGAAGGACGAGGAGCGGGGAGCACCGGAGTGGGGGGGGCGGCGCGTGATTCTGGGCGACCTGTCGCCCGCGGCAACGTTCATCGCCGCCAACTACAACCTCCCCTTCGATGTGGATACGTTCGTCAAGGTAGCTCGGTGGCTCTTGAAGGAGACCGAGGAGGAGGTCGGGTGGATGTACGAGACGCTCCACACCGATGGGAAGACCAAAGGGCGGATCAACTACACCGTCTGGAGCGAGGTGTTCTCTTGTCCCGAGTGCGCTGGTGAAGTCGTCTTTCTTGAGGAGGCACTCGATGAAGAGACCAACAAGACCCTCTCCATGTTCCCCTGCCCGCACTGTTCGGCGGATCTGACTAAGGACAACCTCCAGCGAACGTTCGAGACGCTCGTGGACCCCGCCTCGGGCAAGCCATGGAAGCGGATCCGACTGCAACCCGTTCGAATCAGCTACAACGTGGGCAGTTCACGGTTCGAGAAAGAACCCGACGATCGAGATCTACAGATCCTGAAGCGCATCGACGGCCTGACGCTTCCCGCAGAGGTGCCGACAAATGCGTTCCCGATCGACGAAATGTACCACGGATCCCGGCTCGCCCCGAAGGGTTTCACTCACGTTCACCACATGTTCCTGCCGCGCGCCGCACAGGCGTTGGCCGTGATGTGGCGCCGAGCCTGTGCTCAGAAGGGTGTGCGACTAAGGAATATGCTGCTCTTCTTCGTCGAGCAGGCCATATGGAGTGCATCGGTACTGAACCGCTTTCGACCTACAGGTTACTCGCAGGTAAACCAGTATATGACAGGGGTGTACTATGTCCCTTCGCAGACCTCGGAGCTCAGTCCCTGGTACATCCTCAAAGGCAAGCTCACACGCCTGGAGAAGTCGTTTACGCCGATGCCTTCAAAGGCAGGACTCGCTGCCGTCATTACGGGCGACTGCGCGGGGATCCTCATCCCTGACAACTCCATCGACTACGTGTTCACCGATCCACCCTTCGGTGAGAACATCTACTACGCAGACCTTAACTACCTCGTCGAGTCGTGGCATCGCGTCCTGACGCGCACCGAGCCAGAGGCGATCGTTGACCAGGCCAAGAAGAAAGGCATGTTGGAGTACCAGCACCTTATGCAAGGGTGCTTCGAGGAGTACCGCCGACTCCTCAAGCCCGGCCGCTGGATGACAGTCGTCTTCCACAACTCGAGGAACGCGGTATGGAACGCGATCCAGGAGGCCATGCTGGCGGCGGGGTTCGTCGTCGCCGACGTTCGGACCCTCGACAAGAAGCAGGGCTCCTACCGCCAGGTGACGAGTACGGCCGTCAAGCAGGACCTCGTCATCTCGGCCTACAAGCCGAACCACGGCCTTGAAGACCGCTTCAAGCTGACAGCCGGAACAGAAGACGGCGTCTGGAACTTTGTTCGCGCACATCTAAGACATCTTCCGGTTTTCGTCTCCAAGGACAGCCAGGCCGAGGTCATCGCCGAGCGACAGAACTTTCTGCTCTTTGACCGTATGGTGGCTTTCCATGTCCAGCGCGGCGTCACGGTGCCGCTCTCGGCTGCAGAGTTCTATGAGGGGCTCGCCCAGCGTTTCTCGGAACGGGACGGGATGTACTTCCTCTCGGACCATGTGGCCGAATACGACCGCAAGCGCATGACCGTGAAGGAGGTGCTGCAACTCGAGCTCTTCGTCAAGGACGAAGAATCAGCGATCCAGTGGCTCAAGCAGCAACTCACCAGGAAGCCGCAGACCTTCCAGGAACTCCACCCGCAGTTCCTCAGGGAGATCGGCGGCTGGCAAAAGCACGAGAAGCCGCTGGAGCTGTCCGAACTGCTTGAACAGAACTTCCTGCGCTACGACCTGTCTGCCAACCAGGCAGGCGGCAAGGGCGAGGTGCCGAGCCAGATTCACAGCTACCTCTCCACCAACTTCAAGGATCTGCGCAACCTGGCCAAAGACGATCCGGGACTCAAGGCCAAAGGCAAGGACCGCTGGTACGTCCCCGACCCGAACAAGGCCGGCGACCTGGAGAAGCTGCGCGAACGGTCACTACTCAAGGAGTTCGAGGAGTACCGGGCATCCAGCCAAAAGCGCCTGAAGGTGTTCCGCCTCGAGGCCGTCCGCACCGGATTCAAGAAGGCATGGCAGGAACGCGACTACGCCACGATCATCGCCGTGGCCCGCAAGATTCCCGAGAAAATCCTCCAGGAAGATCCTAAACTGTTGATGTGGTACGACCAGGCGGTAACAAGAATGGGAGTGTTAGAATGACTATTACACGGATAAAGCTTGAACGGTTCACTGCATTTGAAAGTTTGGACGTAAAATTATCTGGTGGTATGAACGTTTTTATTGGAGCTAACGGCACTGGAAAAACGCACTTACTTAAGGCTCTGTATGCAGCTTGCGATATTACAAAATCAGGCGAATCCTTTACAAAAAAGCTGCTTGACCTTTTCCTCCCACATGACAGAAATCTTGGACGACTGGTTCACCGGAGGAGAGGGCGCGCGATAGGTTCATTAGAAATTTATAATACCGACATGAGAGTTCGGATAACTCTATCCAGCGCAAGAAGTAAAACGAGAGTTATGGGGAAAGATAATTGGCTTCAAAGAAAAGTTGAATCCGTTTACATTCCACCAAAAGAGATGTTAGCAAATGCTCCCGGATTTCGCTCTTTGTATGCGACTAGAGAAATACATTTTGATTCAACTTACGTTGATATTCTCGATCGCGCATTTCGCCCTCCTCTCCGTGGTCCTATCGATAGACAACGTAAAAGACTACTCACAATGCTGCAGAAGGCCATAGATGGGAAAGTGAGTATTAAAGAAGAAGAATTTTTTCTACGCAACAAGCAGGGAAATTTAGAGTTCTCGCTACTTGCTGAAGGAACTCGTAAGCTCGGTCTTCTATGGCTACTAATTCAAAATGGAACATTGCTTCAAGGTTCAGTGTTATTCTGGGATGAACCAGAGACCAATTTAAATCCTAAACTCTATGGGATACTAATGGACATTCTTTTAGAACTTCAAAGAAATGGTGTTCAAATCTTTTTAGCGACTCATGATTATGTGATTCTCAAGGAACTCGATCTGAGAAAGAAGAATTCAGACAAAATCGCATTTCACTCTCTTTTCCGAGATAGAGATGGAGGACAAATAATATGTAATACGATCAACAGTTATTTAGACATACATCCAAATACAATTGCAGAGGCATTTGCTGATTTGTATGACCGTGAGGTGAAAAGAAGTCTGGGAGGTATCAAAGAATGACCGTACTCACAGAAGGCGATCTGCAGCTTACTATCCCAAGTGCAATACAGGCCAGTAAATTCGATGATAACAACCATGGCCTATCTCATTGTATGAAGGCTGTAGATTTTATTGTTGAGCTCAAAGACCGGTATTTATTTATCGAATTCAAGGATCCACAAAATCCGCGTAGCAAAACTAAAAATAGAACGAAATTCGTTAATAACTTCCTTTCCGGCAATATTGATGAAGATTTCAAGTACAAATATCGTGATTCATTTTTGTATGAATGGGCATCTGGAAAGGCAAGAAAACCGGTCCATTATTTTATTTTAGTGGCCCTTGATACCCTCACAGAGGCAAATTTGATTACCCGGACCGATGCTCTCAAACGTAAATTACCTTATAACGGCCCAGCATCAGGAATTTGGAAACGTAGGATTGTCGCTAGTTGCGCGGTTTTTAATATTGCTACATGGAACAAATACTTGCCTGCATACCCTGTTGCACGGGTCAATCCATAGATGAACAAACATTGGTATTTCAGCGCGGACCACGGCCAATTCTGTCAGGTCATCGAAGCCCAGACGCTCTGGGGTGAGAAGACCTGCCGGGTGTGGCTGCCCAGTCGCGATTCCCTGGTCCGCATCCCGGCTTCCAGGCTCAAGTCCCTGGAGAGCGCCGGCACCGGTTCGCCCGAAGACATTGCCTATGTCACCGCTGCTGCCCGGGTGGCCGACACCCTTACCCAAGACGTCCTGCTCGCGCCTATTGAGTCCTCCGTAATTCCATTGCCGCACCAGATCCAAGCCCTGTCCCGCGCCATTGCCAACGACCGGGTGCGCTACCTGCTGGCGGACGAGGTCGGCCTGGGCAAGACCATCGAGGCCGGGCTTATTCTGCGGGAGCTCAAGCTCCGCGGGTTGGTTAAGCGGACGCTGGTCATCGCCCCGAAGGGCCTCGTGACTCAATGGGTCAGTGAGATGCGCTTCCATTTCAGCGAGACTTTCCAACTCGTACTCCCTGAAGACATCAAGACGTTGAAGCGGATCGCCCCTGCCGCGGGCCTTGGAAACGACGACCTAGCCAACCACAACAAGGAGACCCTCCCCGCCAACGCCTGGCAGATGTTCTCCCAGGTGGTCGTGCCTATGGATTCTGTGAAGCCTTTGGACAGTCGCCGCGGGTGGACTGCGACTCAGGTGGCCGAGTACAACCAGGAGCGGTTCGAGGACCTGATCTCGGCCGGCTGGGACCTGGTCATCGTGGACGAGGCGCACCGCCTCGGCGGGAGCACCGAACAGGTTGCCCGCTTCAAATTAGGGCAAGGATTATCCGAAGCCGCGCCATACCTCCTATTGCTTTCGGCCACCCCGCACCAGGGGAAAACCGACGCCTTCCACAGGCTTGTATCCCTGATCGACGCCCAGGAGTTCCCGGACATCACTAGCGTCACCCGCGAACGTGTCCAGCCATACATCATCCGCATGGAGAAAAGTCACGCTATCGACGCCGAGGGTAAGCCGCTGTTCAAGCCCCGGCGTACCCAGCTTGCCCCCGTCTCCTGGAAGGAGCCTCATCGCGATCAGCAAATCCTTTACGAAGCGGTCACCGAATACGTTCGCGAGGGCTACAACCAGGCATTGCGGGAGAAGCGGAGCTACATCGGCTTTCTGATAATCCTGATGCAGCGGCTGGTGGTCTCCAGCACAAGCGCCATCCGCACCACACTCGAAAGGCGCCTCGAGGCACTCATCTGCCCCCCCGAGCAGTTGCCCCTATTCCCGCCTACCCCCGAGGAGGAGTGGGCTGACCTGGACGGCCAGGAGCAGATCGAGACATTGCTATATACACGCCTCAAGGCGCTCAGGAACGAGCGCGCCGAGGTCAAGCTGCTGCTGGATGCCGCGGGTCGTTGCGAGCAGGTCGGGCCGGATGCGAAGGCCGAGTCGCTGCTCGACTGGCTCTACCGCCTCCAGGCCGAGGAAGGCGACCCGGAGATCAAGGGCCTGGTGTTCACCGAGTTCGTTCCCACCCAGGAGATGCTGAGACGATTTCTGACTGAGCGGGGATTCTCGGTCGTCTGCCTGAACGGCTCCATGAACATGGAGGAGCGTAAGCGAGTCCAGGAGACGTACGCCAATGAAGCCCGCATCCTCATCTCCACAGACGCCGGCGGGGAGGGTCTGAACCTGCAGTTCTGCCACGTGGTGATCAACTACGACATTCCATGGAACCCGATGCGGCTCGAGCAGCGGATTGGCCGGGTGGACCGTATCGGCCAGACCCATACCGTTCGGGCGGTCAACTTCGTCTTCGAGGGTTCGGTCGAGCATCGGGTCAGGGAGGTTCTAGAGCAGAAGCTCGCCGTCATCTTCGAGGAGTTCGGCATCGACAAGACCGGCGACGTCCTCGATTCCGCCCAGGCCGGCGGCATGTTCGACGAGATGTACGTGGAGGCGATCCTCAATCCCGACAAGGTCGAGGACTCCGTGGACAGCGTGCTCTCACGGTTGCAGGAACAGGTACGCGACGCCCGCTCGACCGCATCCGTGCTCGGAGAGACCGATGCCCTGGACCCGGGGGAAGCCCAGCGGCTACTGACCCACCCTTTGCCGCATTGGGTCGAGCGGATGACCGTGAGCTACCTGAAATCTCATGGCGGCCGAGCCGAAAAACATGGCTCGTGCTGGGACCTCACTTGGCCCGACGGCCAGGCCTACTCGAATGTGGTCTTCACTAGAAAGGAGGCCGACAGGCTTCCAGCTGCCAGGCACCTCACTCTCGAAGATCCGAATGTTCGCAGTCTGGCCACGCGCCTTCCCCACTTTGCGCCCGGTCAGCCCATCCCTGTTGTATCGATTCCCGGCATTGCCGAAGAAGCCCTGGGCGTATGGTCCCTGTGGCAGATCTCAATCGCCACCATGGCGCGGAACCGCCTGAGGATCATGCCGCTCTTCCTGGCCGACAACGGCAATGTGTACATGCCGACGGCCAGGCACATCTGGGACCAGCTCCTCGTGACGAGCCCGCAAGTCCGATCCATGCTTGATACAGAGGCTTCCCAGGAGGCCTTTGCACAGCTAGGGAAGACCGCGGAGGAACACGGGGAGTCTATCTATGAGTCCCTTGTTCAGGAGCACAAAACTCGCATCGAACGAGAGCGGGAGAAGGCCGAGTATGCCTTCGCGGCCCGCCGCAGAGCCATCGAGAGGATCGGATTGCCTCATGTCCGCGACTACCGGCTGAACCTCCTTGCTCAGGAGGAGCGGGCCTTACAGAAAAAGCTCGACCAGAAGGTTCAGGTTTATCCCGAGTTGGTGCCTTTGCTCATGATTCGAGTGGAGGGTGGGAACCATGGGTAGCTGGCGTGATCAAATTCTGAAGGAGTTCACTCCGAAGGTTTCACGGCTCACCCTTGTGGCGGACCCGGATGGGCTTCTACTCGAAGAGGGGATTCTCGAAGGCATCCGAGAACGGGGATTTGAGCTGATTCCCTTCGAAGACCACATCGCTTTCCGGTACGCTTACGAATCAAAATACAGATCCCACTGGGACCGGGGAGAAGAAACGGAGCTCGTGGTTGTCTTGCGGTCACAGGCTGGCGAGCTCAGGGCTCTACCATATGACCTCCTCCAGGCCGGTCGCAAGCTCTCCTTCAAACTCGGCGACATTTTCCCGAACCTGAGCTATCCAATCGTGACCACACTGGATCGCGGGGACATGGACGCCCTGTATGAGGCCCAGAGGCGACACGCGCCCGGTCATCTGGGCGACAACGCTACCAAGGAATTCGCCCTCCGGCATGTCTTTGAAATCGCTTCGGAGCTGATCAAGCAGCCTTCAGATCTGTTGCGCGTTCTTCTGCGCCGACACTACCGAGGCCGGCGAATCCCAGCCATCCTCGACGAACGGTTCATCCGGATTCTTCGCCAAAATGCAACGTTTGACGAATGGCCGCTAGAAACCCTTGTCCCGGACCGGGAGGCGTTCTTCGCATTCCTTCAGGAGCGATGGCCGATCTTCCTCGACCGAATGGTCGTAAAAGGGACATCACGTGCTCAGGAAGATAGAATACCATACGGTCTGATCATCGACGAACCCACCGACCTCCCCTTCGATCACGATGACATCCGGGTCTACATCGACAATCTGTTCCTCGAGGGGCAGCTCCAGTCCGTCTCTCACGAACATGCGGAAGTCCTTTCTAAAACTTGGGTGACTATCGGTGTTCGAACCGATCCTTCCGAGGATCGGTCCCGGCGCGTGACGAAGCTCATTGAGAACCTGGAGGCATCCATTCCGACCGAAGACGCGAAACACACGGAATGGTTCCACTTTGCCCGCGGATGGGCGGAGCTGATCTTGATGGCAAATGATCAGGCTGAAGCCATTCCGGAGAAGATAAGCAAGCGAATCAGGGACTTACAGGCACCAGTGGACGCAACGTTCGCCTCCTGGGTCATGAAGCGGTACGCCGGGCTTGTCAACCTACCACCGGTCCCTCCGGTCATGCTTCACCACCTTCCAAGATTTCTAGCCTGCCAGGTCGAGGATGACCACAACGCCAAGATCGCACTGCTCGTGGTGGACGGCCTTGCCATGGACCAATGGCTGGTCGTCCGTGATGCGCTCGCCTCGCGGCAACCCGGCTTGCGATTTCGGAAACAGGCGGTCTTCGCTTGGATTCCATCACTCACATCCGTCTCGCGCCAGGCCGCATTCGCCGGCAAGGCACCGATATACTTCCCGAACAGCATCCAGACCACCGACAAAGAACCGGCTCTGTGGAAGCAGTTCTGGATCGATCAGGGTTATGCACTAAACGAGGTAGTCTACCTCAAGGGACTGGGTGACGGTGGTCTGGAGGAAATATCCGAAGCACTCTCTCATCCCAGAGCAAGAATCGCTGGATTGGTCATCGACAAGGTTGATAAGATTATGCACGGCATGGAAATGGGCACAGCCGGGATGCACAACCAAGTGCGCCAATGGGCCCGGCAGCCCTATTTGAACATGCTTCTTGATTTGCTCCACGATCGTGGTTTCCGCGTCTACCTGACTTCTGACCACGGCAATATCGAGGCTCAAGGCTGCGGCCGCCCTGCGGAGGGCGCCATGGCGGACCTGCGCGGGGAGCGGATTCGAATCTATTCCGACACGGCCCTTCGCAGTAAAGTAAAAGAACGTTACCCCGATACGCTGGACTGGGACCCTATCGGCCTCCCGGACGACTACCTCGCCCTTCTTGCCCCTTCTCGGCAAGCGTTTATCCACGAGGGGAAAAGTTCAGTTAGCCACGGCGGAATTTCGATCGAGGAGCTCATCGTACCTCTGGTACAAATAGAGAGGAGGGGCGCATGAGCAAACAAACAAACCAGATCGGATTCAGTCAACGGGTGCGCCTGGAATGGCTTGAACAGACCGCCAACCTCGTTCTGGCCGGGAACGACAAAGCCGCGATCAACGATGTCCTACAAGAACTGCTGAAGGACAAGGTTTCAGTTGGCGGTCAGGCGAAGCGAGGCAACCGCGAAAAGATCATCACCATCCTTCTGAAGGTGTGGTTCACGGCTCCGACCGAACTCGAGTCCTTACGCATAGGTGGCCTTGAATTGATCAAGCGTGTTCCTCGACGCGACCACCTGGCCGTCCATTGGGGGATGGTCATGGCCGTCTACCCGTTCTGGTCGGGCGTGGCGACTCAGGTCGGACGCCTGCTTAAACTTCAAGGGTCTGTGGCTGCCACTCATGTCCAGCGACGAATCCGAGAGCAATATGGCGAGCGGGAGACGGTTTCTCGCGCCGCCCGTCGAGCTCTGCGCTCGTATCTGGACTGGGGAGTCCTCCGGAAGGCAAGCGCAAAGGGAATCTACAACGCCGGCCCATCCCTGGCCGTAGAAGATGCCCGGTTGATTGCATGGTTGGTCGAAGCTTCCCTGCATGCTCGAACCAACGGATCCGCCCCTCTAAAAGACTTATATGAGAGCCCAAGCCTCTTTCCGTTCCGTTTCCAGCAATTTCATGCCGAGAGTCTGCTGGCAGAATCTTTCAACCTCGATATCCTGCGCCATGGATTGGACGACGACCTAGTGATGTTGAGAAGTACATCCATTATGGGGGGCGCACCATTAGTGAGGTTGAAGTAGTCTCATGGGGTCCTATCTCACAAGGCGATGCCTCCTTCTCGTGCCGACCGTGCTCGGGGTGGTCACCCTCGTCTTCTTCTTCATCCACATGATCCCGGGCGACCCGGTGGAGGTGATGCTCGGGGAGACGGCCCCTGCCGCGGACAAGGAGGCGTTGCGCCACTCTATGGGCCTGGACGTGCCTCTCTGGAGCCAGTACAGCCGCTTCCTGGCCGGGGCCTTCACGGGGGACCTGGGCAGCTCCTACTTCTACCGCAAACCCGTTGTCCGGGTGCTCGCTGAGCGGGTCGGGGCCACGGTGCGTCTCTCCATGGCCTCCATGGCCGTGGCCCTGCTCATCGCCCTCCCCCTCGGGATCGCCAGCGCAGTGAAGCAGTACTCGGCCTTCGACACGGGCTCCATGTTCTTTGCCCTGCTCGGCGTCTCCATGCCGAACTTCTGGCTCGGGCCCCTGCTCATCATCCTCTTTTCAATCCACCTCGGCTGGTTCCCGGTCTCTGGGGCCGAGGGCCTGGGGGCGATCGTGCTCCCGGCCATCACCCTGGGCACGGCCCTGGCGGCCGTGCTCTCGCGCATGACCCGCTCGAGCATGCTCGAAGTCCTGAGCGCCGACTACATCACCACGGCCCGGGCCAAAGGCCTCCCGGAGCGAACGGTCATCCTCAAGCACGCCCTGCGCAACGCGCTCATTCCGATCATCACCGTGATCGGCCTACAGTTCGGGGCGCTCCTCTCGGGGGCGATCATTACAGAGAACGTCTTTGCCTGGCCCGGGATCGGAACCCTCTTCATCCAGGCCATCCAGGCCCGCGACTACCCGGTGGTGCAGGGGTGCGTACTCCTCATCGCCCTGAGCTATGTGGTGGTGAACCTTCTCACCGACATCGCCTATGCCGCGGTGGACCCGAGGATCCGGTATGAGTAAAGCTACGGGCCACGAGCCGGCGAGGTCCCGGGCCTGGTTTCGAAGGAACCGGCTGGTCGTCATCGGGGGGGCGATCATCGCCGTGCTGATCGCGGCCGCAGCCCTCGCCCCGGTGCTCGCCCCCTACGATCCCGGCGCGATCGACCTGGACGGGGAGCTCGAGGGCCCGAACCTCTCTCACCCGCTCGGCCAGGACAAGCTCGGCCGCGACATGCTGAGCCGGATCCTTTACGGCGCCAGGGTCTCGGTCATCGTCGGCTTATCCGTGATGGCCATCTCGGTGATCATCGGGATCGCGGTCGGGGCCGTGGCCGGCTACTTCGGCGGGGCGGTCGACCAGGTCCTGATGCGACTGGTGGACGTGCTCCTCTCCTTTCCGGGCATCCTCCTGGCTATCGCGATAACCGGGATCCTGGGTCCAAGTCTTACGAACGTGATCTTCGCCCTCTGCGTGCTCGGCTGGGTCGGGATCGCACGGATCGTCCGCGGCCAGGTCCTGGCGGAGCGGGAGCGCGAGTACGTGCTGGCCGCCCGGGTGCTCGGGGCCGGCCCGGTGAGAATCATCTGCCGCCACATCCTGCCCAACGTGCTGGCTCCGGTTATCGTCCAGGCCACTTTCGGTGTGGCCGGTATCATCCTGGCCGAGGCCTCCCTGAGCTTCCTCGGCCTGGGCCCTCAGGACGTGCCGAGCTGGGGGGGCATGTTAAACGAAGGGGCCGACTACCTCCTTTTCGCCCCCCACCTGGCCACCTACCCGGGCCTCGCCATCATGATCACCGTGCTCGCTTTCAATTTCCTCGGCGACGGCCTGCGCGATCTCATGGACGTGCGCAGGGAATAGTCGATGACGATAAATCTCATTCTTCCGTCAACGAAAATTCACCCCTAAAAAAAGGAGGGGAAACAGTGAAGAACAAGATCCTTTACGGGTTGCTCGGGGTGGGCCTCGCGGCCCTGGCCTGGGTGCTGCCTTCCTCGGGAGGGATGTCAAGCCCATCCTACGAAGTTCCCGTGCATGTCCTGGATAGCGGGGGAGCGGAGAGCGCCTCTACGGGCTATCTGAACATAGGAGCCCTGGGCCAGTCCACACCAATCGGCTTCTCCCAGAGCTCGAGTTTTCGCAATCGTGCCGGTTATATCGCACAGTTGGCAAGCCTTCAGGTGTGCTGGGACCGGGACGGGGACCGCTTCTTCGATGAGGCCTGCGGGGGAGACGACTGCGACGATACGGACTTTGATATCAATCCGGGTGCTCAGGAAGGCCCGCCACAGGAGCCGACCTGCACGGACGGCATTGACAATGATTGTGATGGCCTGATCGACGCGGAAGATGAAGCGGATTGTCTATGCTGGGATGGCGATGAAGATGGCTTCACGGACAAGACCTGCGGTGGCACGGATTGCGATGACACGGACCCTGACGTGAACCCCGACGCTTTAGAGGAGTGCGGCAATGGGATCGACGACGACTGCGACGGTCTCCTCGATTGGTATGATCTGGCTGACTGCTACGACTTCTTGTTGGAGCTGGATGCCGATTACCTGTCCGGCCATCTCGACCTGTACTACGGAATCGCCACGATCGAGCCTGCCACGTGGGCGAACTATTTAATCCTGACCTCGCCGAGCGTGCAGGTCATCCCGCTCTGGAGCATCTCGCTCCCTGAAATTTATCCACCCATCGATATCCCGATTTCATTCCCGCTGCCGAGCCTGGGAACGATCGGAATCTATACGGGTCTCTTTACCGCCGGGGGCCCGCAGGGGGTTCAGCTTGTCTGGGTCGATACTTGATGATCAAGTTAAAAAAAAAGCATAGCGAGGCATTGTTTGCCGCTCACTCCGATTTTCGAAAGGAAAAACGAACAAAGGAGGCAGAGTCATGAGAAAAGGGATGGTGACAAGTTTTACAGCCGTAGCGTTTCTGGTGCTTTCATTGTCGGTGGCCCAGGCCGAGGTGCCGGGGCAGATCAACTACCAGGGATATCTCACCGATGACATGGGTGTGCCGATCGACGGCGACGTGGAGATGCTCTTTTCCATCTACGATGCGGAGATCGGGGGTACGGAGGTCTGGTCGGAGGGACCGACCACGGTGCCCGTGACAGCAGGCGTGTACAACGTGATTCTCGGCTGGATCACGCCCCTCACACCGGCCCATCTCGACGACTCGAGGTGGCTGGAGGTGATCGTGGAGGGTGAGTATCTGGGCCCGCGGGAGCGGATCGTGAGCGTCCTGTTCGCCCTTGAGGCCGAGAACGCCGACACCGTGGACGGGATCGATGCGGCGGACCTGGAAGAGTCGGCCGAGATCGACGACGACGTGGCGACCCACGCCGCCCTTGCCTCGGCCCACCACGATCGATTCACCGAGGCGGAGGCCGTGGAGGCCTGCCAGGTTGCAGGCATGGAGGAGTCGGTCGAGATCGACGCGGACATCGCGCTCCACACGGCATTAGCCGGCGCCCATCACGCTAAGACCACGAGCTTCACGGAGCTCGCCGACGCGGCCGCGGACGCCCAGATCCCGGACGACATCACGGTCACCTATGCGGCCGCGGCCGGAAACGCCGACACGGTGGACGGCCAGGATTCATCCGCCTTCGCCGCGGCCGGGCACGATCACGACGGACGGTACTACACCCAGGCCACAGTGGACGCCCTGGAGGCGCGCATCGCGGCCCTCGAGACCCTCCTCGCAGGAGTGACCCGTGCCGGAGACGACATCACCATCAGCAGCGCCAATTTGCACATCGTGAGCGGGTCCGGCACCACGTACGGCTCGGTAAACGGCCTGGGCAACCTCATCGTGGGCTACAACGAGCTTCGGGGCATGGACGACGACCGCACCGGCTCCCACAACATCGTGGTCGGCAAGTACCATAACTATTCATCCTATGGCGGTCTCGTCGCTGGATACCAGAATACAATCTCTGGTAACTACGCCAGCGTCAGCGGGGGCTTTTACAACGAAGCCAGCGGTACCTATTCCAGCGTCAGCGGGGGATATTACAACGAAGCCAGCGGCTACAGTTCCAGTGTCAGCGGGGGCCGCTCAAACACGGCCAGCGACCACTATTGCAGCGTCAACGGGGGATTTGAAAACGTTGCCAGCGGATACAGTTCCAGTGTCAGCGGGGGCCGTTACAATGTTGCCGGCGGCGACTGGTCCAGCGTGGCCGGCGGCGGCGGCGAGACTTCTGAAGACGGCAACATGGCGTTCGCCCACTACTCCGCGATCCTGGGGGGCGCCGAGAACATTTCAGGGGATCCGGCCCTTACCGACCATGCAATCGGCACCCAATCCACGGTCAGTGGGGGCAGGAATAATACGGCCAACGGCGACTACTCCAGCGTCAGCGGGGGCCGCTCAAACGTGGCCAGCAGCTCCTATTCCAGCGTGACCGGAGGCGAGGGCAACGAGGCCAGCGGCAGTGACGACACAGTCATCGGGGATGCCGGAGACGTGTACGTCGACGCCACCGTGGTCCACTGACCGCTCCGGCCGCTCTGCCAGGACTGAGTTTCCAAGACCGCGCGAGGCCCGAAAAATGCAGTGGAAGCCTGCTGCATTTTTCGGGCCTCGCGCGGTCTTTCTTCCAGAACCTTCTTCACCCTCTCCGGGCTCATCTCGAGCCGGTCTATCCTTTCCTTTGTATAAACCAAAGATTTGCTGTAATTTATGAAATACTCTTTCTACAGTCTTGTACGCTTCCACCTCGTTGATGTCTTGTTTTGTAAAAGTCCTTTTTTCGAAGAAGGGAGGAAAACCGATGAAAATCAGACTGATCCTGAGTCTGGCCGCAGCTCTGACCTTGTGTGTTCTCTTGTCCGCAGCCCAGGCCGAGGTCCCGGGCCTGATCAACCACCAGGGGTATCTCACCGACGATGCGGGCGTGCCGGTCGATGGTGACAGGGAGATGCGGTTCTTCATCTGGGACCTGGAGATCGGCGGAACGGCGGTCTGGTCCGAGGGGCCCATAGTGGTCCCGGTCACCGGCGGCGTCTTTCATGTCGTTCTCGGAGGGACCAACCCGATCACTCCGGCTCATCTCGCGGGGCCCCGCTGGCTCGAGGTGATCGTGGACAGTGAGTACATGGAGCCCCGGGAGCAGATCGTGAGCGGCATCTTCGCCTTAGAGGCCGAGAACGCGAACACTCTGGACGGGGCCGATGCGGCGGACCTGGAGGAGTCGGCCGAGATCGACTCCGACGTGGCGACCCACGCCGCGGACGCCGAGGCACACCACAAGAAGACCACGACTTTTTCCAGCCTCACCGACACGGCCACGGACGTCCAGATCCCGGACGACATCACGATCAACTATGCGGCCACGGCCGGAGATTCTGCCACGGCAGACTTTGCCACGACCGCCGGCGATGCTGCCACGGTGGACGGCCAGGATTCATCCGCCTTCGCCGCGACCGGACACGATCACGATGACCGGTATTACACCCAGGCCCAAGTGGACGCCCTTGTGGACCCCCTGGAGGCGCGCATCGCGGCCCTCGAGGCCCTCCTCACAGGAGTAGCCCGCGACGGCAATGACATCACCGTCAGCGGCGCAAATGTGCACATCGTGAGCGGGTCCGGCGCCACAG
>CAZFWM010000056.1:0-16571 GCA_964522545.1 uncultured Thermodesulfobacteriota bacterium
AAGGGAGAGGAATTCCGTTAGGGAAATTCAGGCAGGAGAACTTCTGACTGTCGAGGATAGGATCTGTTTCGTAAATTGGGCTGAACCTTCGCCCTGTCACATCCACCCCCGCCCCAGCTGCTTGGACAGGGCCTCTCGCACTTCCCGCAGGTCGACCACGATCCCGGCCGCGCATGTGCGGCAGTACGGGGGGAGGTCGCCCTTGATGATCCTCTCTCTCACGGACGCGAGGTATCCCCCGTACCAGATCTCGTCGAGCGATTTCTCCTGGATCATCTCGGCGTCGTCCTGGTAGTCGCAGAGCCGGCACTCCACCACGTGGCCGCTCGCCCGAATCTCGATGTTGAGCCAGGGCTCGAAACAGGGTGAGTATACGAGCTGAGGCCCGTCTCCATCCTCCACGACAGGAGATTCGCTCTCCTTCTTCTTCCCGCCCTTGTCGCGCTGAAACGACTCGAGATCGTCCTTGAGGATCTCGTCCATCTTGGACTTGTCCACGAGCCGCGTCTCCAGCAGCTGCTCGATGTTCGTCGGGACGTAGAGCCGCCGGTTGGCCTCCAGGCCTCGCTTCAGGTGCACGGGAAGCTCGGCCATCTGCTCCGGGCTGAGTTTGAGCTTCTCCCCGTCCTCGGACCACACATTGATCGGCTCGAAGTTCACCCCGCACACGCCGAGCTTATTTCCCCACTCGAGCATCTCGGGGATCTTGTCATAGTTCCGGTTCGTGAGGACGGTGTGGAAACTGTACTGGGGATCGTCCCGCCCGAGCTTTTTCTTCCACTCCTTGAAGCCCATCATGGCGGCCACGCTCTTGTCGAAGGATCCGGAGATCCCGGTGAGATAGTCGTGGGTCTCCGCGTCCGGCCCCTCCAGGCTGAAGAGTATCTGGTCCCAGCCGACCTCCACCAGGTTCCGAATCGATTCATCTTTGAAGAGGGTGCCGTTGGTTGTGAGGCAGCCCCGCATCCCGTATTCCTTGATCAGATTCATGATCCCCATGGCCACGCGGGGCTTGACCATCGGCTCCCACCCGCCCGCGATCTGCCAGTCCAGGACCCCCATGCGTCCCGCCTCGTGCACGATCTCGTAAAGACGTTCCTCACTGATGGCGTTCTTGTAGTTCGTGATCTCCACCCGGTAGGGATCACGCTGCCAGCAGAACTTGCAGAGGAGGTTGCAGCCGAAGGTGGGCTCCAGGTCGATGCGAACCGGCGGCGCCGGCTCACCCCGGGCCCACCGTGCAAGCCTGCGTACCTTTTCTTTCCATATCTTCTTGGGTTTCACTGCTTACCGTCTCCTTGTTCCCCGATCGTCCTCGTCCTCGTCGTTCTCGTTCTCAATTCCTTGCGCGACAAAAATCTCAAGAACATCTTGATGACCCAACATAAACATCTCAGTAGTACATCGCAATATACTTGTAGGCTCTCCCGAAGAGCTCCTGGTCCTGATGCAGCTTGTACTTGAAGAGGGTCTTCCTCAGGGCCATCTTCACTTCCCGTTCGCCTGCGTGCGTATTCTGCCAGCCGTCAAAGCGAACGATGCGAACGATCTCGTCGATGTCGTTGACCACACGCTCGACCATGATCGGCGTATCAGGATTGCGCGATTCCTCGAACAGCTCGGTCAGGGCGGCTTTGCCTCGATCCTCGTTTTCGATCGGCGGAGACGCCTGCTCAGTAGCAACGACATCCTTGGCCAGATTGAGCAGTTCCTTGAGAAACTCGACGCTGGTGAGCAACCCTTGCTCGTGGCGCCTCTTCAGATCCTCGAGCCGCTCGGCCAGGGCCTTGAAACGCAGATCGTGGGGGTGCTTTCGCAGCCTGCGCGCGACCTTGATCTCGATCTCCTTTGATTTTTTCTTAGGATCCGGAGCGCCGAGTACGGCCTCGAGCAGTTCAGCATCGAGCACCAGGGTTTCGAGGTCGTCGTGCACCGCATCAACGTGCACGTTCCGATGAATCAGCTCGATGGTCTTAGCCCCCAGCTTGTGCCAGAGCAACTTGCCCGTGCCCGTCGAGGGTTTCACCGACTCGTAAACCTGGATGATCCAGCGGTAGTCGGCTTCATAGTCGCTCAAAATGGGGTCGGGAGAGATCGCTTCCCAAAGCCGTGCCAGACAGCTGCAATCCGCGGCAAATCGGTCGCGGGTGTCATTGTCAGGCAGGCATTCCTGGGCGGCGATCAAGCCCTCGTAGCCTTCGAGAGTTCGATCGACACCGGAAAAGTACGCCAGACACTTCTGAATCGCTTCAGGCATCTTGGTCTTGAGCTCGGCGATGTTCGTCACCACGCGAGTGATGCCTTCTTCATCGAACTGGATCGCCTGGGCCACGTCATCGAAAACGCCGATGTAATCGACGATGAGACCGTGCGACTTCAACTGTCCGTAGGGACGGTTGGTGCGGCAGATCGCCTGCAGCAGGGTGTGATCCCGCATAGGTTTGTCGAGATACATGGTCTGCAGGATCGGCGCGTCGAACCCTGTGAGGAGCTTCGAGGTCACGATGAGGATCTTGAGCGGATCCTTTGGGTCACGGAAGCGATCGAGCAGCTCCTCCTCCGCCTCACGGTCGCGGCGGTACGGGGCGTAGTCCTCTTCGCCGGTGCTGACCGACATCACGATATCCGAGAACTCCGGCGGCAGGTGCTCATCGAGCTCTTGCTTGTAGAGCAGGCAGCTCTCGCGGTCGAAGGTGACGACCTGGGCGCCGAACCCGTTCGGGACGACCTTATCCTGAAAGTGCCGCGCTATGTCCGCGCAGACCGCGGCGATGCGATCGGGAGTCTTGATCCAAACGGCCATCTTCGCCGCCATCCTGGCGAGCTGGTCGCGCTCCAGATCGCTCAGCCCGCCGGTCAACTCCTTGAAGGCCTTGTCGATCTCCTCCTGGTCGATGTGCATATCGATGAGGCGCGGCTCGAAGTGAAGCTCCTTGGTCGCCCCGTCCCTAACCGAGTGCTCGAAGCCGTAGCGGCTCATGTAGCCGCCTTCGTCCTCCTCGGCCCCGAAGGCGTAGAAGGTGTTCTTGTCGGCCCGGTTGATGGGCGTGCCGGTCAGACCGAAGAGGAACGCGCCCGGCAGGGCCTGCCGCATCTTGCGGCCGAGGCCGCCCTCCTGGCTGCGGTGGGCCTCGTCGACCAGGGCGATGATGTTCTCGCCATCGTTGAGCACGCCCTCGGCCTCGCCGAACTTGAAGATTGTGGTGATGATGATCTTGCGCACGTCCTTGGCGAGCATGTTCTGCAGTTCCTTGCGGCTCTCGGCTTTGACCAGATTGGGCGCGTCGGCGGCGTAGAAGGTGCTCGAGATCTGGGTGTCGAGGTCGATGCGGTCGACCACGATCATCACCGTCGGGTTCCTGAGCGCCGGGTGCAGGCGCAATTTGCGGGCCGCGAAGAGCATGAGCAGGGACTTGCCCGAGCCCTGGAAGTGCCAGATCAGTCCCTTCTTCGGGTAGCCGGCCACCACCCGCTCGACGAGCTTGTTCGCGCCCTCGAACTGCTGGTAGCGGGCGATGATCTTGATGCGTCGCCTGCCCTTGTGCGTCGCGTAGGAGGTGAAATTCGCCAGAAGGTCGAGGATGACCCGCGGACGCAGCATGGAGGCGACCGCCTGCTCGACCTGCTCCATCGAGGGCAGTGCCTCGTCCTCCTCGAGCCGCCACGGGCCCCAGAGCTCGACAGGCATGCGGATCGAGCCGTAGCGGTACTCCTTGCCGTCGACAGCGGCGGAGAAGACGTTCGGCACGAAGAGCTCGGGCACGTTCTTTTCGTAGTCGTCGTGCACCTGCAGCGCCCCGTCGAGCCAGCTCTGGCTGGAGCGGACCGGGGTCTTCGCCTCGATCAGCACCAGCGGAATGCCATTGACGAGCAGGACGAGGTCGGCCCGCTTCTCGGTCTTGCCCGCGCGGAAGGTGAACTGTTGGGTGACGACATACTGGTTCTGCTCGAGGTCCTCAAGATCGATGAGCTTTATGGTGACGTGCTCGCCGTTCTCACCGAAGGGCATCGACCTCTCACCGGTGAGCCAGGCGGCGAACTCCTCGTTTGCCTTGACCAGCCCGTCGCTGCGAACGCCCATGATGATGGCCCGCAGCCGGTAGAGCACGTCGTCCACGCGGTCAGGCTGGGCGGCGATGGTGGGATTCAGACGGATGAGGGCTTCGCGGAGGTGTTCCTCGACGAGCACCTCCTGGGGCTGGCGGGGCAGATTCTCGGCGGAGAGGTAGTGCCAGCCGAGGCCGGAGATCCGGCCCGATCGGCGAGCAGAGCCGGGCCCGACGGACGTATGATGCGTGACGCCACCGCAGAGCAGGTCGCGGACGAAGGCTTCTACGGTGTTGGCTTCGTTGAAGGTCATCACTGTTCTTGATCTCCCGGAATCGCTTCATCAAGTAATCGCGACTTGAGTAATGCTGAAGACACAAGACGATCCAGAGCGCAGGATCTCGCGAGTTGGAATTGATCCAGACGCTCTTGCATCGAATCTTGTTCTTGCAGGCTCATCAGAGACACGATCACCTTCTTTAGATTCGTGCCATTGATCTTCTTCATGCTGGCACTAGTGCCAGCCGCGTAGCTCTGAACTTGACGACGGCCATCTTGGGATCGAAGGAAGTGCTCAATAAAGCGAGTCCTGACCCGGGACTTGTCCAATGTGAGACGCATCATTGTGTCGGGATAGGAAACATCATCACGAGACTCAGGGAAGATCGCAGGTAGGCCGACAAGCTCTCTAGTATTCGAGCGAGATAGAACAAGATCACCTTCCATGAGGATCGCTGCTTCCATCTCGGACGTCTTTTCGACGGGCTTCAGCTCTCCCGCTCTGTATCCCCACTTGGAGATGGCACTCAATGCCAAGACCCAATGACCGGTAGGAGCGGTTGACGGATGGGCCGAGCATCCATTTCGAGGTGATTTAACTATCAATTCCCCGAGCGGAGTTGGCATTGTAGATGCGGCACCAATCAGCTTGCGAAACAAGCTGGCTTCGACGATGCGGATCTGCTCAATCAGCCTCAGGGTGGATTCACCTGTGGCATCCGCCGCCTGCAACACCTCCGCAATCCGTCGCTGCTCCGCCAGCGGCGGTAGGGAGAACTCGAAGGTCGCTAGACTCTTCCAGTTTGTCCTCGGCGACAGAGAGCCCGCAGAGGTTCCGACGGCGTGGTCGAAGAAGGCTTCCGTCTGACAGATGAATGGCAGCAGCTCGGGCAGCAGATCGTCGCCCTTGGGTTCGAGGACATAGATGTCCCCGGAGCATACTCCGCTGAAGTCGGCGACAGCAACCTTCCGCTGGTAAGCACGCCGCTTCCCGAACAAGACTTGCCCCTGCTTGAAAACACTCGTGAAAGTTGTGCCGTCGGCGATGTCGCCCCAGCTTCGGATCTTCAAATCTCCAGGTTCCAGATGTTCGAGACCGACATAGCGCTCAAACCCATCCGCTGAGGGATTCTTCGAACGCACGTTTGAAAGCCCCACGACATCACCAAAAGCCACTCGCGTCCGGTTTTTCTTCAGACTACTCATTGTTTACGCCCGCGTCCGGCAATTGGCCAACGATCTCGCTTCCTTTTGCCGTCAACCGATATTTCTGCTTACTGCTCCTTGGCTTGTATGGGATGGTCATTTCAATCAGTCCTGCTTCCAAAAGCGGGTTCATGAGTTGGCGCCTAAACTTGGTGCGGTCAGACCGTCCGGTCAGGGATATTAGATCAACCAAATTACTTTCGTTTGCGCACTTACGAAGGATTTCGACTTGGTGCCGACTTAGTGCCAACTTGGTGCCACCATGGGGTATATCTTCTGCCTCTTGCGGAATCACACCCTTGAACTCAACCATCAGGCCGGTTGGTTCGAATTCAAACGTCGGGAAATCTACGTTATCGGCTTTGCAGGCGTCACGAATCTTGTCGATGCCGCGCCCCCATGACTCGATGTCTCCCGTTCGGAAGAAGGCGCCGGCAATCAGAGGATTGTACGGTTTCGAGGTGTGCTTCCGGAGCAGCTGTTCAACAGTCCAGCCATCCGGGAGTTGACCATCGTTGCCAAAACGGATCCGGTCCTCATAGACCCTGATCTGGATCGGAACCCCCGTGCTGTAATCCCTGTGAACCAGGGCATTCAAGAGTACTTCTCGCAAGGCCTTCTTCGGAAACAGGAATTTGTCGATCCGGGTGATCCCCTCGTAGCTGATATGGGCCTTCATGTATTTTGTCAGAAGCAGGTCCAGTGTTTTCGCTGCCTGCTCAAACAGGTTGCCGTGAACCTCATCCTGATACGCGAGATCTGCGTCGTTCCTGAAAAAACCAATCTTGACATACGCACCCGGGACAAAGCGTTCAGGATTCTCGTGAAAAAGCAGAGTAGCCGCGCGTTTGAGATACTTTTCTTCCCGCAGTTGCAGGTTCTCAAGAATGGTCATTTTGCTGTCTTGCAGAACCGCTTCATCCATCCGCCCGCTCTTTTCCGCCGCGCGCCGGAAGTGCTGGAATGCGGCCTCGTCCAGATCGTCGGCAGTCACATAGGGCACAGGAACCCCATCCCAATGCTTCCCTTGCTTTGCGAGCAGGAACTTGTCCAGCGCGGCGCCTTTCAATTCCTGCTTCGTGGCTCCGCTGCGCACATAGTAGCGTCCCTTGTAGCTGACGGGATAAGGATAGGCTTCCACCACGATTTCCACATACTCCACACCATGGGCGGTCTTCAGGTTTACATCCACAATGATGCCAAGCATATTTTGAATTTTGTTAGGAAGAACCCCCATCAACTCTCCACCATCAGTAAGGCCGATAACTTTACCTTGATCGTTTTTGCCAATCACGAGCCGCCCGCCCTGCGCGTTGGCAAACCCGCATATCCACTTGAGATACTCGTCCCGCCATGATTCCTTCCACTCAACGACTTGACTTTCTTTCATTGATTCACGCTCCCCCCGACTACAACGCTATCCAGCATCTCCACAAGAGTATCCATCTCGGTCCAGAACTCACGCCCTTCCTTCTCGAAAGAAGCCCACGCCGTAGCGAGGTCTCGAGTGTCTTCGCCGCGCGTGCTGGCGCTCTGCTTCTTCACATACAGCGCAATGGATAGGCTGCCATCTCTGGCCAGGACTTCTTGGGTCGTCGCAACCGCCGCGAACCCTGGCAGGCCGGAAAACTCTCGATAAGCGTCGAGGATCCTGCTCTGATGCTCCGCATTGAGAAAGCTCTGTGCCCGCTCGCGGGCGATCTCTTTCACCGCATCGATGAAAAGAATCTTCCCCGCCCGGTCGGAAGGTTTTGAAGCCCTGCAGACCAGGACGCACGCCTCCATGGGCGAGTTGTAGAAGAGGCCCGGGCCGAGGCCGAGCACGCACTCGAGCAGGTCCGACTCGACGAGCTTGCGCCGCATCTCGGCCTCTTCGTTCCGAAACAGCACCCCATGCGGAAACAGGATCGCACAGCGGCCCGTCTTCGGGTCCATGCTCTTGAGGATGTGCTGGAAGAAGGCGTAGTCCGCGCGGCCCTGGGGCGGAGTGCCGAGGGAGTTGCGGCCCCAGTCGTCGCTCTGCCAGGCGTCCCGGTTCCACTTCTTGATCGAGTAGGGTGGATTGGCGAGGACCACGTCGAAGGTCTTGAGGCGGTCACCTTCAATCAGCGCCGGATCGTGCAGCGTGTTGCCACTGCGGATGTCGAAGTCGGACACACCGTGCAGCACGAGGTTCATGCGGGCGATGGCGGCGGTGATGTTGATGAGCTCTTGCCCGTAGAGGCCCATGGTGCGGGTGTCGCCGCCGCGGCGCTTCACCTCGGCCAGGCACGAGATGAGCATGCCGCCGGTGCCGCAGGTCGGGTCGTAGATGGTCTCGCCCGCCTGGGGCTCTAGCATCTGGGCCATGAGGTGCACGAGAGTCCGGTTGGTATAGAACTCCTGAGCGGTGTGGCCGCTGTCGTCGGCGAACTGCTTGATGAGGTACTCGTAGCCGTTGCCGAGCTCGTCCTCGGGCACGTTGGCGAGGCTCAGGGTGTGCTTCGAGAAGTGCTCGATGAGGTTCTTGAGCGTCTCGTCGGGCATCTGTGCCTTGTCGGTCCAGGCGGCGTTGCCGAAGACGCCCTGCAGCCGCTGCGGGTTGGCGGCCTCAATGGCCTGGAAAGCGCTAAGCAGCGCGCGCCCGACGTCGCGGGAGGCGTCGCGGGCGTCCTGCCAGTGGGCACCGTCGGGAATCGTGAAGCGGTCGTTGGCCGTCGCCGTGGCATAGCCTTCGCCCCGGGTCTCCCCGAAGGCCTCGCGAAAGTCCTCGTCCCAGACATCCGAGAGCCGCTTGAAGAAGAGCAGCGGGAAGATGTACTGCTTGTAGTCGCTGGCGTCGATGAGGCCGCGCAGCAGCGTGGCCGCACCCCAGAGGTAGGACTCGAGCTCCTTCTGTGAAAGATGTTGGGTCATTTGGATTGTCTCATCTTCACAATACTATATCCGTTTTGTGAACCGCGAAGAGATGCGAATACAGGAAAATTTATTGGCGTTCATTGGCATCCATTCGTGGTTCTCTTCCACTTTCTCTCGATCTTTGCTCCAAATAACCATCTCTCGAGTCGTATGTAGTAAACGCTTAAATAAGCAACCCCTGCCATATCAACCACTTACAACACCAGAGCCCCTGCTCTGCAGGTTGGCGCTTAAATAAGAATTACGCCCAGAACGGCAGGTACCGGGCGTATTTCCTCGATGCTCCAATCTTCTCATCCGGCTTTATCACTCCAAATTCTATGGCTACGGCAATAATCTGCGACACAACGGCACTTTTGCGCTTCGGAAGATGGAACCGCTCCCGCAAGGACTGGTTTGTCATCGGCCGTCTCATCACCCACTGTAGAGCACAATGCTGATAGCAGGCGCGTACACGGGTATCCCGATCCATGTCGTCAAACGGCTTCGGACCAAATAGTACGACTTCCGTTCGGCGGAAAGCCGGGTGGAAATCGGGGGCCGGTAGTTGAAACGCCTCAATAGCCTGGATCACCTTGTCGATCCCGCTGCTCTTCTCTTCGCAGATGGCGAAGCGCCGCATGAGGTCGGCCAGACGCTCATTACGCGATTGATACCCATCAATGAAACGCTCTACAGGGACAACCGGGTCGCCTGGATTGGAGATTTCCACACGATCGGAGTAGATCTCGATCATCACCGACATGCCGCCGATCGAGAAATCCTGATGGATGAGTGCGTTTGCAACCAATTCGCGGATGGTTATCTCAGGCACAAGTTTTACTTGTTTACGAAGCGCTTTCTCGACGACCTCGCTTTGGGGAAGTTGGCTCATCACAAACTGCACCAAGGCCTGAAATCCGACCGCGTATCCCTTGGTGCTCGGCTGATCCAGCTTTGTTTCCAGCTTGGAGCTTCCGGAGTAGACCACGATCCGAGGTGCCTTGCGCGACAAATCCGGGAAGTCCTGCATTCTCTTAGCCAGGAGAATCGCGCCCAACCGGCGAATTGAGTAGCCATCAGCAGAATCATCAAGCAAGCGTTCCTGTGCCAGGCGCCCCAAGACCCCTGAACGGTCGGTCGGATACGGAAGGTCGAGCAGTTCGAAAAAAGACTGCGTGTCAAGCAGGTCAACCACCTCTTCGGCGGAAAGTTTCTCCCTGGCGTGTTCTTCAAGCCAGTCGGGGCCGCCCTCGGTAAAAATCCGGCGGAGCTGATCTTCGCTCATGGGTACAAGCCTTTCGCCGGAACGCATCAGGTACGCGCCATCCAGGTGGTAGGCAGTGCCACGTGGACGCGGAGGAACATGGAAGATGAGCACCCGACCGTCAGGATGATCGACTTCTTCGATGTCGACCCGGAAACCAACGGCCTCGAAGAGTTTTTCAGCCATTTCAATCGGATTATTGAAAGCGGCGGTTCCCACGACGGGGTGCGGAGGGATGTCGGCAATACCAAGGAGCAAGTGCCCTCCACCTTCATTTGCCAGGGCGACACAATACCTGTAAAGCTTGCGGTTATCGAATTGCCTCTTTGCTTCCTTGAACTCCAGCCGTTGGTTCTCGGAGGAAGCGCTTCGCCAGATGTCTATTTGCTCGGGCGTCGTGGTCATTCCAGCCACCCGCCTTCGGACAGCACGGTGCGGAGCCGGTCTTCGGCGGCGCGGGCCGAGGCGAGCGCCTCCTTGAAGGCGGCGACCGCCTCGGGTAGCGGCGGGATGTCCTCGCCGATTGGCGGCAGAACATAGCGGGAGATGTTGAGTGTCCAGCCTTCATCCTTGATCTCGTCGATGGGGACGACCTTGGCTCGGTCCTCGACATCCTCGAATGCCAGGTACCACTTGGCGATCAACTCGCCATGTTCGGGGTCGAGGAAATTCTGGGCGCGGCCTTTCCGGAAGAGGCTCGAAGCCTCAATGATGAGCACCTTGTTCTTGCGCTCGGCTGGCTTCTTGCGGCGGAGGATCATCACGCAGCCAGCGAGGCCGGTGCCGTAAAAGAGGTTCGGGGCTAGGCCGATGACCACCTCGATGAGGTCTTCCTTGAGCAGGGCCTCGCGGATCCTGCCCTCGGCGCTCTTGCGAAAGAGGGCTCCCTGCGGGAGGACGACGGCCATGCGGCTGTTTCCGGTCTCGGCCATCGATGCGATCATGTGCTGGACGAAGGCGTAGTCGCCGTAGCTGTCAGGCGGCAGGCCGTACTTCGCCCGCCCCCATGGGTCATTCTCCCAGATCTCGCGCCCCCATTCCTTGAGCGAGAAGGGCGGATTGGCAATCACGCAGTCGAAGGTGGCGAGGCCGCCCGCGCCGTCGGTGAAGGCCGGGGCGCGGAGGGTGTCCTCGCGGGCGATCCGGAAGTCCTCGATACCGTGCAGCACGAGGTTCATCCGGGCGACCGAGGAGGTGGTGAGGTTCTTCTCCTGGCCGTAGATCTTGCCGAAGAAGGTGCGCGGGTCGCCGCCGTTTCGCTTCACGTGGTCGATGGCGGCGAGCAACATGCCTCCGGTGCCGCAGGCGGGGTCGCAGATCGACTCACCTTCCTGCGGATCGAGGATCTCGACCATCATCCGCACCACGCTGCGCGGGGTGTAGAACTCGCCGGCCTTGTTGCGGCGGGTGACGTCGGCGAACTTGCCGACGAGGTATTCATAGGCGTCACCGAGAATGTCGGTACCGACGGCGTCGTTGCCGAGGGAGATCGAGGAGAAGCCCTCGATCAGGTCCTTGAGCAGCTCATCGGTGAACTTCTCGCGGTTGCCCCAGTCGGCGGACCCGAAGACGCGGTATAGCGTATCGGGGTTGGCCCGCTCGATCTCCTGCATGGCGTGGGCTAAGGCGGTGCCGATGTTGGCCGGAGTCTCCCGGATGTCCCGCCAGTGGCAGCCCTCTGGCACCTGGAAACGGTGCACCTCGGGGAAGAGTGAAGGGTTGGCGTCGCCGTAGGTCTCCGTGGCCTCGGCGGTCTCCTCATCCCAGACGTCACAGATCCTCTTAAAAAAGAGCAGCGGCAGGATGTAGCCCTTCCAGTCGGTGCGATCGACGGCCGAACCGCGCAGGATGTTGGCGGCTTCCCAGAGAGTGGACTTGAGGTCTTGGTGGTTCGACGCCAATCGGCGGGGGTGTCCTTTCATAGGCTGTTCCAGGTCATCTATCTTTTCTTAGCGTTCTTTGCGGCTTTGCGAGAAAAAAAATCATTGTCTGTCCACGTCATTCAGCTCCGTGCGATCCATCCCGCGGCAATTCACCCTCCCCGTCCGGCTTCCCGCGCAGCCAGTCCCGGAGCCCGCGGTCGATCGGGTCGGCCGGGAAGTGGCAGTTCAGCATGCACTTGTTGGAGCAGCTTTTCATACGATCGAAATCGGCGGCGAGGGCCGGAGAGTCCCAGGCCTCGCGCAGCCTCCCCCCGCGCACGCTCTCCACCGCCCCCCAGTACCAGCACGGGAGCAGGGAGCCGTCGCTGTCCAGGGCCATGGATCCGCCCGCAATGCAGGGGCTGTCAAAGGTGCCCCGGAAGTAGGACTTCATCTGCTGGAGCATCTCTATGGGGTTGTTGATGGTCCGGTACTGCCTCTTGAAATCGATCAGCCCGTCCAGGGCCTTATCCAGAAGGCCGAGCCGCTCGGGCGGGACCCACATGGGGCTGGAGGCTGCGTTGCGGTTCTGCGTGTACGGCTCGAGATCCCAGACCACCACCGGCTGGTACTTGATCGGCAGGCGGGCCTCGGCCGCGAGTCGGGCCAGGGGAAGGAGCTCTTCGAGGTTCTGGTTCATGATCACTGTGGCGATCCAGAGATCGACATCCTTCTCTTTAAACATGTGCTCCATGGCCTGAAGGGTCCGACCGTAGGCCCCGGGCACCCCGCGGATCGCATCGGCGGTGGCTTCGCTCGCCCCGTCGAGGGAGATGTCCATGCTGTGCAGGCCGGACCCGGCGAGACGGCGGGCCACCTCGCGGGTGATGAGCACCCCGTTCGTGGTCATGCACGGCTTCACGTCCCGGCGTGCGGCATGTTCGATGATGTCGTATATGTCACGGCGGAGCAGGGGCTCCCCGCCGGAGAGGACGAAGTACTGGACACCCCAGTCGCGCGCCTCGTCCAGGATGGAGCAGATCTCGGCCGTAGTGAGCTCCTCGGCCGGGGGCCGGGTCTTCCAGATGTCGCACATGATGCAGCGCAGGTTGCACCGCCACGTGACCCGAATACCGATGTCCCAGGGTCGCTCCATGTAATTCCACTCCTAAATTAATTCCTGTCTATCAATATGAGGATTCACCACAGAGGACACAGAGGGCACAGAGAGAGAAAAAGCATATTCGTTTCTCTCTATTCCTACACTCTGTGACCTCTGTGTCCTCTGTGGTTGAAAAACCATTTTTCAGGAGAAGCAATCGCTAATCATCAATCGTCAATCCTAAATCATTCCTTCAATATCCTCGCCGTGGCCTCGACGATGCTGTCCGCGTCGCCGTCGAGGTAGCACGGGTAGAGACACGGCGTGCGGCAGGCCCGGATCTGGCGCCGGCGCAGCCGGGCCTGGGTCGCGGTCCACTGATTCCGGAGTCCGTGTTCGGCCACGGGGCCCACGTTCCCCATGCACGACCAGAGCTGGCCGTCGGGAGAGACGATGCAGGCGATGTAGCCGGCGTAACAGAGGATCTCCCCAGGATCGAGCCGGTCCCGGAAGAAGTCCTTGATCGATTCGAGGTTGCCCCGGCCGTTGCCGATGAAGCCGTCGGTCTCGCCGATCCGCACGATCCGATCGATGGCGCGGTCCAGGTCAGCAAGGCGCTCCCCCCTGGGCCTGAGCGGGTTTTCGGGGTTCCGGGCCCGGATGTCGAGGTTGTCGTCCACGGCCGGCTGGAATGTGATCGAGGCGAACCCGAGCTCCCGGGCGAGCTCGATGACTCTCTCCAGCTCGTCGAGGTTCCGATCGACGATCACGGTGGTCGCATTGTAAGGCGTCCCGTCCCCGCCGCACCCGGCCCGGCGCATCCGCTCCACGCCGGCCATGATCCGGTCGAAGCCGCCGGGTACGCCCCGGACCCAGTCGTGGGTCTCGGCCGTGGCCCCGTCCAGCGAGATCTGGAGCCGGAGCCCGTCGGTGCGGGCGAACTCTTCGGCCGCCTCCTCGTCGATCAGGGTTCCGTTGGTGGTCACATTGACCCCGACGCCGCACCGGCGGGCGTGCCGGAGCAGGTCAAGGAAATCGCGCCTCAGCATCGGCTCCCCGCCGCTCAGCTCGATCTCGGGTACGCCCCACTCCGCGGCCTCCGAGATCACCCGGGCGGCCTGGGCATAGGAGATCTCTTGGTCCGGCCGGGTCGGGTGCTTCCAGTGGTTGCACATGACACAGCGCAAATTGCACCGGCTGGTGAGGGTGACCGTCACGCTCCGGGGCTTCACGAGAGGCCAGTCGATGAGGCGCGAGCCCCACAGACCCCAGAGATATCTCAGGCGTCTTGCTTTCGTTTCCATGGCAGGTACTCGGATAGCTTCACTCTCTTGAAACAGGCGTAGAGACAGGGGGCGGTGCAGTTGCGGACCTTCCTGCGGGTGTGGAAGAAGCGCGCGCTCCTCCATATGGAGCGCAGCGACATGTCGCGCACGTTGAGCTTCGGCCCCTTGGCACAGGTGTCGGCGAACCCGAAGGAGTTGATGTAGAGGTTCTGGAGCCCGGCCAGGCAGACGCCGGGATCGAAGCTCTCTCTCTGTTCGAAGTAGCCCGGCACCTGCTCGATCACATCGGCCGGATTGTGGATCTTGCCCCCGCCGGACTTGAGGGCGATCAGCTCGGCGGCCACTTCGCGCGCCGCCGGGATGCGGGCCGGCTGGATCCAGAATTCATCGTCGTCATAGTTCACATCGGCCCAGTGATAATTGTCGATCACGTAGGGGTTGAAGGTGACCCCGTCGATTCCGCAGGAGTCGACGAGCCGAACCACGTCGACAAGCTCCTCTAGGGTGGCGTCGTTGACGATGGTGGTAAAGGAGATCATCGCCTCGACCCCCTCGTCGGCCCTGTGCTTTTTCAGGTACTCGACCCCGGCCAGCACCCTGTCATAGCACCCCTTCACACCGCGGATGTGGTCGTGGGTCTCCGGGCGGGCCCCGTCGAGGGAGAGGTTGAAGTAGCCAACGCCCGCGCGCACGAGGTCCCGGGCCGCGTCGTCGCTCAGGGGGATGGCATTCGTGGTAAGGAAGACCTCGAGCCCGCGCTCCCGGGCGTACCGGGCGGCCTCGACCGTGACGTCCCGCCGCATGAGGGGCTCTCCGCCGGTGAGGTCGAGCTTGTGCACCCGCATCCGTTCCAGCTGGTCGATCACCCCCTTGATCTCGGCCAGGGTGAGCTCGTCCTCCTTCTCGAAGGGGACCTCCCAGTGGGAGCAGACCCGGCACTTGGCGCAGCACCCGATGGTCACCCCGATCGAGACGAACTCGGGATAGGCGAAGGGAATGCTAGTGTAGTAAGAGAGAAGATAACGCAGATCTCTCTGTAGCGATCCTTCACTCACGGCAAAACCTATACTTCAGGCACAGAGGGGCAGAGGCGCAAAGTCCCCTGTCTTGTTTTTTTCAATTTACGGAATGAACAGTTTGCCATTCTTTCCCATTCTCTTCTTATCCTAGACGCGGCCGAGCCGCAACCTATTTTTTTCTCACACAAAGCCGCAAAGATCACAAAGCTTTTTTATCATTTCTTCGTGGCTTTGTGTCTTTGTGTGATAATTTTCCCTAATGGACAATTCGGTAACATCTACGCAAGCCGCGTAGAAGTCTCGATGAATGGCTCGAATCCCTATCTGCCTTTATGCATTAATGTCTCTCTTCTCTCACTTTTTCGCGAACCGCTTGTAAAGCTTGTACTGACGGGTGGAGCGGATGTTCTCGATGGTCTCTGTCTGTTCCTGGAGCTGACCTCGCAGGCCCTCGCTTATCTTCTCCAGATTGTTCACGTCCCGCATCGCCTGGTCCCGCTGGAACTTGACATTGTCCAGCTCGGCCTTGAGGCTCCCCATCTCGCCGCGGAGCTTTTCATTGAGCAGCTCCATCTTTCGAACGTCCTCGACGATCCGCTCCTTCTGATAGAACCGCTCGTCTTTCTCCTTTTCGGCCTCTTCGATGGCCGTGCGGAACTTCTGGTTGATCTTCTCCATCTCTCCGATGTCCCGGAGCGCCTGGGCGCGCTGGAAGACCAGCTCCTCCTTCTCCTCCTTGAACTTCTCCGCCTCGGCCCTGAGCTCCTGGGCCTGGGCATCGAGCCGGACGAGGTCCTTGGCTGCGTGCTGGCTCTGGTGTCGAAAGGCCTCGAGCTCGGACAATTGTTTCTTGGCCCGGTCGCGCTCGTGATAGAGATCCGTGCGCAGCCCATTGCAGATCTGCTCCACCTTCTCGAGATCCCTGAGCGCCTGCTGGCACTGGAACCTCGCGGCTTCGAGCTCGAGGAGGTTCTTCTGCTCCTCCAGCTCCTTCTCCTTGAAACCCTGCACCTCGTCCCGGAGCGTTTCGATGGCAGACTCTCGCTCCTCTAGGACCTCTTTCATCTGCTCCAGTTCCGCCTGGACCGACTCCTTCTCCGTTCCGACCTTCTCCAGTTCCTCCAAGGCTTTCAGGGCCTCCTTCTCGTTCTCCTTGTGGACCTGCATCTCGTCCCGGAGAGCCTCCATGGCGGTCTCGCGCTCCTCCAGGGCCTCTTTCATCCGTTCAAGCTCTTCCTGGACCTCGACGAGCTTCTCCCTCTCCTTCTGGGCCCGCTCCTCCCTCTGGGCGGCCTCTTTGAGGGCGACCTCCATCTCGAGCGCCCGTTCCTCACGCGCTTCAACCAGCCCTTCCATCTCCTTTCGAAGCGATTCGATCTCCTCTCGGGTCTCGTCCAGCTCGTCGACGACCTTCAGGGCCTCCTTCTCATTCTCCTTATGGGCCAGCACCTCGTCGCGGAGCGCCTCGATGGCGCTCTCGCGCTCTTCCAGGTCCGCCTTCATCCGATCCAGTTCTTCCTGGGCCTCGGCGAGCTTCTCCCTCTCCTTCTGGGCCCGCTCCTCCTGGCGGCCGGCCTCTTTGAGGGCGACCTCCATCTCGAGCGCCCGTTCCTCACGCGCTTCAAC
>CAZFWM010000056.1:16671-29571 GCA_964522545.1 uncultured Thermodesulfobacteriota bacterium
CCTCGGCGAGCTTCTCCCTCTCCTTCTGGGCCCGCTCCTCCTGGCGGCCGGCCTCGGCCAGCATGACCTGCATCTCGGCCACCTTCGCCTCTCGCTCCTCCCGCTCGGCCAGCGCAGCTTTTTCCTTCTCTCTGTGCGCCTGGAGTTCATCCTGGATCGCCGCGGTCGCGGCCTCGCGCTCCTTCATGGCCTCCTGTATATCCTTCAGCCCTTGCTGAGCCCTGGCCAGAAGATCCCGGTCCCTTTGAGCCTGTTCCTCCCTTCGCGCGGCCTCCTCCAGCTTGGCCCCCATCTCCACCACCATCGCCTCTTTCTCCTGCAGGGTCCGGCCCATCACCTCCATCTCCCCGAGGTTCTTTGTCTCACGGGCACGGAGCTCCTCCACCTCTCGCGTGAGATCGCTCACCCGGGCCCCGCTGGTCTCGATCTCGCCCTCGAGGGCCTGGATGGAGCCTTCGCGCGCCTCCGCCGCTTCGCGGGCCCGCTCGATCTTCGATTTGAAGTCCGCCACGACTCCGGCCAGCTCTCTGCACTCGGTCTGGGCGGTCTCGATCTCGCGTCTCAGCTCCTCGGCCGAGCGGGACTGCTCATCGAGCTGGTAGCTCAGGACCTCTTTCTCGGCCACGAGCTTTTGAAACCGGTCCGCCTTCTCGCCCGCCTCGCGCCGCATCAGGTCTACCTCCCCCTCGGCTTTCCTGACACCGTCCCGGGCCTCGTCGAGCTGGACCCGCAGGATCCCGGACTCCCTGCTCGCCTCCATGGCCTTCTCCTTCTGCTCGTCGAAGTCGAGGCGCAGCTTTTCACAGAGCCGCTCCATGGATGAGATGTCCTTGACGGCCTGCTCGTTCTGGAACTTCAGAGTCTCCACTATGGTGAATCTCTCCAGGCGCTCCTCCTCCAGCTTGGCCAACTTCTCCTCGAGGCTCGAACGGGCCTTTCGGAGCTCATCGATCCTCTCCTCGGCAATTCCCAGCTCTCTGGCCAGGTTCTTCTTGTCCACCTGGGCCCGCTCCGTCTCCAAAAAGAGGGAGTCCCGCTCCTTGGTCATCGCCTCCAGCCCCTCCGCGAGGAGAGACTTTTCCTTCTTGGCCTCCTCGATCGCCTTCTCGTCGCGGGCGTGCATTTTGACCCACTGCTCACGCTCGGCTCTCAGGGCCTCCTTATCGCCCATCAGGCGGGACCTCTCTTCGAGGGCGGCCTCGAGCCTCTTCCGGGCCTCGCCCGCCACCTCCTCCAGCTCCTCTATGCGCAGCGCCCCCTGGTCGGCGGTTTCCTGGAACTGCTCCTTCTGATAGGCCAGCACGTCGAGCCTGGCCGACAGGTCGGCTGCCCCCTTCTCTCCCGCCTCGATGCTGAGGCGCATCGTCTCGAAGGCCTGGGTCACAGCCTCGGTTTCCTTGCGGGCCACGCCGAGGGCCTCCTGGAGCTGCTCGCTCTGGTATCGCAGGACATCGACCTGGGCCATGCTTTCCACGAGCTTCTTGTTGCCCGCCTCGATCTCCAGCTTGGTCTTGTCGAGAGTCTCCCGGTAGTGCTCGACCTCCTTCTTGGCGATCTCCTGGCCCTGCTCCAGCTCGCGCCGGGCCTGGTCGCTTTCGACCTTGAGCTCCTCGATCCTCCGTGAGCTCCGCACCAGCTCCTCCTTGAGGGCGGCGATCTCGCTGTTCTTGGCTTCCTTGAGGATCTTTTGATTCTCTTCGAGTTGGCGGATCTCGTTTCGCTGCTGATCCGCGATCCGCTCCGTCTCCTTCAGGTCGAGGTAGGCCCTCTCGCGCAGAGTGACCTCCCTGGTCATATCCTCCTCGAGCTGGGCCATGGTCTTGCCGAGCCCGGCGATCTCCTCCTCCTTGGACTGGATCGACTCCTCGTCGGACCAGAGCTTGAAGATGAGGGTGTTCAAAAAGGTCTTCCCCTTCTCCCTTCTGCGCGGAGCCCGGCAGAAGGCCTCCAGAGGGGCGATGGTCTGCTCCCAGGTGAATCTTTCGCGAACGAGCCGCTGGGCGTTGCGCCCCGCCCGGGAGATCTCGGCCGGGTGGCTGAGCACATCTTTGAGAACCCGGCGCAGCGCGGCCGGGTCCTCCTCCTCGACGATCCACCCCGCTTCGTAGGCGGCGATCGCCTCCGAGACCTCAGTGAAGCTGTTGGTCACCACCGGGAGCCCGGCGGCCAGATAGTCGATGATCCTGAACGAAGCGCTCAACTCCCTCTCGCTGTTGCGGCGCACGAAATCGAAGGCGAGCGAGGCCTCGCTGTAGGCGCGCATCAGCTCCGGGTACGGCTTCATGCCCATAACCTCTATACGCTTGCTCTTTGGAAGGCTCTCGAGGGGATTGAGCTGGCCCACCGTGGCCCGCTCGATCGGATAGTCGCCGCCGAAGAGAAGCAGCTTCCCCTTCTTCGCCTTCTCCATGGTCTCGATGAGGAGCCTGAGGCTCCAAACCGAGTCCTGCCAGGGCCAGAAGATCCCGCCGCTCACCACAGTGACCGCCTTCGGCTTCCGGGGCTTTGGAAGGACCGGAGAGGTCGAGATCGGAACCACCGCTATCGGAATCTCGTGGCAGTCCACGCCGCTCATCATGAGCCAGGCCAGGGTGAAGTACTTCTGGCGCTGGTTGGTGCAGACGAAGAAGTCCGCGTTGCTGAGGCTGTGGAGATGGCTGATGACTTCCCGTTCGCGGCGGGCCTGCTCGAACTGGAGCTCCAGGAGCCGCGGCGAGAAGAGATCCGCCACCAGGGGCACGTCGAGGCCAACCAGATCGTTGATGTCCTCGGGGTGGGAGGCGATGATCACATCGGGGCCGACCGCTTTCACGAGGGCGTGCAGGGAGGCCCGAGACGAAAAGGTGTAGTCCCGCATCTCCTCGGGCAGGTCCTCAAGGCCCACCATGGGAACCGCTCGCGTCGAATAATAGACCTTGTGCCCCTTCTCCTCCAGGGCCCTGCCTATCGCCCAGGCCCGCAGGCCGTTGCCGGTCACGGGATAGGCCTTGGTGGGGATGATGCCCTGGAAGACGATCATGATCTGCATGAGTCCCTCCGGAAAAGGTAATTCTGTTCTTCCGTTACTGACAAATTCCAGCCAGTCATGAAAATGTGAGTCTAGTTGTCGCCCTTCGGGCGAGCTGATGAGCACCCTTGTTCCTGGGGTTGACACCCCAGGCTACATGACCTGACCCCTTCGGGGTCAATTGGATTTCCTATCGAATGAACTTAATGCCCTTCGGGCGGACTTATGCTCTCTGAGAATTCAAACCTTACGTTAAAAAAAATTCACCACAGAGGACACAGAGGTCACAGAGATAGAATAAATGCAATCAAACTTTTTCTTTCTCTGTGACCTCTGTGTCCTCTGTGGTGAAAAAAAGCTTTTTCATAAGCTCCTTGGTTTCCATTCTCTCTGCGTCTCTGCGCCTTTGCGTTAAAACCCTTCAACGGAAAAAATCAGATTCCCTGTGCAATCAAGTTGCTCCGCCCTACACCACCCCACCCGGCGGCCAGCCGGGGCCCTCCATATCCTCGCATCGTCGGTTGAATATGTCGATGAACTCGGGCAGGCAGAGCCGGCAATCCTCATAGAACCGGCCCTCCCGTATCCGCTCCCGGAAGCGCTCCATGGCATCCCCGGTCCACAGGGCCTTGAAGCCCCCTTCGCCGCGCACGTTCCCGAGGACGTTCTCGTAGACGCTCGCCAGGATGCAGCAGGCCAGCACCTCGCCGCGGGAGTTGACAAAGGCCATGTCCCAGGGGGCAAAGCAGAACCGGGGAAGCTCGTGCTCGAACAGGCCGTGGCGCAGGATCGAAGGGAGGTTGGAGTAGAATCCGTGCCGGTCGATGCGCTCCCGGGCCCGGCCCAGGGCCTCGAGCACCTCCCCGGCCTGCTCCCGGGAGATCGCCAGGTCCCGGTTCGAGCCCCAGACCAGCATTAAAGAAAAGTTGATCGCCGCCACGCCGTTGCGGGCGGCAAAGTCGATCAGCCCGTCGAGGCGATTGTAATTCAAATTCGTGACCACCGTGCCGATCCGCAGGACCGGCACGTCGGAGCCGAGCTCTCCCTTGAGGCGGCGCACGGTCTCCAGGGCCCGGACCGCTTTCTCGGTGACGCCGCTGCCGCGGATCGCATCGTTCACCTCGGGCTCGAAGCTCTCCATGGAGAAGCAGATGTCGTCGAGCCCCATGGCGATGAGCCGTCGCGCTCTCTCCTCGTGGAGGAGCGTCCCGTTGTTGGTGAGGGAGCCCGAGAGCCCCCGGGCCTTGATCATGCCCAGGATGTCGAAGATCTCGGGCCGCACAAAGGGCTCGCCCCCGCCGGTGAAGTCGATCCCCTCGACTCCGAGGGCGACACAGTCGTCGAGAACCGCCTCGATCTCTTCGAGGCCGAGCTCCTGGTCTCTCCAGAGGTTCGGGTCCTCGTCCTTGTCGAGGCGCCAGCAGGTCCGGCACGTGATGTTGCACGTGTCCGTGGGGCTGATCATGACCCGCTCCGGGCCGATCGGCACGCCGTCGACGATGGCGGTTCGCAGCTTTTCGATCCGGCTCATTTCGGGCCGACCTCCTCCCGGGCCTCTTTCCCGGTCCGGCCCCTCCGGGTGAAGCGGATCGCCTTCTCAAGAAGGCCGGAGCCCCGGGTCGAGGCCCTCAGCTTGTCCCGGATGATCTGGTTGTTCATGACCAGGGTGGTGCAGCATCGCTCGCACTGCTTGCCGAGCCGGCGCTCCAGCATCTCGCGGCGCCTCCGGGTGAAATAGGGCCCGGTCCAGATCTCCTCGAGGTCCTTCCCGGCGATGTACTCCCCGTCGTCCTCGTCGAAGAAGCCGCACGGCCCCACCCGCCCGTCCACCCGTATACCCATCCGGTAGAAGGGCTCGAAGCAGGGGCTGTCCACAAAGGGATCCTCCTGCTCGTCATGGGAGTAGAGGACCCGGCGCATCCGGTTCGTGCTCTCCACCAGGGTGGCGCCGAAGAAGTTGTCCAGGTTCGTCTCGATGCCGTGGCGGTCGGCCAGGGCCTTCGCCTCCCTGGAGAGCTCGCCGAAGGCGGCCGTGTCCTCCTCGCTCAGGCGCAGGGACTCTCCCATCTCCGTGTAGACCGTGATCGGCTCGATGAAGACCGAATCGACCCCCTCCTCGGCGGCCAGGCGCACGATGTCGACCGTTTCGCGATAGTTCCTGTTCACGAGCACCACGCCGAACTCGATGCGCGGCAGCCCGGAGCCGAGCCTCGAGCGGTGAGCCGCGAAGAAGCGCAGGGTGCGCATTACCCGATCGAACGAACCGGCCCGGTTGACCAGGTCGTCATGGGTCGCGGCCTCGGCCCCGTGGAAGCTGATCTTGAGGTGGTCCCAGCCGAGCTCCACGAGCCGGCTTACATGGGCCTCCTTGAAGATCGTCCCGTTGGTGCACATGTAGCCGAACATGCCCCCCTCCTTGATGAGGGGGAGGATCTCGAAGGTGTCGGCCCGGACGCAGGCGTCGCCGCCCCCGATCAGCTTGACCTCCCGGACCCCCATGCGCGAGGCGGCGGCGATGATCTTGCGGTACTCGTCCAGGGGGAGCTCCGGCGGGGAGTCGATCGAGTCCCGGCCGTAGCGCCAGCAGAACAGGCAGTCGAGGTTGCAGCGCAGGGTCGGGGCGAGCTCGATCCCGAAGGGGGGCGGCACGCTCCCGTCGCACCAGTCACGCAGCGTCCGGATAACCGCATCCATTACGCCGCTCCGGAGTAGTATCGCCATTGACAACAACGGCTATACTGGATTGAGAACAGCAATTTGAAATTTAAAATTTCCAATTTCCAATTTCCAATGCAGTTCAGCCGGATCCCACCGGCTGGACAGCTACGGCGCCTCCAGATGCGCGGCGATCTCGGCGCGCAGTTGCCGGTTCGTGATCACCTGGCCCGCATTGCAGATCGCGCAGTACCTCGGAAGTCGCCTGGAGCGGATCGCCTCGCGGATGCGCCGGAAGTGCTCACCATGCCAGACATCTCTCAGCGAGTGGTCCTTTATGCTGATCCCCGCCTCGTCGTAGATGCAGCAGGGCCCGGCCTGTCCGTCCACCTTGATCACGAGATGGTACCAGGGCTCGTAGCAGACGAGGCTCAGATAATCCTCCGTCGTCGGGCCGGCCTCTTCCCTTTGTTCCGGCTCCAAAGGACCCGCCTCCCCGCTCCCGTCCCGCCGGATCACCTGATCCATGGTGTTGGCATTTGCGGCGAGATCCCCTTCGGCGTAGTTTGCCACGTTGGTGACGACCCCGAGTTGCTCGGCCGCGCGGGCCGCCTTCTCGGCCTGTTCAGGGAGCCGCCCGAGCTCGGGCGGCCCGAGCGAGAGCGCCTCGCCCAGGGGCGAGTGGACCGTGATCGGCTCGAAGTTCACCATGTCGACCCCGTACCGGGCGGCCAGGTCGATCATATCAGCCAGGTGGTCCACGTTCCGTCTCGATAGGACGGTGTTGAAGGCGATCATCGGCCCCTCGGCACCGATCTTCTCCTTGGCCTCCTTGAACAGAGTCAGTCCTTTCGTGGAGCGTGCAAAGCTCCCTCTCTTTCCCCGCAGGTAGTCGTTCGCCCCGTCGTCGTGGCCGTCGAGGCTGAAGACCACCTTGGCCCATCCCCCCCCGACCATCCGGTCCACCAGCGCCCGGGAGAAGAGAGTGCCGTTGGTGGTCATGTTCCCGGCCATTCCGAGCTCCATGATCCTCTTCACCAGGCGCGGGGTGATATCTTTGCGCACCAAGGGCTCGCCGCCGCCGGTGATCTCCCACTCGGCGACCCCCATCTGGGCCCCCTCCTCGACGAGCTCGATGAGCCGACCCGCCGGGACCTCGTAGTGCTTCGAATCGAGCTTCCCCTCAAAGGCCGGGTTCCTCATCCAGCACGATCGGCATCGGATATTGCAGTAGTCCGTGGGACTCAGATCGACGATAAAGGGGCCCGGCTCCTCGCCCCTCGCCCAGCGGGCTATGACTTCGGCCTTGGTCATGATCAATAAATGCTCAGTTCCACTCTATGTCATTTCGACCGCAGGGAGAAATCGGATCTTTTAAATTCACCACAGAGGACACAGAGGGCACAGAGGAAGAAAGAGTTTTGATTCCATTGATTCTCTCTTTGGGCCCTCTGTGTCCTCTGTGGTGAAAAATATTTTCCCATGTTCCACCAATTCTCTCTCTGCGTCTCTGCGCCTCTGCGTTAAATTTCTTTTCCGGAAGAAAGTGACCGGAATCACCCCAGCTCCATCCTCTCGCGCAGGGCCTCCCGGATCTCTTTGGTGCGGACCACCTGCTGGAAGACACAGGTGGAGCAACCCTCGGGTAGATCCCCCGAGGCGAGCATGGCCCGAAGGCCCGTGAAGAACGGCCCGTGCCAGATCTCGGCGAGTCCCTTCTCCTTCACGTTCTCCTTTGTGGTGCTCAGCATGCAGCACGGGCTCACCTGCCCGGTCATCTGGATGACCACGTTGAGGTACGGCTCGAAGCACGGGATCTCGCTGAAGTCCCCGTTGCGGGGATCTTCGAGGCCGTCCATGATGATCTCGTCCATGCGGCTCGTGTCCTCCACTTTATGCTCCCGGAAGGACTCGATGTTGGTGGAGACCCCGGCGCTCCGGGCCGTCTCGGCCACGTCGTCGATCCGGTCCTGGAGCACGGCCCGCTCCGCCTCGCCGAGCTCGAGGCCGGGGGTGATGTCGTCGAACTTGATCAGGGGGATGAGGGTGATGTCCTCGCAGCCCAGCCTCCCGGCCATCTTCACCATCTCGGGGAGACTTTCGCAGTTATCCCGGAACAGGACGGAGTTGAAGACGACTTTGGGAACGCTCTTATCCAGCCGCTCCTTCCAGTGCTGGAAGAGCTCCAGGGCCCGGGTCGCCCGCTCGAAGGTGCCGGCCTTGTTGCGCAGGCGGTCGTGCACCTCGGGGTCGTGGCTGTCGATGCTGAACATCACCATGTCCCATCCCCAGCGCACGATGCTCTCCACCTCGACTTCGGTGAGGAGGGCCCCATTGGTGTTGATGTTCCCCCACATCCCCAGGCGCTTGATCTCTCCCATGAGTGCCAGGGTGGCCTCGCGCCGCACGAAGGGCTCCCCGCCGCCGGTGATAAGCCAGTTTCTCACGCCCAGGGCCGCGCTCTCGCCGGCGAGGGCTATGATCCTCTCGTCGCTCATCTCCCAGCTCTTGACCTTCTCGAGGCTGAAGTCGGGCTCCACCCGAGCCACCCGACGGTACTCGGCCCGGGTGCCGCACATCAGGCAATTGCAGTTGCAGAGGTTGGTCGGGTGTAGCTCAATGTTGAAAGGGGCGGCCTTCTCACCCCGCGACCAGCTAAAAAGGCGTTCGATCCGCTCGTCCAATGACATCTCCTGTTCGAATCCGACACGGCGAAATTGACCCGTCGGGATATTTCTAATAATATAGATATTCCCAAGATATTTAATTTATCACACGTTTTCGGCGATGTGAACCGATCCGGGCCCCTGCCACGGCCTCCGTCGTCAGGGTCGAGGGCCCGAGTATACGGGAGGATATCATGAAGTACCGACGCCTGGGCCGGACCGGGCTCGATATCTCGGTGGTAGGGCTCGGCTGCGGCTCCTGGATCGATCCCTCCTTCACGCGCGAAACCAGCATCGGGGTCCTCCACTATGCCCTGAACCGCGGAATCAATTTCATCGACACGGCCGAGGACTATGACGAGATCAAGGTCCGCTATGCCCTCCTCGGCGTTCGGGACCAGGTCATCATCTCCACCAAGGCGGCCTCCCACAACTACAAAGGCATGCGCTACGCCATAGAGCAGAGCCTCGAGCGGCTCGGCGTGGACGTGATCGACATCTACATGATGCAGAGCGTGAACACCGTGGACGAGCTGCGAAGCCGGGTGGGCGAAGGGGTGATCCGCGCCATGACCGAGGCCCGCCAGAAGGGCACAATCCGGTTCATCGGCGTGAGCGGACACCGCACGGACGTCCTGGAAAGCGTGCTGGAGATCGACGAGATCGACGTGATCTTCTCTCCCTACCATCTCGGCCACACCCTCGGAGAGGACCTGTTCCGGCGTGCCGCCGAGAAGGATGTGGGGGTGCTGGCCATGAAGTCTCTGGGAGGGGGATTTCTCGTGGACCCCTGCTTCGAGCACGATGAGCCCGCTCCGGGGGCCAAGGAGATGACGGTCCGCAACGCCCTCGGCTATGTGCTCGCAAACGGGGCCGTCTCCTCGGCCGTGGTGGGAATGCGCACCATCGACCAGGTGGACGAGGCCGTGGAGGTCGCCGAGGCCCCCCCCTCGCTCTCGGCCGAGGATCGCCGGGGGCTGAGCGAGGCGGCCCGCCGTTTCCTCGGCGATGATTACTGCCGCACGTGCAAACATTGCGCTCCCTGCGACACGCACGGCTGGCGCATGGACATCGACGCCATCCTGAGGCTCGAGGGATTCACCACCATATACGGCTACAAAAAGCGGCCCAGGGACCAGTACCGCGGCTTCGATCTCAAGGGGAGCGACTGCAAGGAGTGCGGCGTGTGCGAGGCGAAATGTCCTTACGACATTCAGATCTCGAAAAGACTGAAGAAGGCTCACGAATTGTTGGAATGAACGATCGTACAGAAGTATCATAATCAGCGACCACCACCCGCAAGGTGGTGGTCGCTGATCCGTTTGGAGAATTTCGTCTCTCGGAATTCATGGAGTTTTAATAAAATAATGATACCTCACTGGCTACTAGACATTCCCTCACTTTCTCTCTTCCCTCTATCTCTATTCCCTTCAGACGTCTATCGGAGTCGAAATTCTCCAATTGTTAAATCCGAGCTAATCCACCGGCTTTTATATAACCGGATTTGCCCGGCGATCACTTTCTCGCTCGTTTCGGTAGATCCTTTTCAATTCTCACCGGCAGAGCCGGTGGATTAGCTCGGATTTAGGATTTGCAAAATTCCGGCAATTGTTATAATAAATACGCTCACGCATTGATAGATCATGGGATTACCCCACTGGGCCACGATTCATGGTTCGGAGGCTGAGATGACAGGCACCTTGTTCTTTTTTCTTGTCGTGCTGTTTTTTGTTTTTTTCGTACTTCACGTCCTCTACCTGCGCAGAAAGCTCGGCAAGGTAGAGACCCGCATCCACGATGACAACAACAGGATCACCAGCGCCCTCAACATCCAGGCCGCCAAGATGCAGAGGATCGAATCCGTGGAGGCCATGCTCGGCGACATATGGAATTTCACCACGAGTCACGATCAGAAGCTCAAGGAGCTCGACGCCAAAGCTTCGGAGCTCGAAAAGATCCCGGCCATCGATCTAAAGCTTGCGGATCTCTCCCCGATAATAAAGGGCGTGGCGGAAAAACTCCGGTCCCTCGATATCAAGCTGGAGCTCCTGGAGCGACTCCGGGGCATGGAGTCCAAGATCGAGGAGATGGCCGAGAGAGCCAATCACCAGGATGAGAAGCTCCACTTCATCGACATGGCGCTCAAGGAAGCGCTCAGGTCCCCGTCCCCGCCGGATCACGGCGCTCTGGTGGAAGGGGGCGGCCCTGAGGACGGTATAGGCAGCCAATCTGTCTAATCCGGATCACGGCAGGAGATGTCTTTCATCCTACCTCTTCGCGAGGTCCTAGAACTTCTCCTCTCCCTCAAGACAATCATCCTCATCGAGATCGTCTTCATCCTGCCCGGCTTGGGCGCAGGCCAGTGGATCTTCAGGCGAACCGATCTCTCCACCGAGGCCAGGACGGCCCTCTGCCTGACCGCCGGACTCATCGTAGTTCCATTCCTCTGCGGCGCGGCCTCGCTCTTGCTGGGTGTGTACAACTCGACCCCTCTCGTCATCCTGGTCTCATGCCTGGCCAACTTGGCACTGGTCCGGCCTATCAAGCTATTCTTTCTCAATCTCAGGGCGTCCCGGCCCTCCGCCGACCTCCTTCTGTTTCTCGCCTCTCTGGCCCTGGTGGGTGCCCTGTATTATTGCATCCACAGCAGCGAGGAGCTCTTCTTCCAGCTCTATTCCTGGATCGTCAAAGGGGACGCAAAGTGTTTCTATCTCCAGTTGTTCAAGACGCAGCTCCTTTTTCAGCCCGAGATGGAAGAAATGATCCGTCTCCGCTCCGGCACACTCATGGACACCCACCGCATCATTTGCACCCCGGCGAACATAGTGATCCCCTCCACCATGCTCGTGATCTTCGGCAGACACGGCCTGCAGGTGCTGCACGCCCTGCTGGCGGTCCAGCTCGCCGCCTTCAGTTACCTGACGGTCGAGGCCATCACCGGCCGGCGCATCTTCTCCTTGCTCGCCCTCTTCATCTCCGTTCTCCACCCGCACCTCCTCGACACGGCGGTGCTGGACCGAAACTTCATGGCCCTGTCGTTCAGCTCGGCCCTCTTCTTTCTGGTAGTCAGAAACTGGAGGGCGCCCCTGTTGATGGGCTTGCTCTGCGGATTCACCGGGGGCCTGGGCCTGAGCTTTCTGCCGCTGGGCCTTCTCCTTCCGGTCACCGTGGCCGCGATCCTGGGTCGGCGATTCTCTGGTCGCTCGGTCCTCCTATTCCTGTTCGGCTTTCTCATCTGCTTCTCCATCAACCTCCCCCACCTGGCCGTCTACCCGCCGGTTCCGGGAGTGCACGGGCACTCCCTCTCCCTGGAGAGGACGCCGTACCTCCCCTTTTCGAACGTCCTCTTCCTCCCGATCCACTTCGTCCACTATTCAGGCACCCTCCTCACAGCGGCGGCCGTCCTGGGACTGGTTACGCTCTTCCGGCGAAACCGGGATGTGTTTCTCCAGTTTGTCCCTTTCATCCTGTTCGTCTTTTTCGTGCTGGGGACCCAGTCGTCCTGGCTGGAGGCGGACAAGATGCGCATAGGCATGACCGCCTATTTTCCCATCTTCATTGCTATCACCCTCGGCCTGGCCCGCCTCGGCGAGGCCGTGCGTAAAAGACAAGCGGCCACGGCGTCCCTCTTCCTGGTCCTGATCGGCCTGCTCCACCTGGGGATCGCAGGGGCCGGACGCCTCGATCTCGAGCCGGAGAGCGCGTACTACGAGAGCGGCAGCGTCTACGCTAAAGAAACGCGACCCTACTACGCCCTCATCAAGAGGCACTTCGGCTCTCCCCCTATCGGACCGAATATCTCTCGAATTTGGGAGCGGCTTGGCCAAGGAAATAATCGGGTGCAGATCATCCAAAACGAGAATTTTTTATTCTCCGATCTACCCAGACTTGGCGAGTTCTACAACATCTACCTGGAGATGGACCTCATCAAATGGGCCTTGCGCTCCAAGGACCCTGCCAAGGAGGAAAAAGCCGGAGAGATCGACAGGGCCGTGACCGTCGGCATCGACCTCGGCCGGCTCCCGGATGGAGACTGGATCGTCAGTGAAGCAGAGCGTCCCGGCCGTCCGGTTCTGGATATGACCGACCCCTCGAATCGATCCACACTCTTCTTCACCGAAATGGAGACAGACTGGCAGGCCGAACCCCTTCCTGTTGGGATAAAATTCGAACGGGGCCCCTACCTCGAACGCGAGGAAGAGACCCTCGTGATCGACCTGAACAGCTACAGGCGTACAGGAGGGGCGGACACGGGCACCCTGGATGTGATGAGCAGCTCCTCACAAAACAATAGGGCCTACTCGACAGGGATCCCGCACCGCCCATGTCCTGCGGATGACGGCCTCATCCTGCTCCGCGTCCGGCGGGAACAGCCCATGGTGATACGGAACTGGCTGATCAATCTGTATGACGGCTCCATCTATCGCGTGGATTCCTTCGACCTGATCTGGAAGGACGGATCACCCCACGGGACTCGCTTCCGGTACGACCGGCCCGTGGTATATTTTTAGGAAAGCGTTAGTACTACAGCGACATTTCAGCTATAGACTTTTAGAATGACCTCATGTATCA
>CAZFWM010000057.1:0-29395 GCA_964522545.1 uncultured Thermodesulfobacteriota bacterium
CTTTGTGCCTTTGCCCCTCTGCCCCTTTGCCCCTGAATGATCGGTATTGCCGATCGTATTGTATTCCCAGTACGAGAACGAAGTGCTTATTCTAGGAATCTCCGGGAATCTCCACGACAGCGCCGTGGCACTGGTGGAGGACGGTCGCATCCTCTTCGCCATCGAGGAGGAGCGCCTGAGCCGCCAGAAGTACGCCTCCCTGAACAGCTTCCCTGTTCGCGCCATCCGTTACACCCTGGACCGGGCCGGACTGGGGCCCGAGGACCTCGACGAGTTCGCCTTCTTCTGGAACGGCGCGAAGCACCTCGCTCCGGCCCTCGCCCAGGGCCTCGGATACCTGCGCCGGCCGAGCCGGGACCTCTTCTATCACTATGTCTTCCGCGTCGCCCTGGCCGGCATCATGCGCCTCACTCCGGGAAAGCAGCTCGCAAGCCTCTTTCCGGACCGGCGCCTCCCCCCCGTGCGATTTGTCGAGCACCACCTGGCCCATCTGGGAGGGAGCTTTCCGCTGAGCGGATTCGACGAGGCCGCCGTGTGCGTGGTCGATGGGATGGGAGAGCATCACAGCACCTCCCTGTACCGCTGCGAGGGCCGCCGGTTCGAAACGGTCCGGCGCATCCGGTTTCCTCACTCCTTGGGCACGGTCTACCAGGCCGTCACCGAGCACCTCGGCTTCAGGCCCGTGGGGGACGAGTACAAGGTGATGGGACTGGCTGCCTACGGCGGGCCCCACGCCCCGTATGAAGCTTTCTTCGAGAAGCTCATCGTCCTGGATGATGAGGGCGGCTTCAGAGTGGACACGGACCTCGTGAATTTTCACCTCACCTTCGGCATGTACAAGCCGCTTCTCTCTGCCAGGGGCCAGGAGGCCCTGGGGCCGCCCCGCCGGCCCGGGGAGCCGATCGACTACCAGCACCGCTCCATCGCTTGGAACCTTCAGAAGCGGCTCGAAGAGGCCCTGTTCCACGTCCTGCGCCGGCTGCGCCTGGACACGGGGAGCCCCCGTCTGGTTCTGGCCGGGGGCGTGGCTCTCAACTGCGCGGCCAACGGAAAGATCCGCTCGGAGACCGGTTTCGAGGAGGTCTTCGTGCCCCCGGCGCCGAGCGACGCCGGGGCGGCCATGGGCGCCGCCCTCTACCGGACTTTCTACACCGGCGGCAGGGAGAGGCCTGCGCCCCTTCGCAGCGCCTTGCTGGGTCCGTCCTTTACCGACGAGGAGGTTCGATTCGCCGCCGAGAGGGCCCGGCTCCGGTTCAGGGTCGTGGACCAGCCGGCCGAGTATGGGGCCGAACTACTGGCCGGAGGCAAGATCCTCGGGTGGTTTCAGGGGCGCATGGAGTTCGGGCCCCGCGCCCTCGGCGCCCGGAGCATCCTGGCGGACCCCCGGCCGCCGGAGATGGCGGATCGGGTCAACCGAGCTGTGAAGGATCGTGAGACCTTCAGGCCCTTTGCCCCGGCCGTGCTCGGGGATCGCGCGGCCGAGATCTTCGAGGACCCGGACGTCTCCCCCTTCATGTCCTTTGCCGGCCGCCTCCGGCCCGAGGCCGGGGATCGGCTTCCGGCCGTGACCCACGCCGACGGTACGGGCAGGCTCCAGACCGTCTCCAGAGAGGCAGGCGGCCCCTTCTATTCACTGATCGAGGCATTCCATAGCCGGACCGGCGTTCCCGCCATTTTGAACACCTCCTTCAATGTCCGGGATGAGCCGATCGTCTGCACGCCTGTGGAGGCGATACGGTGCTTTTGCGGCACAGGGCTGGATGCGCTGCTCATCGGAAGCTATCTGTTCGAGAAGGGGAAGCTGTAGCTCGATCGCAGGAAATCCAATTTTTTCCGTAGAAGATTTTTAACGCAAAGGCGCAAAGACGCAAAGGGAAGATAAACCAAGGGGAATATGGAAAAAGTTATGGACGTTGCGAGGGGCGGAGCCCCGCAGCAATCCCCCGGGCCCAGTATGCCTCGGTGCTCAGTGGATTGCTTCGTCGCTGGCGCTCCTCGCAACGACCCTCAATTGAATCCCTTTGAATCGATCGATTCATTTTCCTTTGCGCCTTGGCGTCTTTGCGGCTTTGCGTTTTAAATCTGGGAGAAAAAGTCCGTCCGAAGGATGATAATTCCTTAGTGCACTATCCGGACCAAAGGAGCTTCCGGGGCGACGTTGATGAAGAAGCGGTCCGCCTCGATCGTTATGTACATGTTCGCTTTGAATCCCGGGTGGAATCCGCACGTGCTTTTATTATCAGCCCAGGTACACTCGATCTGCAGGAGCGGTCCGTCCAGACGATTCCCCCCCAGGGCATAGCGCCCGCGGGCGCGGTTTCCCTCCCGGTCGCTCCACGTGAAAGCGCCGGCGCCGTCGAAAGCGATCTCCTCGAAGATCCCGCACTCTCCCGTCCTTCCCCACACTCCGGCAATCGCCTGCTCATCGAATGGCGGGCGTCCGACTGTGGCCGCGCACGCGATCACGGCGGCAATGACGATTGCCGCCGTGATGTCGGCTGCCGGGTGGTACGGTGGTTGTGTTACGATCGCCTCGACGGATCGGTCCCGGCTGGCCAGGGAGAGGACGGCCGCGCCGAGCCCTCCGGCTGCAAGATTGATGTAGAGGTCACGGATGTCGTAGTAGCGGCCCGGGATCAGTCCCTGGATGCCCTCATCGAGAAGGCTCACGACCGCGAGAAACGCAGCGGTACGCCAGGCTCTGAGCAAAGTTCGCTCGTTGCCCGGTGAAGCCCGCCAGGCCAGGATCCCGAGCAGCCCGTACTCGAACAGGTGGAGCCTTTCGGCCGGGAAGTGGATGACGAAGAGGAGCAGGGCCGCGTAGACGGCGCCGATCAGGGTAAGGCCGACGGCTCGCAACGCACGGTGCTTCGGCCTGGCGAAGGAAGCGTAGAGGACCAGGAGGGCCCAGGCGCACAGGCCGAGGATTTTGGGAGCGAGGCCGGAGAAGAGGGGCAGGGCAAAGCGCTCCAGCCAGCGCAGCAGCATCGGCGTGTAGGGCAGCGCAGCCAACAGGACGCCTGCATAGAGGAGGGCCCACGCCCAGCGCCGGATCACTTTGAAACCCCTGGCCCACATGGCGGAGACGGTAAAGGCTTTACAGATCGATGTCAACTTTCTATTGTAGCGGATACACTGTGAGTCAGGCACAAAGGGGCAGAGGCACAAAGGCACAAAGAGAGAGGGATACGAGGGGACGCGAGGTTACTACCAATGAAGGTGGTTCAGTTGTTCAGTACGGGTGTTGTGAGCGGGCCCGAGAAGATGTGCATCCCCGGTCTTCGTCATATCAATGAAGAGATGGCCGTCCGCGGCCGAGGCGAGGTCGAGCTGTTCTACTTGATCGAGGAGCGCCTGGACCAAAACCGGCGCATGGTCGGACCCCGGTACGCCGCCAACCAGGGCATCATCCCGAGCGCGCTCATCCCGGTGCGCAGGCGTCTCGATCTGGGCGCGGTTGGGCGGCTCAGAGCGGAGCTGCGAATACGCGGGGCCGACCTGCTCCACTGTCACGCCACAAAACCCTCGGTCCTGGGATACCTTGCCACCCGGGGGACCGGGGTGCGGCTGGTCACAACCATTCACGGCTGGGGGGATCGTTCGGGCCTCTCTCCACTGTACGACTATGTTCTCTACCGCCTGCTTCCCCACTTCGACGGGGTTGTCAATGTTTGCAACAGTGAGCGTGAGCGCCTGGTGCAGAAGGGAATCGACCCGGGCCTTGTGCGCGTGATTCTGAACGCGGGGCCGGACCGGTACGGACACCTGGCGGAAGGTTCACTTGAAGGGACAAAGTCTACGCGGAAACGAAGCAGGCGGGACCCCATCTCCGAGCGATTCGGAATTCCCCATGACAGGATACGCGTGGCCACGGTGAGTCGGCTGAGCCCTGAAAAGGGGCTCGATGTCCTGCTCCGTGCCGTTCCACGTCTGCAGAAGCCCGAGCGCCTCGCGTGCCTCATCATGGGCTCCGGCCCTTCCGAGACGGACCTGAAGTCGCTCGCCGGCCGGCTCGGCCTGGACGACACGGTCACCTTCACCGGCTTCGTCTCCGACGTGGACGACCTCTACCCCTTCATCGATGTGACGGCCATGCCGTCGCACCGCGAGGGACTGCCCGTCACCCTGATCGAGGCCTCCTTTGCGGGGCGTGCGATCCTGACCACGACGGTAGGGGGGATCCCCGAGCTCATCGAGCACGACACGAGCGGACTCCTTGTACAGCCCGGGGATGTGGAGGCGTTCGCCCACGGTCTTGACCGGCTCGTTCAGGACCCGAGGCTCAGGGCGAGATTGGGGCAGGGTGCAAGACGCCGGGCGCTCGAGCACTTCGGCCTGGACCGCTGGGCCCGGGAGCACGTGGACTATTATGAAGAAGTCTGCTCCGAGACGGGAAGAAGATGAATTTCACACAAAGCCACAGGAGCCGTTGGTGCTCACATACTCATTGTAGTTGAAAGGAGAATCTACATGGAGAAAAAACAGTTCGACGCGGAACCGGTGATGCAGATCGACGATAGCAAGACCTACCGGGTGGCGATCGAGACCGACCGGGGAAAGATCGAGCTGGAGCTCTACCCGGAGCACGCCCCCAGGACGGTGAACAACTTCGTATTCCTCGCCAGGGAAGGGTTTTACGACGGCATCGTCTTTCACCGTGTGATCCGCAACTTCATGATCCAGGGGGGCGACCCCACCGGCACCGGCCACGGGGGCCCCGGGTACCAGTTCAAAGACGAGCTCACCGGGAACCCCCTGAAGCACGAGACCGGGGTCATCTCCATGGCGAACGCCGGGCCGAACACAAACGGTTCCCAGTTCTTCATCACCCACGCACCCCAGCCCCACCTGAACGGCCACCACACCGTCTTCGGGAAGGTCGTGAAGGGGCAGGACGTGGTGGACGCCATCAGCCAGGGGGATCGGATGACCAAGGTGGAGGTCACCGAGGTCTGAGGCTTCTGCGTCAAGACAAGGGGAGGCGCCGGTCGAGTCGGACCCTCCCCGCGCATGTAAGCAGCATGATGCCCATGGGCAGGAACAGAAGAGGCCACAGGGCCGTCCTCTCCCCGGCGGCGGCCATGACCGAACATCCCCCCGTCGGCCGGAAGTAGATGGGATTGGTGAGGGCCGAGAGGTAGAGGCCGTCGGTGAGCTCTACACGGATCCTTCCCTCCTTGAAGGGCGTCACGGCAAATGTGTGGACGAAGGGGTCCCGGTCGATTTCGACCGGGCCGTGGAGGAGCCAGGGGGTGCCGTTGTTCCAGAGACGCAGGGTTCTCCCCATGCCCCCGGTAACATCGACGCGAAACTCGATCGGACTTCCGGTGATCGAGTCGCCAATCATGGCGCTCTGGCTTCCGCACCGGGCCGTGAACCCGATCTCCGGCCCCCCGGGCCCCTCTGCGATGATGTAGACGCGACCCGCTTTAATGGCCTCGAAGATTCCCGCCGGACTCAGCTCCTCGGCATAGACCACATTAGTTGGCACTCCGATGGGGGCATAGGTCGGCCCGCCACCCTGGCCGGCGGCGTGGTCGTCGCTCCCTCCGATGGCCGTGATTCTGTAACCCCTGTTGAGCAGATCCTCCCACCACAAGGTCGCTATCGTGTTGAGCACATTCGGGATCGTGTCGTAGACCGCGCTCGGCCCGTTGACCACCTCGAAGAAGTCCACCAGATTCCAGTCCGTCTCCGGATAGGCCCAGCCCCACCCGATGAAGGAGTCGCCGAAGGGCACGAAGGGCAGGACCGGGTGGTTCGGAGAGAAGTAGCCTCCGTCGTCGTGGATTCCCTCAATCAGGGCATTGATGTCATATCCGGGCGAGGTCCCGTGGTAGTCGACGTACCTGTAGACGTCGTAGACGTTGGCGTGGCCCCGGTAGGTGGTCATCTCCTCACCGTAGAGCAGGAGTAAGTCCGGATAGGCGGCCTGCATCTCCGGGAGCTCGAGCCAGTGGCTGAAGCCGTTGTGGTCGGTGAGGGCGATAAAGTCGAGTCCGACGGACCGGGCGTAGTCGAAGACGTCGCCCATGGGGTATTGGCCGTCGCTGTGGGTGGAGTGGCAGTGGAGATCTCCCCTGTACCAGCGGGCCTCGTCCGACAGGACCACGTCCTCCTTGCCCGGCCAGACGAAGGGCGTCCCCACCGAATCGCCCCGGAGTTCTATCTCCACTGTGTAGTGCATCACCATATCGGGATATACGAATCCCACTCCCAGCTCAATATACCAGTTGCCCGGAGGGATCTCCCCGGGGGCATACCCATCCGTGGTCAGGTCCCGGCTCTCCGAGAGCACGAAGGAGGACTTTGCGGATCCGGTCCACCCCCGGAACTTCTCGGGGTCATAGATGCCGATGTCGAGGACCGGATCGACCAACCCTTTCCCCCCTTCAGGCTCACAGGGCCAGGTGTAGTCGTAGGAAACCTCGATCGTGGTCGTTTCCGGGGGGACCGTGAAAGGGAGAAGGAGATAGCTCGTCACGTCATCGAAGGTGACATCACCCTCGTACAGGATGGCATCCCGGCCGCGAGCCGCGCCAGGAAGGAGAAGGGCCAGGATTAGAGCGGCCGGGAAAATAAATCTCATAAGATTTCTCCCTTCGGTCGAAATGACAAGGCTATAAATGGAATCAAAATCGTTAAGCGGCTCCAATTTTATCATGATGTTGGCATAATATTGCAAAGTCAATCAGGATTTTTTTGTCTCGCGCAGAGGCGCAGAGACGCAGAGGCTGAGAGAAATTTTTTTCAATCCTCTGCGAGCTCTGCGGCTTTGCGCGATAAATAGGGTGGGGATTGGGGATCTGATAGCTGAAGGCTGACAGCTGATAGCTTGCGGCTTTGCCGCATTACCCTTGAAAGGGAAACTGGGGAGATGGTACCTTCTTGCGAACTTTCGAAAGGACGGTGCCTTGTGAAGTGGACGCTTGTCCTTGCTCTCTTACTCGTTTTTTTCATCTTTGCGGGAACGATTGGAATGGGATCGATCTTCTACCCCATTGAGAAGAGGCTCATCTACTATCCGGAGAGGGGTTTCATCTGCACCCCCGATTATGTCGGGATCGACTACGAGGATGTCTGGATCCGGACGGACGACGGCATTCGGATTCACGGCTGGCTGACCAAGCTCGCCTCCCCCCTGGCCACGCTGCTCTTCTTTCACGGAAATGCGGGAAACATAAGCCACAGGGTAGACAACCTGAGGCTGCTGCACGGCGCCGGCATACGGACCCTCATCATCGACTACAGGGGGTTCGGCCGGAGCGAGGGGGAGATTTCCGAGCAGGGGCTCTACCTGGACGCCGAGGCCGCCTACAGGACCCTCTGCGCCCGGCCCGACGTGCCCGAGGGCTCGGTGGCCGTGTTCGGCCGCTCCCTCGGCGGGGCCGTGGCCGTGGATCTCGCCACCAAGGTCAGCCCGGCCGCGCTCATCGCCGAGAGCACCTTCACATCGGTCCGGGACATGGTGGCCCACATCTTTCCCATCCTCCCCATCGGCTCCCTACTCAGGACGAAGTTTGATTCCCTGTCCAAGATCGGCCGCATCCGGGCGCCGGTGTTGTTCGTTCACGGAACCCGGGACGAGCTGGTCCCCTTCGGGTTGGGACAGAAGCTCTTCGAGGCTGCGCCCGAGCCCAAGGCCTTTCACAGGGTCGACGGAGGCGGGCACAACGACACCTATGTTGTGGGCGGCACGGCCTACATCGAGCGGCTGAGGTCGTTCCTGGAAGAGACCGTGGGGAGAGGAACTCGAAAAGAGACGGAACAGGAGGCAGCCACAGATGTTCGGGATTGAGAAGATCAGCGCCCTGATTTTCGATGCAGCGGTCCTGGTTCCCCTGAAGATCGTCCATAGGATCGGGGGCGACTCCATATGGCCCCCGCTGGAGGCGGTGACCGCGATCTCCTCCAGGGTCGCCGGCGGAGTGCTGAGACCGGTCATCGGCGCAGACAATAAAGCGGCCCTCCCGGTTGCCATCGTTCTGATGGACCGGATCGAGGCCTTCCTCGGGATCGAGGGGACCTGGGAGATGCTGGACGAGAAGAGCGCCGTGAGAAAGGTCCGCGCCTGTCCTTTTGCCGGGCGCCTTCACGGCTCGAGCCAGTTCTGCACGCTCCTCGGCGGGGCCATGGGCAGGGAGAGCGTGGCCGGCCTCTACCCCGGCCGGGAGGTCGTCTTCGAGGTACGCAGGACCCTTTCCCAGGGCGAGCCTTTCTGTGAGTACTTCCTGCGCGTGGCCTGAGCCGCTCCGATCCCAGCCGATCCTGATCGACGCCGATCCGGCGATCACCGTCCGCACCGGTCTCGATGTCGACGACGACCTGGCGATCCTCTTCGCTCTGGGGAGCCCGGAGCTCGAGATCCGGGCCATCACCACCACCTACGGGAACGCCCCGTCCCGCCGGACCTTTCGTGACGCAACACAGCTGCTTGAACTCGCGGGGAGAGAGGATATCCCCCTTGCCAGGGGGGCCGGGTGGCTGAGCCGCGACCTCGATGCCCGCACCGATGCGAGCAGGCTCATTGTGGAGGAGGTGCGCCGCTCGGCCGGAGATCTTGTGGTCGTCACCCTGGGGCCTCTGACCAACTTCGCCCAGGCACTGCGAGCCGACCCCTCGATCGCCTCACGGATACGGGGCCACCTGGCCATGGGCGGCAGGATGGGCGGGGAATTGGAGCTCAACTTCAGCGCCCACCCCGAGGCGACAAGACTTGTACTCGAGGCGCCGATACCGAGGGTAATGATCACCATGGATGCTTGCCTGGGAGTCGCCTTCACGAGCCGAGATCTTGAGGCCGTGACAGCGGAGCCGAGTGCTGTCGTTTCTCGGTTCTGCGGCCGTCTCAAGCGCTTCATACGGGCAAACAGGATGATCATGCCGATCCTGTTCCGCGGCTCCGATGGACATGCCGCCGGAGGCTTCCACCCGTGGGACGTGATCGCCGTGGCCTACCTGGTCAGACCGGACCTCTTTTTTCCTTCGAGGCGGCTGAGGCTGGAGGTGAGGGGCCGACGCGTGGTCTGCTCTGAACGAGAGGGTGCGAGCTGGTCGAATGCAGCTATTGCACCCCGGGGAGTGTTTGCCCGGCCCTTTCTCGACCTCATGATTGAGCGGATCCTCAGGGTGAAATGAACCATGCCGATCCATGATGTTTTCTCCACCGTCTTCCCGGTATTTGCGATCATTCTGACAGGTCTGGTATTTGCGCGGCTGAAGAGGATCGACCTCGAGGGAATTACTGAGGTCATCATCTACATAACCACGCCGTGCCTCGTCTTTTCGGCCCTGATGAAGTGGTCCATCGCCGGCAGGGAAATAGTGGTCATTCCAGCCGCCGCGTGTGTCATCGTCCTTGGCTGTGGAGGGGCCGCGTGGATCTGCCTGCGGGTGTCCGGGAGAAAAGAAAGAGACCTCTATCTGCCGGCCATGTTCATGAACTCGGGCAACATGCTGCTTCCTCTTGCACTCTTTGCATGGGGCGATGGAGGGCTTTCAAGGGCCGTGCTCTTCTTCGTGTCGGTCGCCCTGCTTCACTCCAGCCTGGGGATCGCCCTCGTGAGCGGGCGGAAGGGCCCGTGGGAGATGCTCAGGCTCCCGTGGCTGTATGCCACTCTGCTTGCGATCGCCCTCAACATGAGAGGTGCGCAGATCCCGGACTTTCTGGGCAGGCCGGTCGATCTGCTCGGCCAGGCGGCCATCCCTTTGATGCTCTTGAGCCTGGGCATTCGGCTGAGGTCCGTATCCCTCGGGTCCGCGTCCACGGCGGCTCTCCTTTCGTCCATACGAATCGTGGGAGGCGCGGCTCTGGCGGCCGCTTTTGTTTGGATCTTCGGGATCGAGGGGGTGTGCGCAAAGGTGATTGTTCTGGGGGGGCTGATGCCCTCGGCGGTGATCAACTTCGTCCTGGCCGAGAAGTACGGGGAGGCGCCTCACACAGTGGCCTCGGCCATAGTCATGACCACGGCCGCAAGCGTGGTGACCATTCCACTCGCCCTCAAGATCCTGGGATGAAAAGGGGTAGGGCTAGAGCTTCTCGGTGGTGTGCTCTTCCCCGTCGAAGATGAGGAGGGAGCGCTTTCCGTCGATCACGGTCTCGAGGTTGACGGGCCGGCCCCAGATCGCCTGGACGTTGCGCAGCGTGTCCCGGCCCTTGCCGAGTTCCAGGTCGATCCCCTCGTGTCTGTGCTGGAGGTAGAGCTCTCCGCGGTTCATATAGTTGGCTTCGGTAACATAGATGAAGGGGCGGCCGAAGTTGGTCAACTGGAATAGCAGCTTCTCTTTGATCTCCCTGAATTTTCGACTGGCGATTTCATATAATTCGGCCTTTGGGTTGTACCTGTATACGAAAAGGCGGTGATCGCTGCAGAATTCATCTGTGAGGAAGGTGTCGATGAAGGTGACGTCATTGTAGAGCTTGCGAACCTCGAAGATCTTCTCCCTCCCAAGCCCCAGATTTCTGTTCCATTTCTTTCGCTCGAACATATCGTCACACTCGTCGTACTCCTTTCCGAACTTGCCCTTGTTCCATCGGTCCTCGATATCCCGGAAGATCTCGACGCCGATCTTGTAGGGGTTGAGCGACCCGGCCGAGCTGGCCAGGGTGCCCGAGTGGTGGTCGGCGTAGTCGATGAGCTCCGAGTCGTCGAGGGCCTTTTGGGTCATGATCTTGGAGTGCCAGTAGGTGGCCCAGCCCTCGTTCATGATCTTGGTCTGGCCCTGGGGGGCGAAGTAGTAGCTCTCCTCCCGGATGATGGAGAGGATGTCCCGCTGCCAGTTCTCCAGGGGGGCGTTCTCCACGAGGAACAGGAGCACGTCCTTCTCGGGGCTCTCCGGGAAATTGTGCTTTTTCTCTTTTTCCTCGTGGGCCTTTTTGCGCTGATCCTCCAGGAACTCCTTGGGGTTGATGTACCGGTCCATGTAGGGCTTGCTCTTGAGCTTTTGCACGTCGGTTTTGCACGGGGGAAGGTCGTCGTCTTTCTCCTCGCCGGCGGGTTCGCAGGTGACCGCCTCGCGGCGCTGTATGAAGGGGGAGTGCCAGTCGATGAGGTCCTCGATGGAGAGGCAGGTATCCAGAAAATGTTCAACCCGCTCCAGGCCGTACCGCTCGATGTAGCGTTGGACCCGCGTGCCGTGGTTTGCCATCTCGTCCATCATCTTCCGGTTCGTCTTGGAGAACCAGAGGTTGTTCTTGAAGAAGTCGCAGTGGGCGTAGACGTGGGCGATGACGATCTTCTGGTCCACGAAGTTGTTCGATTTGAGAAGGTAGGCGTAGCAGGGGTCGTTGTTGATGACCATCTCGTAGATCTTGTGGAGCCCGTAGGCGTACCCCTTCTCCATACGCTGGTACTCCATGCCGAACCGCCAGTGGGGGTAGCGGTTGGGGAATCCCGTGTAGCTGGCCACCTCGTTCATCTGCTTGAAGTCGAGGATCTCGAAGATGGTCTCGAAGAAGTCCAGCTCGTAGTCGAGAGCGTACCCCTTGATCTCTTCTTTGACGGCGGCCAGCTCGGGCGTGAGCACGGGTAGGTTCCCTCCTTGCCTATGCGTTGACAGGGTGCAGCGGTCACTTCCCCTTGCCGAGGAAATCCTTGATCGAGTCGTAGATGCCGTCCCGGTCCTTGATGTTGGATGTGACGACCTTCTCCTCATCGGTGAAGTGGGCCTCGAGGTCTTTTATGAATTTCCCGCTCCCGTAGCGGCTCTCTACCTGACCATAGCAGAACATATTGGCCTGCGGGACCAGGACATCCGCGAGGAGCTTCATGCACAGCTCCGTGTCCCCTCCGGTCCAGTTGTCGCCGTCGGAGAAGTGGAATGGGTAGATGTTCCACTCCGAGGCGGGGTATTCCTTTTCAATGATCTGAGCACAAAGTTTGTAGGCCGAGGAGATCACGGTTCCTCCGGCCTCGCGCAGATGAAAAAAAGTCTCCCGGTCCACCTCGCGGGCGGCGGCGTCGTGGACGATGTAGCGGTTCTCGATCCCCTCGTACTGGGAGCGGAGCCAGGTGTCGATCCAGAACGTTTCGATTCGCACGATCTCCTTCTGCTCGTCTCCCATGGAGCCGGAAACATCCATCATATAGAGGATCACGGCGTTGCTGACGGGATTCTTCGTGACCTTCCACGATCTGTAGCGTCGGTCCTCGTTGATCGGAATGATGATGGGTTTCTTGATGTTGTAGGTGCCGCTGATGACCTGGCGCTTGAGCGCTTCTTTGTAAGTGCGCTTGAAGTGGCGGAGCGACTCGGGGCCGACGCGCCGGATGCCCGTGTAGTTCGCCTTGGCGCTCTGGATATTCTTCTTCCCACGGGGCTCGATGCGCGGGAGCTCGAGCTCCTCGCCGAGTATCTGGGCGAGCTCTTCGAGGGTCACCTCCACTTCGAGGATGTGGGAGCCGGGCTGATCGCCCGCCTCAGCGGCGCCTTCCTCTTCGCCCGGAGCGAGTGGCGTGCCTTCCTCGCCCTCGCCCTGGCCCACGCCCCCCATCTCCTTGCGGCCGAACCGGAAGCGGGGGATCTCGATTTGGGGGATCGGGATGCTCACCATGTGCTTTCCGCGCTTCCCGATCAACTCTCCCTTGGAGATGTACTTGCGCAGATCCTTGCGGATCCTCCCCTTTACGATCTGCTGAAATCGGCTCAGGTCTTTTTCAATCTTGGCGATCATGGCCTCTCGCTCACATGGGCGTCGGTGCGGGATGGAAGACCCGGCTAGCTCTTCTCCTCTCCCTTGACGTCGCCGCGGGCAAATATGCTCGCCACGAAGTTGAGCACGTCGGTGGCGCAGACGTCGCAGTAGCCGTGGTTGTTGATCAGCCTGCCCTTCACAACGTCGATCTTCTCCTGGGTGTCCTTGTCCACCACGCTCGTAACAAGGCTCGTGAGCTTGATGGTGTCCTTCTGGTCCTCGAAGAGCTTGAGCTCGAGGGCCTTGTGGAGCCGCTCGTTGGTTCGGTAGTCGAACTTCTTTTCGTCTACGGCCAGGGCTCCGATGTAGTTCATGATCTCGCGCCGGAAGTCATCCTTGCGGCTCTCCGGGATGTCGATCTTTTCCTCGATGGAGCGCATGAGGCGCTCGTCCGGCTCTTCGTACTGGCCGGTGTACTTGTTGCGGACCTTCTCCTTCTGGGTGTAGGCCTTGATGTTGTCCACATAGTTCCCGCAGAGCTTGCTGATCGATTCCTCGTCGGCGCTGATGGCCCGCTGGACCTCGTTCTTCACGATGTCCTCGTACTCCGATTTGACCACGGCGAGGAGCTCCTTGAAGCTCTTCTTCTGATCTTCGCTCGTGATGAGGGAGTGGTGCTTCAGGCCCCCCTCGAGCTCGTTGAGGATCATGAAGGGGTTGATGCACGTCTCCACGTGCTCGCTCACCAGGGCGTTGGAGATCTTGTCCTGGATGTAGCGGGGAGAGATCCCCTCCATCCCCTCTGTCATGATCTCCTTTCGCAGCTCCTTGACGTTGTCCTCGGTGAAGCCCGGCAGGGTCTTGCCGTTGTAAAGCTTGAGCTTCTGCAGCAGAGAGAGTTGGGCCTTCTTGGGAGCCTCGAGCCGGGTGAGGACCGCCCACATGGCGGCCATCTCGATCGAGTGCGGGGCAATGTGCTTCAGGCGGATTTTCTTCTGGTTGAAGTCCCGGTCGTAGATCTTGATCTCTTCGTTGAGCTTGGTGATGTAGGGAATGTCGATCTTGACGGTCCGGTCGCGCAGGGCCTCCATGAACTCGTTGTTCTGGAGCTTCTTGTACTCCGGCTCGTTGGTGTGCCCGATGATCACCTCGTCGATGTCGGTCTGGCAGAACTTCTTGGGTTTGACGATGTGCTCCTGGGACGCGCCGAGCAGGTCGTAGAGGAAGGCCACGTCGAGCTTGAGGACCTCGATGAACTCGATGAGCCCCCGGTTGGAGATGTTGAACTCACCGTCGAAGTTGAAGGCCCTCGGGTCCGAGTCGGAGCCGTACTCTGCGATTTTCCGGTAGTTGATGTCTCCCGTGAGCTCGGTGGAGTCCTGATTCTTTTCGTCCTTGGGCTGGAAGGTGCCGATTCCCACGCGGTCCTTCTCGCTCAGGACGAGCCGCTTGACCTGAATGTGATCGATGATTTTTGACCAGTCCCCCTGGTAGCGTTTGATGAGCTGATTGAAGGTAAAGCGGCAGGCCGGGCAGAGGTCCCCCTCGATATGGATCACGTGGTCGCTGCCGGTCTCTTTGTTGAGTTTCTCGATCACCTGGTCCCGTATGGGGATGGGAATGAGGTGAAGCGGATCTTCGTGCATGGGACAGTCGAAAGAGTCCTCACCGTGGACCTCGCCGGTATCCCCCTGCTTCAGATTTATCCACGTGTACGTGTACAGGGCCCCTTCGGGCGTCTTGGAGTATGTCTCCATGCCCTTTTTCAGGAGCCTCACGATGGTGCTCTTCGCACTTCCCACCGGACCGTGCAGCAGGAGTACGCGGCGCTCGGTGCCGTAGCGGTGCGCCGCGGACTTGAAGATGTTGACCATCTTCATGAGTGGAATGTCGAGTCCGTAGATCGCGTCCTTGCCTCCGAACGGTTTGTCCTGGAAGAATTTATACCGCACGATCTTTTTCTTCATATCGGTATATTCTTCGTACCCGTGGGATAGGATCATGTCGTAGAGCCGCTCGAAAGCAGTCCGGGTTACGCGGGGATTATTCTTGACGATCTCCAGGTAATCCTCGAATGTGCCCTCCCAGTGGAGCTCCTGGTACCGCTCGATGTTCTGAAGAGCGGCGATCTCGTTTACGAGCCCTTTCTTGTCCATTCTTTTTTCCCTCCCCATTGTCAAGGATTTGATTTAACTTAACGGCTCGTCGGGGAAAACTCTATTCTTTTCAATTGCATCCTTTAATCCATTTCCAAAAATGGTGCAATTGACGTACCATATAAAAGAGAACTTATTATATTTGATGATTTGAAATCTGTTGCGTACTTTTATGTCTTCCATATGAAGTCGGCTCGAACAACATACACTTTATCATTCAATTCCTGTGCTGACAAATATTGTCATAAGAAATTCTGTCTGCCAAGGTATACCTTATGGATGACGCGGCGACAAGTTGACAATCTGTAATATTGGATCAGCTTCCCCTCGGTCATCCATGCCGATAATGCGGCTAATAGTTGTCAACATGCTGTAATTCCAGGAGATTTCATCGATCAACCCCGTACGCCACCTCGTTTCTTTTTTTTATTCACCCCCTGCATAGAAAACACGGCCTGCCATGTTTTGGTTTCAGTGCGCCCCTTTGAAACGTCTTCATCCGATTGTCGTGCTTAAATTTTCTCATTTTGACCGGTATGATACTCTATAATTCCACGTCGGCCGGCATTCTTGCGTTTTCTGGATGTATATTCGGATCTGTAGGCGGCGGCCTTCAAGACGTTTTTCTCGGACCGGATAGGCGTATTATTTCATGAAAATGGGAAAATTTTTCCGGATCAGGCGAATAGGGATCGCCCTGCTTGCCATGCCGGTTCGCCCCTTTGCCCGGATGTTCCGGTACTTCGGAGAGCGCGTGATCTGGCCCCGGCGCCGGCAGGCCCTGGTCCGGGCCCTCCGCGCCCAGCTCGACCGCGCCGGCTGTCGCGGGGGGAGCCGAAGAGTCCTCGACATCGGCTGTGGCGATGGATTCCTGGCCAGGGAGTTGGCATCGGAGGTGCCCGGCCTCGAGATCGTCGGCATGGACAGCCATCCCTGGCCGCAGGGGGCCGGGCCGGCGACTTTCGGAGATGGGTTGGATCTCCCCTTCCGTGACGGGGCGTTCGACGGGACGCTGCTCATCGATGTGGTGCACCACACACGCAATCCCGCGCGGGTGCTGGCCGAGGCGGCCAGAGTCTCGCGCCGCTTCGTGTTGGTAAAGGATCACTATTACGAATCCACTCTGGATCGCTGGATGCTGGCGGCCATGGACTGGCCCGGCAGAATGGCCGTCGGGATGGATCTCCCCTTCAACTACCTCCGATGGGAAGAGCTCTCCTCCATCTGCAAAGATCTTGGCCTGAGCATGACCCACGCTGATCTGAAGTTCAGCCCCAAGGGGATCACGACTCTGATAAGGCTAAAGCACGTCCTGATGTTGCTGGAGAAGTAGGGGGTAAATGTGGCAAAGCCGTAGCCATGTTAGCGAAACGTAGCATGGTAAATACGAAGTTGAGTCCTCGGTCGACAGTCAACAGTTCAGAGTCGAGAGTCTCCTGCTTCTCTCTCTCGACTCTTGACTCTCGACTGTCGACTTACATAGTCCTTACATTGAGCCCAAATATATACATGTCGCGTAGATGCCCAGATAAAAAGCGCCGAATGGAGAGACTGCGCCGTCTCCAGCTCGGTGTACGCGATTTTGCCGCGCGCATTCTTCCGGCGCGGATGCTCGAAGACCGGGCTGAGGCGATGGTGAAGAGGTTCGAGCCCTTCATCGGGGAGCGGGAGGCCGTCGTCGATATCGGGTGCGGCTACTGCCACGCGGGTCGTATCCTGCAGCAGTGGAAAGGCTGCACGGTGACCGGCGCCGACGTGCACTTTGGAGGCCCCATGGTCCCCGAGGTGCCAGTGGTACTGTGCGACGGAGGCCGACTCCCTTTTGCGAACCGCCGATTCGAAACGGCCCTGTTACTCACCGTGCTCCACCATAGCGCCAGGCCAGAGGGTGTCCTGGCCGAGGCGGTCCGGGTGGCCCGGCAGCGCCTGGTCGTAATCGAGGACCGCTGCCGGAGCGCACGGGAGCGAGTCGCAACCGAGGTGAAAGATCGTCTCATCAATGCAGAGCTGTTCGGACACCCCCGCCGGATCCGCGCCCCGGAAGAGTGGGAGTCGCTGTTCACCGAGAAGGGCCTGAGCACGGTCCACCGGGAGGATTACAGCCACCGGATGTTGGGGCTGCGCTTCGATCTCGTGGTCTGGGTGCTGGAGAAGGGAAAAACGGCGGATTTAAGCGGCGAAGCTTCACCCTAAGGCGGCCGAGCCGCAATCTATTTTTTCTCACACAAAGCCGCAAAGATCACAAAGTTTTTTTCATTTCTTCGTGGCCTTGTGTCTTTGTGTGAGAATTTTCCCTAACGGACAATTCGGCAACATCTACGCAAGCCGCGTAGATGTTGCGATGAAAGCCTAAAGAAAAAATAATTTATAGATCCTCAAGGATATCCAGACGCTCTTGGATCTGTTTGTTCTCTTCTTTGAGTTCTTTTATTAACTGTAATAACAAAACGGGAAGTCGATCGAAATAGACTGATTCCTCCTGCCCGTTTTCAAAGTGGACCAATTCCGGAACATGCCGGCTGACTTCCTCGGCAATGAGGCCGATATGTTTCCGGTCGCCCTCCAAAGGTTCGTAGGTGACCGGTCGTAACTTAAGAATGTCTTCACTTTCAACGGTAAGGTCCTTGATGTTTTTCTTGTACCTCCGGGAAGAGACCGAGCGCTGCAATTCATATTTCCCGCCTCCGGAAGAAATCCAGACCACATTGGCACTCAATCCTGAAGTATTGGGAGTATTGAAGATACCTCCGGCAACATCCAGGATCCCCATGGGGCTCGTCGTCCCGACCCCGACGTAGCCGTTGGTCATATTCAAAGTCAGGACGTCATCGCCGTTCCCGTCCCGAAATACTGTTTTTCCTGCCCCATGCCCCATCTCCATCACGTCGTTGAAGGCCCCCGCGCTGTTTTCCAGTCGCAGAACAGCGGCGTCCGAGCCGGGATTCGTGGTTTTTACGGCGAGCTTCACAACGGAGGCTCCTCCATCGACCTGCAATTTTCCAAGTGTCGGACTCACTGTCCCGATGCCGACGTCGCCGCCTCCCGGGTTCAAAAACAGGGGAATACTTGATCCCCCAGGCGAGGGTTGATCATTTAACATTGTCTGCAAGAATCCACCGGCGGGACTATTTAATACGCCCATTGCAAGGCCATACCCATTATCGCTTCCCCTGGCGTAAATGTGCGACTCGGCAACAGAATAGTCCTTGCCGATTATTGGTTTGCTTACATGGACCTTTGCTCCCGAGCTCGCCGTGCCGATCCCGACGGCGCCGTCGATCGTCGCGTCCCCACTGACATCAAGGTTCGGCAGGGTTCCCACGTCATCGGACAGATCCGCCCTCAGGGCAAAAGGCACCGAGGTGATCTCTCTGCGCGGAGAGAGCAAGGTAGCTCCCACCGTCACCTGGAGCCAGAGCGTATCATTGTCGATCGGTATCGGATTTCCTCCGGATCCGAGCTTGGCCACGTACACGCCATCGCTGTTCGGGGTGACGACCTGGGCGTCCGACCAAACATTGGAGCCTCCGGCCGCAGCCACGAACAGCTCGAAGGTCATGCCCACGGACGAGGTCACAGGGCTTCCGCTGTGAACGAGCCTGCCCATGAATGTGATTTGGGGGGGGACCGCGGCAAGGGCCGAGGCGCTCACGAGAAAGACAAGACAGGCTGCCAGTACGATCGTTTTTGTCTTCATGACTCCATCCTCCTTTTGATCCTGCTGGATTCTTCGTAGCTCATCGGGAAAAACAAGATAGCATGATTAGGGTCAAACGTCAGTAATGTCCGAACCATAATGTCCGAACCGGTAGAGGTCGTCATTGCGGGGGATCTCGCCGAACAGGAGGCGCCGGAAGAATACGATGAAGAGGCGACCGGCCACGGCCCAGCGGCCGTCGGCGTCGAGCCTGCGTACCGATGTGCGAACCCGCGCGCTCGTAAGCACACCGTAGCGACCGGCGCGGCGGGCCCGCTTGGCAAAGTTGGAGTCCTCGAAGAGGATCTTCTCATCGAAGCCGCCGATTTTGTCGAAAACGCGCCGGGTGCAGATGAGACAGGCGCCCGTGACGATCGGCGAGAAGTACTGTGTGGCTCGTATCACGATGTCGAGATAAAACTTGAAATAGACTCGGTCGAAGATACGGTTCGACATGGGAGTCGAAAGGGCAGTTCCACATTCGATCGTTCGTGCCCTGATCTCTCTTGTTGTCTTCTCCAGAAAATCCTCATCCACCCGGCCGTCGGCGTCCATAAAGAAGAGTCTGTCCGCTCCGGCGCTGCGGCCGCCCAGATTGCGCTGGAGCGCAAGGCCGCGGACCTCGGACCGGATGAGCCGGAGCCCCGGAACCGTTCCTTCACGAGATAAGACGACGTTGCAAGTGCCGTCCTCGGAATCGCCGTCGACGACGATCACCTCGAAATCGCGCCGCGTCTGACGCGCGAGGTCGTCCAGGAGTTCCCCTACGTTGTTCTCCTCGTTCAGGGTGGGGATGATTATGCTTATCATTTTGTTCATGGGCGATGTTTGATAAGGGGCAAAGGGGCATAGGCACAAAGGCACAAAGGGGAGGGACTATAGAGAGTGCTATTTGATTGCCGCGGCAGCATATTTTTCTCAAACCGGATTTTAAAGACAAATTTTACCAAGGGGCCACAAAAAAGACATTCGATAGAAAAATCTCGTGTTAGTACTCTGTGCCTTTGCCCCTCTGCCCCTTTGCCCCTTCATCTAAGCCTGTGCAGGTTCTTCTCGCGCATCACGAACCCGAAGCCGATGCAGACGATGAGCCCGAAGACGACCATTCTGGGCGCCCACGGCCCCGGCCCCTGAGATGTGGCGGCCATGCCGAGATTGTGGGCGAAGGCCGCACCCGCCAGCATGCCGAAGACGAAAGCCGCGGCGTCCATGTCCCCCTCTCCGGCCAGCACGAGGTGGCGGGCCGGGTCGCCGCCGACCATGGTGAAGGTGAGGCCGCACAGGACCATCCCAAGAAAGCCCCACAGATAGACGTCGTGGGAGATGGGCTGGACTTGGAGGCCGGGCCGGAACTGGCCCAGGGCACAGTTTGCCAGGAGTGCGGCGGCTGTCAGGGCGATGAGGGCGGCCAAAGGGCCCAGGCCCTTTCTCAGGAGGGGATCGCGCAGTGCCCGGATCGAACAGAACCTGGAACGCTGCCCGAGAAAGCCGATCACCAGACCCGCTGCAAGAGAAATGAGTAGAGGCGCATGCTCCGCGCCCGGTCCCCGGGTGCTCTCGAAGACCGCGCCCGAAGAGAACTGGGGCCGGAGCAGGGCGAGCGAGAGAAGCATCAGCATGAAGACCGAGAAGATGATCCCGGCGGGGCGGAACATGGGCTGCTGGGGCCCCATGGTGAATCCGGCCTTCAGAAGAAGAGCGCCGATGCCCACGCCCGCGAGCAGGCCGGCCAGGCCGACCAGGGCGCCCCAGTCCCCGCCGGCGAGCCGGAGCAGGGCCCTCCAGGGACCGCCCAGGAAGACGAGGGCCCCCACCATGGCGAAGTAGCCCAGAATGAAGCGCACCAGCGTGGACGAGCCCCCCCTCACCCGGAACTCCCGGAACAGGAGCGAGGTCACCAGGGCCCCGAGCCCGATGCCGATGATCTCCGGCCGTATATATTGCGCCAGGTTGTCCCGGTGCAGTCCGACGGCGCCCACGATGTCGCGCTCCATCATGGAGATGCCGAGGCCCAGGTTGGCCGGGTTGCCCAGTTTCTGGAGAAGGGAGGCCGTGATGCCGATGGCGGCCCCCACCACGGCCAGTCCCTTCCACGATGTGATGAAAGTCTTTGCGTCCTTCATTTGCTCCTCTTCTGAATTTTTTTTCAAAAGCCGGTGAATTCTGATATTATTTCACGGATCGGCGTGCAGGTCAAAAATGAAAACTACCGGACGTAATTGACGATGGTCCAACAGAATTGTATGGTAGCAATATTTCTTCAGCGTGTTATATAAAAAAAGAGTGTCGAGGAGATAAAGATGACCAAACCGAATGTCGTGATGATCGTAGTCGACTGCCTGAGAGCCGCTACCCTGGTGGGCCCGGAGCGCAGCGCCAGGACGCCCAACCTCGACAATCTGGCCGAGAGGGGAGCCCTCTTCAGCACCTGTGTCACCCAGCAGAATTTCACGGGGCCGTGCTTTGCCAGCCTCCTCACCGGCACCTACAGCCAGCGCAACCAGCTCAAGTGCCAGCTCGGCTACAAGCTCTCCGATTCGATCCGGACCGTGGCGGAGATCTTTCGCATGAACGGATATCACACCTACGCCGAGGTCTCCGGGCCGCTCCACTCCATATTCGGGCTGAACCGCGGATTCGAGCACTACCGGTTCCGCAAGTCGTCGGAGTACTTCGATGATGCGCTGAGGAAGAGCCTGCTGCAACAGATCCAGGACGGGTCGATCAAAAAGCCTTACTTCCTCCTGCTCCACCTGTGGGACATCCACGCCCCCCGGCAGGTGACGGAACAGTTCGACAAGCCCGAGTACGGCCGGGAGGAGTTCGACCGGGCCCTGTCGACCCTCGACCACCGGCTCGGCGATTTTCTGGATGCCCTCGGCGAGGACACGGTGGTGGTCTTCACCGGGGACCACGGGGAGAAGCTCCCCTCCGACGAGATCCTCCCCGGCACGGCGCTCGCCTACTTCTCGGAAAAACTCGATCTCGACGCCTTCTCCATCTGGAACCACATCTCCCCGGACATCTACTTCAAGATCATGCTCGCCGTGGTCCACTGGATGGCGGAGCGTGCGCCCAAGAACCTCAGGGAGAAGTTCCTCCAGTTCTACTACGCCACGGAGAGGGCCATGGGGGGGAAGCAGCTCGTGCGCCGGACCAAGCTCTACCTGCGGGTCAACCGGAACGAGGGGCACGGCATCCACATCTACGATTACCTCTGCTGTGTGCCTCTCATCCTGTCGGGCGGGGGGGTATTCCCCAAGAGCTTTCGCTCAGGGAAGCAGGCGAGGCAGATCGACATCGTTCCGACCCTGGTGGACGCCCTGGAGCTCAAGACCGACGGCCCGGTGGAGATGGACGGACAGAGCCTCGGGGGCCTGCTGCACGGCGGAGATTACGAAGAGAAGCCGGCCTTGGTGGAGGCCTACGGGACCGTCATGTACCCGGAGGGCTTCTCGGTGAAAGGGATTCGAACGCCGGACCACAAGTTCTCTTTCAGCCCCGGCGATCCCGACTGCCCCAAGGAGCTCTACGACCTGCGCGCCGATCCGGGCGAGCGGAAAAACCTGGCCGAGGAACAGCCCGAGATCTGCAAAGAGCTCGAGGATCTCCACACCTATCAGAGCAGCCAGATAGAGGGCGAGGAGAGCGCCATGTCGGCCGAGGAGGAGGCGGAGATGGCGGATCGCCTGAGGGACCTGGGGTACATCGAGTAAGTTTCGCCATCTTTTCAGAAGGCGAAACTTACTTTGTTCCGAGGCTCCGCCTCGGATTTTTGAACCTAAGGAAAAATTGTCTCGTTTGGAAAATATCAAAATCGAAAAATTCTCTGTTATCAAATAATCTACAATTTCCAATCTTCCATATTCCCTGGGAAATCTATTGCGTGGTCTTTCATTTGTGAAATGGGGGAGATAATACGGCGGTGTCCAATAAAAGAAAACTTCTTCTCATCGGCCTCGACGGGGCGACCTTCGATCTGCTCGGACCGTGGATGGAGGCCGGCCATCTGCCGAACCTCAAGAAGATCGTCGAGGGGGGCGTCTCGGGAGAGCTTGCATCCACCGTGCCGCCCACTACGCCGCCCGCGTGGTCCTCGTGCGTGACCGGAAAGAATCCCGGCAAGCACGGCATCTTCGACTTCCGCGAGTCGCCACTGCTCGACTTCCGGCGCTCTCTTGTGAGCGGGGCATCGGTCAAGGCGGTGAAGCTCTGGCAGATCATCAACCGCACGGGGGGGAAGGTCGGGGTGATGAATGTGCCCATCACCTACCCGCCGGAGCCGGTGGACGGTTTCATGATCTCGGGGATGATGACCCCCGGACCCGACGCGGACTACACCTTTCCGGCTGACCTCAAGGACGAGCTCCTCGGGGCGATCGACGACTACGTGGTGAATGTCGACATCCCGCGCTACGACGTGGAGCTCAAGGAAGACGCCCTGGCCTTTCTCCGGGACATCCGGCACTCCTTTGAAAAACGCAGGGACGCCCTGTTCTATCTGATGGAGCACAAGGAGTGGGACTTCCTCATGGCGGTCTTCATCCTCACCGACCGTGTTCAGCATCTGTTCTGGAAGTACCTCGATCCGGGCGAGCCATTCCATGAGACCGACCGGGGCCGGTTTATTTGTAAGGAGGTTATCAAGGCCTACCAGATTATGGACGACATGTTCGGCCAGCTCCTCGATGGGAAGCTCGGCCCCGATGTCGATCTGCTCGTCATGTCGGACCACGGGTTCGGGCCCACCCATGACTGGTTCAATGTGAACTCATGGCTCATGGACCAGGACCTGCTCGAGCCGATGCCGGGCACGATGTTCAAGAAGCGGCTCTTCTATGCGGGCATGACCCTCAATGAGTCGGCCTTCGTGAAGAAGCTCGTTCCGGACGTGGTGCAGGGGAAGGTGAGGCGCAAGATTCGAGGGGGCCGATCCACGCTGGGCTCCGCGAAGTCGGACATCGAAAGCGTGATCGACTGGAGTCGGACCCGGGCGTTTTTTGCCAGCATCCCGGCCCAGGGTGTCTTCATCAACGTCAAGAAGGAGGGCTCCCCGGGGATCGTGGAGCCGGGCAAGGAGTACGAGGCGGTGCGCTCCCACATCAAGCACAAGCTCCTCGAGATCGTGGATCCGCGCACGGGCGAGCGTCTCGTCGAGTGGGTGGCGGACCGGGAGGAGGTCTACTCGGGGCCGCAGACCGTGTACGCCCCGGACGTGCTCTTCAAGGCGCGCAACTACGCGACCCTCGGCCGGCAGCTCTTCGGCGCAAAGAAGTGGGTCCGCACCAGCCGGGCCGCGCCGAACGGCTTCCACCGGCCCAACGGGATTTTCCTGGCCCTGGGCGATGGAATCCGCGCGGGCAGCCGGATCGAGGGGGCGGCCATCATCGACATCGCCCCCACGGTCCTCCACGCCATGGGGATCCCCGTTCCGGACGACATGGACGGGCGGGTGCTGGAGGAGATCTTCACCGAAGAGCGGGCCGCCGCCCGGCCGGTGGAGCACCGCCCGGCCGACGCATTCGAGGAAAGGGCGGGCGATACGGTCTACACCGGAGCGGATGAAGAGGCGATACGGGACCGGCTCAAGGCGCTCGGGTACATCGAGTGATTGGATCCTAACGCGGCCGGGCCGCAACTAATAAGGATGTGTAAGCAAGGGAAAAATGGGAAATTGGGAAAAGGGGAAATATTTTTTTAATTTATTTTTTCCATTTCCCCCTTTTTCCCCTTTTCCCTTTTCTTACACAAGAAGTGTGTGAAGCCATTCTTGGAGTGAATCCCTTGAAGCGAAAGCACCTAATCCAGGTACTAAAGCTTGGCGCGACGGCGCTCATCCTCTATTTGATCTTCAAGAAGTTCCGCATCGGCTGGGGCGACATCACGGGCGCGATCGCCCAGTCGAACCCCTGGTGGTTCGTCGCCTCCTTCGGTACCCAGCTATTTGCCATCACTTTCTCCGTGCTCCGGTGGAACGTCCTGCTGCGGGCCCAGGACCTCGTGCTTCCCTTCGGCCACCTGGTGAAGACCTTCCTGGTGGGGAGGTTTCTCGGGACGTTCACACCGACAGGTGTGGGTCTCGAGGCCTACAAGGCCTACGACGTGGCCCGCTACACCGGGCGGGTCGCCGAGTCGGTGGCCGTGGTGTTCATCGAGAAGGCGATCGGCACCTTCTTTGCCCTCGGCCTGCTCGCGCTCCTCACGCTGCCGCTCTTTGCGGCCTACCTCAAGGTGCTCTACCTGCTGCTTCCGTTCTTCGCCGTTCTCCTGGTGATGGCCCTGGTGCTCCTGTTCCGACCGGGCCTGATCGAGGTGGTCCTGCGTTTGAACTTTCCCTTCAAGGAGAAGATCGAAGGGCCGCTCCAGAACGCGGTGCGGGCCTTCACGATCTACAGCGAACGCAAGGGGAGCCTCGTGGCCGCCGTGCTCTTCGGCTTCGGCATGTATATCTCTCTCTTCCTCACGTACTACACGAACGCCCGCGCCCTGCACGCCGGACTCGGCGTGGTCGATGTGCTGCTGGTCTGCCCGCTCACGCAGATCACCACCATGCTCCCGGTGACGATCGCAGGCGTGGGGCTCCGGGAGATGTCCTTCGTGGGGCTCCTCGACACCAGGGGCGTGGCCTTCGTCGCCGCATCGGCCACCCTGGCCGCCACCATGTGGTACTTCGTCAGCGTGGCGATCAACGTGGTGGGGGCCGTGATATTTCTCACGCGCAGGACCGACTACAAAGAGCGGTTCAGCCGCGAGCAGGTCGACTCCGTGCTGCGCGGGCCGGCAGGAGAGGACCGGGCTCGGCCCGCGGAGAGCGCGGCCGGACGGGCGGAGACCAAACCGGTATCGCCGGGCCGTGGAGGCGGGGTAGGAGTGGGCTCTTCAGCCGCAACGCATCTGTGGTTGGGCCTGTGCGCGGCCGCCGCGGCCGGGGCCCTGGTCGGGGCCGCCGAGGGGGGCGTGGTCCTTGCGGGCCGCGCGGGCGCCAGCCCCGGGGTGATTCTCTACGGAGAGGGGATGTATGCGCTGATCGCGCTCATGCCCGGTCTCGCCCTGGGCGTGGCCGGAGCCCTGGCTTATGCATTGTGGGGGGTGGGAAAGGACAGGGGCAGGGCGGCCTCGTTCTACTTCTGCGCGACCCTGGCCCCCATGGGCCTGGTGATCGCCCGGTTCCGGATCCTGCGGGACCTGTTCCAGGAGAAGCTCCGGCTCGCCTCGGCCATGGGCGTCGGAGTACACATCGCTCTCCTGGCCGGCGCCGTGCTCCTGTTTTTCATTCTCCACCGCCTCGTCCTATCACCCCTGTTTGCCCGTCTCGCCCGATCCGATCGACCGGTTATCCGGCGCATGTCCGGTGCGGCCGGGATGCTGATTCTTCTTGTTATCTTACTTGCAACGGGGGGGCTCATAGCCGCTGGAGCGGGGGGGGAGCGGAGCTCCGATGTTGGGGAGGCGAGCCAGGTCGTCGGGGTCGGCGGCCCCAACATCATCCTGATCGCAGTGGACACCCTACGGGCCGACCGAGTGGGGTGCTACAACGGCAAGGTGAGCTGGACGCCGAACATGGACCGCCTCGCCGGCGAAGGGGTGCGATTCGAGGACGCCATAGCCCAGGCCTCATGGACCAAGCCCTCCTTCGCCACGGTGTTCACCTCCCTATACCCCTCATCGCACCAGGCGATCCGCAAGCCCGACATGCTGCCCGACGAGGTCGTCACCCTGGCCGAGGTCCTCGACGAGGCGGGATACCGCACGGCCGGATTTGCAAACAACGTCAACATCACATCGCTCTTCAATTTCGACCAGGGCTTCGATACGTACACATTTCTGGAGCCGGACTTCTTCTTCGGCGCCGACGAGGCCGCTGCACAGCTCTCCCTGTACAATATGGCCCGGCTCGTGCGCGAGCGGTTTCTTGCGCACAGGACAGAGGTGCGGCACTATTACAGGGATGCCGAGACAGTGAACGAGCACGCCATTCCCTGGATCGAGGCCCATCAGAATGAGAGGTTCTTCCTCTTCATCCACTACATGGACCCCCACGACCCCTACTTCCACCATCCTTACGACGGGATCGGCTATGCCAGGGTCCATCGGCCCCGGCCGCCGGCCGGGCTCGCCGCCGAATATGCCAGAACCTATGACGCCGAGGTTGCCTACATGGATGCGCGGATTGGTGCGCTCCTGGACCGGGTCCGCACTCTCGGCCTGTACCGGGACGCGCTGATCGTGTTGAGCGCGGACCACGGCGAGGAGTTCTTCGAGCACGGCGGCTGGTGGCATGGCACGACTCTTTATGATGAGCAGGTCCGCGTGCCGCTGATCATAAAGCTCCCCGGGGACGGGGAAGGCGGCGCGGGCGGGAGTGCCGGACGCGTCCGCCGGGACCAGGCAAGGCTCCTGGACATCGCCCCGACCCTCGCGGCCGCGGCAGGGCTGAGCCCGCCGGAGACGTGGCAGGGTGAGGACCTCTTCGCGCCCGGCGCTGAAGCCGGAGGGGGGCGCGAGTGGGCCTTCTCGGAAGAGGACCACGAGGGCAACGTGCTCCGTTCCACGCGCACCCGGGCCTGGAAGCTCATCCTGGCCAACCCGGGCAATCCACGCGGGCTCGAGCCGACAGAGCTCTACCGGCTGGACGCCGATCCGGGGGAGAAGAAAAACCTGGCCGGCGCCGATCCCCACCGCGACGTACTCCGGGAACTGCAGTCGCGGACAGAGGCGGCCGAGGAACTTGCACGCGAGGCCTCGGTCGGCGCGGTTCAGACCGAGATGGATGACGCCACGAGGGAGCGGCTCAAGGCCCTGGGGTACATCGAGTAGTTTTGCCATCTGAAAGAGATGACAAAACTTCATTGGAAATTGGAGATTGGAAATTTTAAATTGAAAATTGAAAAAGTTAGAGGCGAGCAAGCGCCTCAATTTGAAATCTACAATTTCCAATTTCCAATCTCCAATTCTTTTCAATAGTGCTGACCAGCGGCTGATCCGGAAAGCATTCATGCCCGCACGGCTTCTCATCATAGGCCTCGACGGGGCCACCTTCGATATTATCGAGCCCATGGTTGCGGCGGGCGAGCTGCCCGCCCTGGCGGACCTGATGCGGCACGGCGTGCGCGCCAGGCTCGGGAGCACGGTGCCCCCCATGACCATGCCGGCGTGGTCCTCCTTTCTCACCGGTCTCTCTCCGGGCGGCCACGGGATCTTCGACTTCACGGTCCACGAGCAGGGACGCTATGCCCTGCGCTTCGTGAACGCCCGGGACCGGGCCGGGGCCACGTTCCTGAGAATCCTGAGCGATGCGGGCCGGCGCGTCGCCTCGGTGGGGGTCCCGTCCACCTATCCCCCGGAGCCGATCAACGGTCTGATGATCAGCGGCTTCGACTCACCGGTGGCAACGGGAATCGACGGCTCATTCGTTCATCCCCCGGGGCTATACGATGAAATCAGGCGCGAGGTGGGGACGTACAGGTTCACGGACTTTCAGGAGATCCGCATCGAGCCCGGCTGGCACGACATGGCCTTTCAACGGATCGAAGAGACCCTGGAGACAAAGGCCGCGATCGTGCGAACCCTGCTCGGGCGCGAGGAGTGGGATTGCTTCGTGGCGCTCTTCGGCGAGACCGACACCACGGGCCACCACTTCTGGTTCTGCCACGACCCGCGCTCGCCCCGGTTCGATCCGACCACGGCCTCCCGCCATGGCGATGCGATCCGGACCATCTACCGCAGGCTCGACGCCGCGGTCGGACGGTTGACGGCCGAGGCCGTTTCGGAGAGCGCCGATGGAGACCCCTCTTATGTCATGGTGCTCTCCGACCACGGCTTCGGAGGCTCCGGCGCCAAGGTGCTCTATCTGAACCGCTGGCTGGAGGAGCAGGGGCTTCTCCGATTCCGCCCGTCCCGTCCGACGGCTCGGCTGACGTCCCTCGCCCGGGCGGCGGCCCTACGCTTCGCCCCCGCCCGTCTTCAGGAAGCCCTGTTCCGATGGGCCGGTGGCCGGCTGGCCTCGCTGGTCGAGTCCAGGTCCCGGTTCGGCCCGATCGATTTTGCCGGCACGAGGGCCTACTCGGATGAGGTCAACACGCTGCCCGGGATCTGGATCAACCTCCGCGGCCGGGAGCCGGGGGGGACCGTGGATCCGGGACCGGAGTACGAGGGACTCAGGGACGAGATCATCACCGCCCTGGATGAGTGGCGGGATCCGGAGACGGATGAGGCGATCGTGAAGCGCGCCCTTCGGCGCGAAGAGCTCTATGGCGGCCCCCATGTGAACAGGGCCCCGGACATCGTGATCGTGCCCTCCCTCGATCGGGGCTACTCGTACACGTTTCTCTCGAGTCCGGAGGGACGTGCGGGCCCTGCGGTCCGGGTGATCGAAGCGGACGAGTATGCCGGTGCCAAGGGACGAGGCATGAACGGGAGCCACCGCCCCGAGGGAATTTTTCTCCTGGCCGGCCCCGGGATTCGCTCAGGCATCGGAATTCGCGGAGCGACTCTTGCGGACTGCGCACCCACCGTGTTGTACCTCCTGGGTCACCCCGTGCCGGGCTGGATGGAGGGTCGTGTGCTGGAGGAACTCATAGAGCCGGAGGCCATTAAGGCTCGCCCCGTCGTCTATGGGGAAAGGAATGCCGACCCACCACGGCCGGCTTCCGGAGGTCGAACCGGACGGCCGAGCGGCTTCTCCCCCGAAGAGGAACGAGAGATTCGGGATCGGCTGAAACGTCTGGGATATTTAGAATAGCTCTGAAAACGTGTTCGCTCTCATCTTCTCGATTTGTCCCCCTTGACATCCTAAAAGGAGTTGTCTGTATGCGTTGGACTCTATCTGACACGTCGTGTCATGAATTGAATAAATACAGCAATAATTCACACCCTTCCTAATATTCAGCATAGCACCTCTTCGAATAG
>CAZFWM010000058.1:0-29328 GCA_964522545.1 uncultured Thermodesulfobacteriota bacterium
CTATTCGAAGAGGTGCTATGCTGAATATTAGGAAGGGTGTGAATTATTGCTGTTATAGGGGAAATGGGCCATTGTTGGTTTAGAAAGAGATGCCAGTGCGGATCCGTTGCGATTCGAGTACAATTTCAACGTTTCGGCTTTTTCTCCAAAGCCTATGTTGTATGTCAGTATATCTTCAAATCCCTTCGTCAGGTCCTCCAACTTTTTGAATGATACCGGTGAAGGTTCGAAACAGTGTATTCTCGTACCTTTTCTGAATTGTCTAAGCGCTTCCAGTGCATACAAACCAGAGTGGGCCCCCACGTCGAACAGGATGATATCGTCCGGTCTGTCCTTCAGTCTGGACATGACGTATTTCATCACATGGATTTCACCGCTCGAAGAAAAATTCGCTCCTCCCCAAAAATTCATCGCGATGATTGAATTATGGTGAAACCTCTCCCACAACCACTGCAGCTCCTTCCTGCGAATGAACTGTATCAACAACTTTTTCATTCTCCGGTCTCTTGATTCAGGGGTCTGTTTTTCTCCGTCGGATCGGTCTGAAAAGGCCCGAACGGACAATAGGGTCTCAGAGTACGGCATAATTTTCAACCCAGAGATCCATCGACTCAACTACAATAAATTCTTGACAAAATTAAGTCTACTATGCTAGGCGATTCATACTCTCCTCACAATCTACTGCATAGATTTTCTATGGTACTTACCATACGCACAGGGGATGGGAATTGATCAAACCACTGATAGCAAAGCTCGCCGAAGGCATTAACCTCTCCGAGGAAGAGATGGCCGCCGCCATGGGGGAGATCATGGAGGGCCGGGTCACGGACGCCCAGATCGGGGCCTTCATCACGGCCCTGAGGATCAAGGGTGAGTCCGTGGCCGAGATCACCGGCGCGGCCAGAACCATGCGGGCTCACGCAACTCCGGTCCGGCCACCCGAGATAGCTGCCCCGGCCAAGGGAACGCCCGAGAGGACGATCGTGGACACCTGCGGCACGGGCGGAGATGCGCCCGACACCTTCAACATTTCCACGGCCGCCGCTTTCGTGGCCGCCGGCACGGGAATCACGATCGCAAAGCACGGCAACCGGTCGGTCTCGAGCGCCTGCGGGAGTGCCGACGTGTGCGAAGCCCTCGATATCGTGGTGAGCCTTCCCCCCGAGCGCATTGCCGCATGCCTCGAAACCGTGGGGATCGCATTCCTCTTTGCACCGTCCCTCCACGGAGCGATGAAGCACGCCATCGGACCACGCCGCGAGATCGGTCTGCGCACCATCTTCAACGTGCTCGGCCCGCTCACCAACCCGGCCGGTGCCACGGCCCAGCTTCTCGGAGTCTACTCGCCCCATCTCACCGTCCCGCTGGCCGAGGTCCTGGGCAACCTCGGTTGCAGCCGGGCCCTGGTCGTCCACGGCAGCGACGGGCTGGACGAGATCACGATCACGGGTGAAACCTTTGTGGCGGAGCTCCGGGACGGAAAGGTGAGCTCCTACAAAATTCGGCCCGACGACGTGGGCCTCTCCGAGGCAGTCATCAGCTCGATCGCGGGAGGGGGGGCGGCCGACAACGCCCGGATCGTCCGGGAGATCCTGGCCGGCACCGGCGGGCCCGGGCGCGACATAGTCCTCTTCAATGCCGGCGCCGCGATCTATGTTGCGGGCCGGGCCGCCTCCCTGGCCGAGGGGGTCGAGGCCGCCCGCGAATCGATAGACCAGGGCCGGGCCCTGAAGAAGTTGGAAGCGCTCGTGAGCTTCACGCAATCCGGGTCCGGACGCTAGGCCGGGCCGTGATTCTCCCCGAACACCGACTCATTCTCCTGGGCGTGCATCCCGACGCATCCGAGGAGGACTGGAAAGAGATCGGAGACCTTCTCTCCTCGGACCTCCGGTGGGACCGCCTCCTCCGATCGGCCGGCGAAAACCGGGTCTCCCCGCTCCTCTACCACAACCTTTCGAAAGGTCCCCTCAGCCGAAACGTCCCCGGGCCGGTCATGGATCAGCTCAAGATGGAATACGTAGGATCCCGGGCGAGGAACATGAACATCTTTCACCAGTACGGCGAGATGGCCCGGGCCCTGCGGGCCTCCGGCGTCCCATTCGTCCCCCTGAAAGGGATCGACCTTGCCGGCCGGATCTACCCGGACGTGGGGGTGAGGCCCATGAGCGACATCGACCTCTACGTCGAAGCCGGGGACCTGGACAGGGCGCTGCGGGTCCTCGAGCCCTGGCCCCGGGACCCCCTCTATCTGAACCGGTGGCACCGCCGATGGATGGATGACAACAAGATCCACGCCCCCCAGAAGATCAGCCGGGACGGGACGTTCAAGATCGAGCTGCACCACGACCAGAACCGGCTCTTCTCCCAGGCGTACTTCCCCTTGACCGCTTCCTCTGGCGCCTCCCCGGCTCCAGGGGAGCCGGACGAAGAAGAAGCCCTTCTACCGCCTCATCGGATTCTGCTGATGGCGGGCCTCCATCTTTCGACCCACATCTTTGCCCTCAGACACGGCTTTCTCATCTGGTGCTGCGACGGCGCCTGGACTTTACACAAGTACGGGGACCGGCTCGACTGGGACCGACTCTTCCAAGAGGTGGCTCGACCCCATGCATTGAACCGTTTCGGCTACTTCCTCCACTTCCTCGAGAAACAACTCGGCGTAGCGCTCCCGGGGCCCGTTCCGGACCCGATCCTGCTCGAAAATCCCGACCTGTTCAGCGATTACCCGGGATTCGAAGATATCCTCCTGGACACCCTATTCGGTGCCGGGCCCTTTCCCCGCAGGGCCAGGACATTTCCTGGCTACCACGGCCTTTGGGATAGCTTCCGGTACCTGCTGGCCGTCATGTTCCCCTCCCGGGACTACATACGGCAGCGATACGGACTGGGCTGCGATGATCCGGTCGCGTGGATGTACGTAAAACGGCTGCAGCAAGGCCTCCGGCGCTTCTTCCCGACGCGCGGGGGCGAATAACGAAAATCTCTACCTTTTCCGCTGATCTTCAATGAATTCCACGGGAATTTGACCGAAGCCATACGGTCTGATAATATGGGGTTGAAGGAGCAACTCATCCATGGCAGAAAAAATCACCTCTGACCACGACTCCGGCCAGAACAATCCCGATCCCGGCGAGTCCGAGCCTTCCGGAAGCCACAAGATCGCCGTCCTCCTCAACGAGAACGCAAAAAAGGTCACACGGCGGGTGAAGCGATCGATCACCGATATCATCCCCAGGGCGGGTATCTATACATCGAAGACCTCGGAGGAGGCCTACCAGCACGTCAAGGAGATCATCGATCGGGGCTATGAGCGCATCTTCTCCGGCGGCGGGGACGGATCTCTCACGCAGCTCGTCAATATGGTCAGGCGCTACGTGGACGAAAAAAACCGCCAGCTCGAAAGCCTCTCTCAGGACGTGCAGAAGCGCCTCAAGAAGATCAGCTACCCCAGCCTGGGCATCCTCAAGCTAGGCACGGGAAACGGCATGGCCTATTTCGTCGGCTCCAAGCGGGGGATGCGGAACATCCGGAAGACCCTGACATCCCCTGCCGACAGGACCATCAAGCTCTCGCTGATAGAGGCCGAGGAGAGGTGTTTCACCTTCTCGGGTCTCGGGTGGGACGCGGCCATCCAGAACGACTTCCTGTGGCTCCGAGAAAAGTTCCAATGGCCTTCCATACGGCGGTGGTTCGGCGGTCTCGGCGGCTACCTGGCCTCCCTGGCCATACGGACGATCCCCCGGGAGATCTTCCGACGCAAAGCCCCCGAGGTCACCATCCGGAGCACGGGCGGTCCGGTCTACCGGGTCATCCCCCCTAACGACCTGATCCCCCTGGAGATCGCCCCCGGAGACGTGATCTACCAGGGACCGGTCAACGTGACCGGTGTGGGGACGGTCCCTTATTACGGTTTCAAGGTCAAGGCCTTTCCCTACGCCCGGATGCGCAAGAACCTGATGAACCTGAGGATCGTCAAGGCCGGGGTCTTCAAGGTCCTCTACCACGCTCCCGCTATATGGGCCGGTCGCTATACCGGAGATGGATTTCAGGACTACCTCGCTTCAGGGATCACCATGGAATTCTCGGAAAGCATGCCCTTCCAGGTGGGGGGGGATCCATACGGCTATCGGAACAAGGTCACCTATACCATATCCGATCACGAGGTGGAGGTGGTCGATTTTCGTTGACGGCCCGCCCCTGCCCTACCCGGTCTCTTCCAATCGAACGATCTTCCCCTTCGACTCCAGTGACTCCTGACTGGCGGCCAGTATCCTGAGCACCTGCAGCCCGTTCTCCCCGTCGGACCTCGGGCGCTCTCGCGTCTCCATGCACTGAAGAAAATGCTCGCATTCGCTCCTGAGTGGCTCTTCTTCGGGAAAGAACAGGGTCGTCTCCGATATCTGTCTCGTCATCGGCTTCCCGTCGATCATCTCTATGCCCTTGTCGTGGATTTTGAGCTTCTCCTCTTTTGCCATATCGTTGAAGACGGCCATCTTTTTGTCGCCCACAACCACCAGGCGCTGTTCCTTGTATGGGTGAAGCCAGCTCACAAAGATATGCGCCCTCACATCATCTTCAAAGCGCAGGTTGGTGACCGTTACGTCGGCCACCTCGGGCTGGAGATAGCTCGCGCCGTGGGTGGAGACAGAGAGCGGTGTCCGCCCTAGGAGCATGAGGATCACGGATATGTCGTGGGGAGCAAAGCTCCACAGGATATTTTCGAACTGGCGAACCTTCCCCAGGTTGAGCCGGTTGGAATATACGTAGTGGATAGAGCCCAGCTCTCCCTTATCGACGAACTCTTTAAGCTTGAGAACCGCCGGGTGGTACAGGAGGATGTGCCCCACCATCAGGATGAGACCTTTCTCGTTTGAGAGTTCGACCAGATCCGCTCCCTTCTCGGCCTTGGCGGCCAGGGGTTTCTCCACAAAGACGTCCTTGCCCGCCTCGAGGGCGCGCCTGGCCATGGAGTAATGCAGCTCCACAGGAGTGGCGATGACGACGCCGCGGATGGCCGGGTCCTTCAGGACCGCCTCGAAATCGTCGGTGATCGGCACTCCCTGATGGAGGGAGGCGTGCCGCGACGCGATCTTCGGGTCGATCTCGCAGATCAGGGCCAGCGCGCCCAGAGCGTGAAAATTGCGAACCAGGTTCTTACCCCAGGCCCCGGCGCCGACAACCGCCACCTTGTTTTCCATCTTCGACCTCCTGACGCGGCAAAGCCGCAAGCTATCAGCTGTCAGCCTTCAGCTGTCAGATTTCCCAGCCTTCACTCCATATTTGTGATTCTCTATCCCGTGAGAAAATCGAAAATCGACGTGACGATTTTCTCGGTCGTGTTGCCGTCGCCGTACAGGTGCTCGTCCCGCGGCTCCCTCTGAGCCGCCAGGTGCCGGTCCACGGCGTCCCGGATCACCACGGGATCGGCCCCGGCGAGGATGTTCCAGCCGAGCTCGACCGTCTCCCACCACTCCGTGTCGTGCCTAAAGGTCACGCAGGGAACACCGCAGTAATAGGACTCCTTCTGCATGCCCCCCGAGTCGGTGAGGATCACCCTGGCCCCGCTCTCCAGGGCCAGGCTGTCCAGGTAGGAGACCGGGTCCAGGACGATGATCCGCGTCTCGTCCAGTGCGATCTGCCGCTCCGAGATCGTCTTGCTCGTGCGCGGGTGCAGCGGCATCACCACCGGGTGATCGAGGCTGGCCAGGGCCTCCAGGATTCCGGCGAGCCGTGCCGGCTCCGTGTTGTCCGGCCGGTGGATCGTGGCCATGTAGTACCCGTCGTCGAGGGGGACGTCCCCCCGCTCGTCCGCGAGGCGCGAGAAAATGGTGGAGCGCTCCTGTGCGATCCGGGTGTTGAATAGGATCGATTCGTACAGGATGTCGCCCACATCGTGGACGCCCTTTGTGATCCCCTCGTCGGCCAGGAAGGAGACGGCCTTGGCAGACGGGCAGTAGAGGAGATCGGCGATGTTGTCGACAACGAGCCGGTTGATCTCCTCGGGGATGCTCTTGTTGAAGGATCGCACGCCGGCCTCCATATGGGCCACCGGGATGTGGAGCTTGGCCGCGGCCAGGGCCCCGGCCAGGGTGCTGTTCGTGTCGCCATAGACGATGACGAGGTCGGGCCACTTCTCCAGGAAGACCGACTCGACGCGGGCGAGCATCTGGCCGGTCTGCCAGCCGTGAGGTCCCGAGCCCACGCCCAGGTTGACGGCCGGCTCCGGGATCTTGAGCTCCTCGAAGAAGATGGCCGACATGTTCTGGTCATAGTGTTGTCCCGTGTGGACGATGGTCTCTGTAATGCCCTCCTCCGGGCCGAGGGCCCTGAGGGCCCGGGAGACCGACGCGGCCTTGATGAACTGGGGCCGCGCCCCAAGGACCGTGATGATGGTACGCTTTTTTTTCATGGTCGCTCTCAGATGAGGTTTTCCCGAATAAAGTTCACCGCGTTCCGGAACAGGACGACCCCTGCGCCCTCGTCCGGGAGGGCTTCTCGAGTCCAACGCGGGTGGTTCGTGTAATGGAGATAGGCCTCCGGATGGGGCATGAGGCCGAAGATCCTGCCAGTCCTGTCGCAGATACCCGCCACGGCCTCGGCCGAGCCGTTCGGGTTGGCCGGGTAGTCCAAAGTGGGCCGCCCCGCGCCGTCCGCGTACCGGACCGCGGCGAGGTGGGACGTCAGAATGTCCTCCGCCACCTCCGGGGCGCGCGGGACGAACTTGCCCTCGCCGTGCCGGACCGGGAGGCATATCGATTCGATCCCGCGGGTGAAGACACAGGGTGAGGCCCCGTCCACTACGAGGTTCACCCAGCGGTCCTCGAACCGGCCGGAATCGTTGAAGGTGAGTGTCACATCCTGGTCCGCGCCCTCCCCCGCCGGACCGGGCAGCAACGCCAGCTTCACCAGGAGCTGGAAGCCGTTGCAGATCCCGAAGATGAGCTTCCCGTCGGAGATGAAGGAGTGGATCTGGTCGATCAGCCTCTCCTCGCCGCCGGCAATCCGGGCGTGGCGGATGCGGTTGGCCCCGGCCTTGGCCGCTCCCAGATCGTCGCCGTCCATAAAGCCCCCGGGGAAGTTGAGCATGTGATACCCTTCGAGGCGCGCCTCGCCGTGCATGAGGTCGCTTATGTCGACGATGTCCACCACTTCGGCCCCGCCCAGCCTGCACGCCCACGCCATCTCGATCTCACAGTTGGTTCCATTGCCGGCCACCACGATGGCCCGGACTTCCTTGCTCATTTTACACTCCAGCAAGTGTTCTTCAATTTCGCAAGTGAATCACACTAACGCGGTCGAGTCGCAACCAAATCACTCCCCTCTCCCCACCTTTTTTATCGCGCAAAGCCGCAGAGCTCGCAGAGGATTGAATAAACATTCCCTTCAGTCTCTGCGTCTCTGCGCCTCTGCGCGAGATAAAAAAACCTCCCCCCTCACCACCTGAGCGGAGCCTGCCACGCTTCCTTGAGGTCCCGGATCCCGTCCTCTATCACCACGGTCCCCGACAGCCCTTTCACCCGGAAGGTCTCTCCCTCCACAACCTGCCCGACCCGGGCGCAGAAGTTCCCCTCCATCGCCTCTTCGAAGATTTTCCCGCACTCGGGCGAGACGGTCACCACGAACCTCCCCTGCGATTCGGAGAAGAGGAGGTGGTCGTCCCGCTCCACCGCCTCGGCCGGAACCCCGGCGAGATCCACCTCCATGCCGAAGCCCCCGGCAAAGGCGGTCTCGGCCAGAGTCACGCCGAGCCCCCCGTCCGAGCAGTCATGGCAGGAGGCGACCAGACGGCGCCGGATCGCCCCGTGCAGGGCCCTGTAGAGGGCAAGGTTCCTGGCAGGCTCGACCCGGGGCACTGCGTTCCCGACAAAGCCGTGCAGCCCATAGTACTCCGAGGCGCCTAGCTCGGGCCGCGTGATGCCCAGCATGTAGACGAGATCGCCGGGCCGCTTGGCGTCCATGGTCACGGCAAGGCGCACGTCCTCGATCCGGCCGAACATGGAGAAGAGGACCGTGGGCGGGATCGAGATCTTGGTCTCGCCGATCATGTAGTCGTTCTTCATGCTGTCCTTGCCCGAGATGCACGGGACTCCGTAGGCGGTGGTCACATCATAGAGGGCCATGTTGGCGCGCACGAGCTGGGCGAGTTTGTACGCACCGTCCGGGGTCTTTGCGGACCGGACCGGATCGCACCAGCAGAAGTTGTCCAGCCCCGCCATCGGCCCCAGGCCTCCCCCCACGGCGAGGTAGTTGCGCATCGCCTCGTCGATGGCGCACGACATCATGGCATAGGTGTCGAGGTCGCTGTAGCGGGGGCAGATCCCACTGGAGACCACCACCCCCTCCATTGTGTCCAGCAGCGGCCGGAGCACGGCCGCGTCGCCCGGCCCGTCCTCGTCCGCTCCCACGAGGGGCTTCACCACGCTGCCGCCCTGGACCTCGTGGTCGTACTGGCGGATCACGTACTCCTTGGAGCAGATGTTGAGCCGGCCGAGCATCCGTCGCAGCGTCGGGGCGAGGTCGTCCGGGCAGGGGATTTCCGGCTCTTCGAAGCGGGGCTGTTTCCAGACGGCATCGAGCTCCATCCTGGGGACCCCTTCGTGGAGGAAGTCCATGTCGAGGTAGGCCGCGGTCCGCCCCTCGAAGCGGACGTGGAAGTACCCGCTGTCCGTGAACCGGCCGAGCGGGGTGGCCTCGACCTTCATCCTCTCGGCCATCTCGACGAAGGCCTCTAGATTCTCCGGCGGCACGGCCAGGGTCATCCGCTCCTGTGCCTCGGACAGGAGGGTCTCCCAGGGATCGAGCCCCGCGTACTTGAGGGGCGCCTTGTCGATGTCGATCTCGCACCCCTTCGGGTCCCTGGCCATCTCCCCCACCGACGAGGAGAGCCCCCCTGCCCCGTTGTCGGTGATGGCACGGTAGAGCCCGGCGTCCCGGGCGCGCAGCAGAAAGTCGGTCATCCGCTTCTGGGTGATGGGATCGCCGATCTGGACGGCGCTCACCGGGCTCCCCTTGTGGAGCTCCTCGGAGGAGAAGGTGGCGCCGTGTATCCCGTCCTTCCCGATCCGCCCACCGGCCATCACGACGATGTCGCCCGGCTCGGCCCTCTTGAGCTGGCTCGGGCGTCCGTTGACCTCCCGGGGCATGATCCCGCCGGTGCCGCAGTAGACGAGCGGCTTGCCCGCGTACCGGTCGTCGAAGAGGAGGGAGCCGTTCACCGTGGGGATGCCGCTTTTGTTCCCCCCGTGCTCCACGCCGAGCCGCACCCCCTCGAAGATCCGCTTCGGGTGCAGGAGCCTCGGCGGCAGGGGCTTGTCGTAGTCGGGCGGGGCGAAGCAGAAGGTGTCGACATTGAAGATGAGCCGTGCCCCGATCCCCGTGCCGAAGGGGTCGCGGTTCACGCCCACGATCCCCGTGAGCGCCCCGCCGTACGGGTCGAGCGCCGATGGGCTGTTGTGGGTCTCCACCTTGAAGACGAGGTTCCAGTCGTCGTTGAACCGGATCACCCCGGCGTTGTCCTTGAAGACCGAGACGCACCAGTCGCGTGGGCCGAGGCGCTCCCGGATCTCTTCGGTGGAGCGACGGATGTATGTGTCGAAGAGGCTGTCGATCTCGCGCGTGTCGCCCGGATCTTCCGTGTAGCGGATCCTGGCGTTGAAGATCTTGTGCTTGCAGTGCTCGGACCAGGTCTGGGCGAGCGCCTCGAGCTCCACGTCCGTGAGGTCCGCTCCGAGCCCCACGGACGCGCGGGCCTCCCTCACCTCCCCGGACCGGGCGTAGGCCTGGATCTCCTTCATCTCCTCCAGGCTCAGGGCCAGGATCCCCTCCCGGCTGATTCGCTCGAGCTCCTCGTCCGGGACCTCGAGCGGGACGTCGCGGACCTGTGGGCTGTGGGCGCTCGATACCCGCGGCACCTCTACAGGCACGCCGCCCGCCCCTGTCCAGCCCTCGAAGTCCATGATGGTGAATCGCTCGATGAGCTGGTTTCCAAGGAGACCGGTGGCGATCGACTCCACCTGTTCGCGCGAGAGGCGGCCGCGGATGAGGTACTGGGTGGACGTGTAGACGCCTTCGCCCGGGCCCAGGGACCGGCCGAACCTGTATTCGATCGCCTCACGGGCCGTGCGCCCCACATTGTCCGTCACGCCCGGCTTGAAACCCACTTCTACGAGCCAATCGAAGGTCGCCGGGATCGGAGAGCCTATGGAAAAGATCTGGATGACCGGGTCCGAAAGCGGCCCTTCGGCCAGCGCCCGCGTCTGGGCCGGCGTGAGGTCGGCCTCCACGGTGTAGACGGCCCGGGTCGCCACACCGGTTACGGGAAGGCTCATGTCCTCGTTGATCCGTCGGCAGACGAGCTCGCCGGGGGCGTCCTTTATTCCCTCTTTGAATCCGACTTCGATCCGGCTGATCATGGCATCTCCTTGTTCGGCTCCGCCTCAAGTCAACAGTTTACAGTCAACAGTCAAGAGTTGAGAGTGAGAAGCATGTGACTCTAGACTCTGAACTGTTGACTGTCGACTATCGACTGTCAACTATAGATCACCACAGCGCACGTCCCGATCCAGCCGATGATCGCCAGCAGGAGGGGCCTGTCGGCGAACACGAGCTCCACGGGATCTCCTCCGTAGTTCCTAAAATAGACAAGATAAAGGTATCGAAAAATGCCGTAGAGTACAAAGGGGACCGTAAAGAGCATGTTCCGGGTACCGAAAAAATCGATGGTCCGGGGAGCGGTCACGTAGAAAAGGTAGCAGATCAGGGCTGTTGTGGTGACCACCGGCATGACCTGGTCCAGGAAAGACGTCGAGTACTGGGACAGCACCTGCCGGTGATGATCGGCGCGGTCTTCGAAGAGCGAGAGCTCGTGCCGCCGCTTGGCAAAGACCAGAAAGAGCGACAGGGTGATCGTGCAGAGCAGCAGCCACTCGGAAATGTATATGCCGGTGACCGCGCCCCCGACCAGGATGCGCAGCAGAAAACCGAAACTCACGCACAGGACGTCCAGGATGACGATATGTTTCAGCCACACAGAGTAGGCGATGTTCATGACAAAGTAGGCGGCGAGGAACAGGATGACCCGGGTGTTCCCAAGGAGAAAAGACCCGGGCAAGGTAAGACAGAGGAGGCCAAAGAGAATAAACAGGGCCGATCGATTGTCAAGACGCCCCGAGGCGAGAGGCCTGAAACGCTTCTTTGGATGCAGACGATCCTTGTCCCGGTCTATGATGTCATTGAACACATAGATGGAGGAAGAGACCAGTGTGAACAGCGCGGTCGCGGCGAGAGCATTCAGAAACAGGGACGGGCTCAGCGCCTCCCTCGCAAAAAAGAGCGGCGCAAGGACGAGAATATTTTTGCTCCACTGCTTCGGGCGGAGCATGCGCAGTACGTCCGTGAGCATCTTCACATTTCGTCATCCTGAACGCGGGCGATCCGAAACCAAAAAGATGTGTAAGCAAGGGAAAAAGGGGAAAGGGGGAAAAGGGGAAATATTAAAATTATAAAGATTTCTCCCTACGGTCGAAATGACATATCCGATTTTTTCAAGACCATCATAGTAGACCATTTTTACAATTCATCCCTTTTTCCATTTTTCCAACTTTCCCCTTTTCCCTTTTCTTACACAATAAGTGTGTGACTTTAGCACCACTTCTACGCAAGCCGCGTAGAAGTCTCAATGAAAAGCTCTAATGATCAATCCCAGAATCGGTACCGGAAAACACACCACAGGGCAATGATTCCGTCACGCCAGGTGATCTTCTTTCCCTCAGAGTAATCCCTGCCGCTGTAGGAGATCGGCGTCTCATAGATCCTGCACCCCATACGGGCAATCTTGGCGGTGAGCTCGGGGTCCACCCCGAAGCTGTCGGACTTGATCTCGATCTGCCGGAGTATAGGGGTCCTGAAGACCTTGTAGCACGTCTCCATATCGGTGAGGTTGAGGTTGTTGATCATGTTGGACAGAAGGGTGAGCAACTTGTTGCCAAGATAGTGCCAGAAGAAAAAAACCCGGTGGGGCCCGCCGAGGAAGCGGGACCCGTACACTACGTCGGCCCGGCCGTCGAGAATCGGAGCGATGAGGCTCGGATACTCCTGGGGTTCGTACTCCAGGTCCGCATCCTGGATGATGACGATCTCCCCCGTGACGTGTCGGAACCCGTCCCGAAGGGCCGCCCCTTTGCCCCTGTTCGCCTCACGGTAGAAGATACTCACCCCCTCTTTCCCCTCCAGGGACCGGAGCACTTCACGGGTTCCGTCAGTAGACCCGTCGTCGACGATGATGATCTCCTTTTCGAGGTTCACATCCATGACCCTGTCGACGAGGGTTTGAACCGTGGCGACCTCGTTGTAGACGGGGATGACGACCGATAGTCTCATCGGACCACCAGGGCTTTCTCATCCGGGCGGCTCTGCTCGGGCCCCATTCTCACTCCTTTCCTATCACCCATCGCGCCAGATCCGCCATAACGGATCTCGATGCCTTGAGCTCTCCCCGGCCGAAGCGGAAGCGCCCGGCCCGCATGGCACGGACCAGGGCCTGGGCGCTCATTTCATCCTCGTCAACGTAGGTCACTACATCTCGCCCCTTGTAAGGCCCGTGGAAATCCATGCCCGCGTAGGCCTGAATCCGGGGATTCTGCTCCCGGAGCTGCTCGAGGAGCTTCAAATTCCCGGGCTTGCTGCGTGAATCGCCGTCGCGGCGGTGGTTCCACACCTCCACACCATCGAGATCCGCCAGTATGCCCATCACGGAGAGGTAGAAGTCGGGGTTCCACTCATAGGGGTGGGCGAGCACGGCCAGGCCGCCCGCATCATGTATGGCGTCGATCACGGTGCGCAGAGGTCCGGGTGCGACGAAGGTCTCTATCCCCACGGCGAGGATCTCCATATTGTATTCCGAGATTACCTCGATGCCCGGGATGACGACCATATCCTCGGAGCCGGCCGCCTTGCAGCAGTCGAGCAGCTCAGAGAATCTTTCCTCATCCATGTCCATCACATGCTCGCACACGGCCAGAAAGCTATAGCCTCTGGAGCGGACGATCCCGACGATCTCCTCGATCGCCATCTCTCCGTCGAAGGAGAAGTCCGAATGGACGTGAAACCAGCCAGTCGCTCCCATGAATTATCGAATTCCCTCTGGTGAGTATGTTTCGTCATTCCTGCGTAAGCAGGAATCCAAGATTTTCAAAATTAGGTTGAAGAGTGCAGGTAACAAGAGAAACGAGCTTCGACGAGTCGTTCAGCGCTGACTTGGGAGATCTGGCCATACGGACGGACAGGGCTACCGGCCGCGAAGATTCTCGTTGTACCAGTCGACGGTGAGCTTCAGGCCCTCCTTGAAGGAGACCTTCGCCTCAAATCCGAACTCCCGGGACGCCCTTGAAGTATCGAGGCAGCGCCTCGGCTGACCGTCCGGCTTGGTCGGGTCCCAGATGATTTCTCCCTGGAAGCCCATCAGGTCTGCGATCAGCGGCACGAGCTCCCGGATCTCGATCTCCATGCCCGAACCGAGGTTGACCGGCTCGCTCTTACTATAGTGCTCGGCGGCCAGCAGGATCCCTTCAGCGCAGTCCTCCACATAGAGGAACTCCCTGGATGCGCTCCCTGTCCCCCACACCTCTATGGACTCCCGCCCCTCGTCGATCGCTTCGGCGACCTTCTTGATGAGGGCCGGAATCACGTGGGACGATTCGGGGTTGAAATTGTCCCCGGGACCATACAGGTTCACGGGGAGGAGAAAGATCGAGTTGAAGTCGTACTGCTGGCGATAGGCCTGGGACTGGACCAGGAGCATCTTCTTGGCGAGCCCGTATGGAGCGTTCGTCTCCTCCGGGTACCCGTTCCACAGCTCCTCCTCCCGAAAGGGGACGGGGGTGAATTTGGGATAGGCACAGACAGTGCCGAGGGCGACGAACTTCTCCACGGCCCGGAGGCGCGCCTGCTCTATCAGCTGTATGCCCATGATCATGTTTTCATAAAAGAAGCGGCCCGGATTTTCGCGATTGGCCCCGATTCCGCCCACCACGGCGGCCAGGTGAATCAGGATGTCCGGGGCCCCGTCCTCGAACATCCTTGTTATGTTCTCCCCTTTGCACAGATCGTATTCCTCTTCCAGCGGGACGAATATACGGGCGCAGCCTCGCTCTCTGAGCTTGGCCTGGACGTTTCGACCGAGGAAGCCATCGCCGCCCGTAACCGTAACGCTTCGATCCTCCCAGAAACTCATAGCAACCTTCTCCTTTCATGGCCCATCCGACCAATGCGAAAAGGTAGCAAAGCACAAGATGGAGTGTCAATGGGTTCGTTGTGGCCAGGAGTCAGGAAATAGTGTGGCCGGGGCCAGTGATCGGGGATCAGGCAGTGGATCTGTATATCGCCTCCAGATCTCGGACCAGTCGGTCGATGTTGTAGGCCTCGAATGTCCTGCGGCGATATTTCTGGGCCAGTGCCTTGTATGTGTCCAGGTTCTCCAGCACGCGAACCAGGGCACTGGACATCGCCTCGGGATCGCGGGGCGGTACGAGCTCGGCGGCCAGGTTCCGGCCCACGAGGTCCCGAACCCCCCCCACATCGGTGGCCACGATCGGCTTCCCTGCGACCATCGCCTCGATGAGAGCCACAGGGAGCCCTTCGTTCAGCGAGGAGAGCGCCACGAGGTCGAGGTCGCCGTACACATTGCCGAGGAGGCGCTTGAAGCCGCAAAAGATCACTTGATCCCTGATGCCGAGGTCGTTGCATGCCCGCTCGAGCTTCTCCCGGTCCTCTCCATCGCCGATGATCATGAACTTGACATTGTCGACTTTATCCAGGACCTGCTTGGCGGCGTCCAGGAAGAAGGAGTGCCCCTTTATCGGGACGAGGCGCGCCACGATGCCCACCAGCTTCGTCCGGCCGCTCACTTTCCACTCCTCCCGGAGTGGCCCCGCATATTCCTCGGCGTGGAGGGCCGGCTTCAACTCGAGTCCCAGCGGGATGGTGATCACCTTCTCAGGGGTCCCGATGCCGAACCGGAGGATCTCCTCGCGCTGCCGTGAGCTCACCGTGATGATCCTGTCGGAAAACCGGGAGAGCATCCTCTCGATCATGATGAAGGTCTTGGTCTTCCAGGGAGAAAAGTAGCTGTGAAAGACATGTCCGTGGAAGGTGTGCACGATCATCGGCACGCCGGCCGCCTTGGCCGCGATCCGGCCGATCGTGCCGGCCTTGGCCGTGTGGGTGTGCACGATGTCGGGCTTCTCGGCCTTGATCAGGTTATAGATCTTCCAGAACGCCTTGAGGTCATCGCTCCACGATATGGCCCGGCCGAGCTCGTCTATCACGATCGGCCGGATCCCCTTGCGATCGGCAAGGTAGTCCATGTTTCCCTCATGTTTGTCTTCGAGACCCTTGACAAGGAGGGATTCATAATTGGTACTATTGAAATATTTGGTAAGCAGGATCGTGTGAATGGCAGGTCCACCGATATTGAGACGTGCGATGAAGCGCAGGATTTTTATTCTCTTTCGAGCCATCAGGAGGTCCGGGAATTTTATTTCTGGTTTTATTTTCAGAAAGCAATAAGCAATAGAGACAATATTCTATTTTATTTCAATGGCGATCGGCTTAATGATCACAGTTTATACTATTATTGCACTTGGCGAATAAAAAATCAATAAAAAGACCACCCCATCGGTTGCCTGAAAAAAACTCCACCAACGGGCAATAAGGTCGAAATTCCAGGAAATGAAGATTCTCAACATCGCCGGGGCACGCCCGAACTTCATAAAACTCGCTCCTCTACAGTCGGCCATGGAGGGATGCGAGGGGATCGAGACGCGGATCGTCCATACGGGCCAGCACTATGATGCGAATATGTCGGCCCTCTTTTTCGAAGATCTCGAGATCCCGCCGCCTCACATCAACCTCGAGGTGGGAAGCGCCTCCCACGCCGTGCAGACGGCACAGATCATGATGCGGTTCGAGCAGGTCCTCCTCGACGAGCAGCCCGACCTCATCGTCGTGGTGGGCGACGTCAACTCCACCATCGCCTGCTCGCTCACGGCGGTAAAACACCACATCCCGGTAGCCCATGTAGAGGCCGGCCTCAGGAGCTTCGATCGGTCCATGCCGGAGGAGATCAACCGCATCCTCACCGACGCCATATCCGATCTGCTCTTCACGACCGAGCCGTCGGGCAACCACAATCTCCAGCGCGAGGGAGTCCCTGTCGAAAAGATCCACTTCGTGGGCAACACAATGATCGACACCCTGGTGAAGAACCGGGAGAAGGCCGAGGGGGCCGGGATCCTGGAGCATCTCGGTATCTCCCCCGGGAGATACGCAGTGATGACCCTTCACCGACCCGGCAACATCGACAGTCCGGGAGTCCTTCAAAATATTCTGAGCGCCTGTGAAAAGATACAGGAGTCGATGCCGATCATCTTTCCGATCCACCCTCACACCCTCAATACCATCCGGGGATCGGCCCTCCAGGAAAAGATGAACTCCCTTGCAGGCCTCCGGATCATCGATCCCCTGGGATACCTCGATTTTTTCAAACTGATGCGCGAGGCCCTTTTCGTGCTCACCGATTCGGGCGGCATCCAGGAAGAAACGACCTTTCTAGGCATTCCGTGCCTCACGCTCAGAGATAACACGGAGCGCCTGATCACGGTGGACCAGGGCACCAACACAATCGTCGGCACCCGCGCCGACCGAATCACGGCCGAGGCCGCCAGGATCATGGCCGGGGCCGGGAAGAAAGGCACGATCCCGGAAAAATGGGACGGCAGGGCGGCCGAGCGGATTACGGACGTGATCAGAGAAACAATGGGGCCGCCTTCGGACGCCGTCGGGAAGGGGGCGCGATGAAGGATCTCACGGCTGAATCCAGGGAGCGGATCGAGTCCTTTTACCACTCCCATTCCGGCTATTACGAGATGCTGCGAGGCTATGAGACGGCCGAGCACTTCCACCATTACGTGCGCTACATGGCCCCCTATGCCGAGAGCCACCCCAGGGCCCTGGACCTCGGGTGCGGGACCGGCTTCTCTTCGGCCCTTCTGGCGGATCTCGGTTTCGAGGTATTCGGCACGGATCTATCGAAACAGCTCACCGACCTGTCCGCTCCGTTCCGCAAGAGCGGGGGGCCCCGCTACCTGGTCGGGTCCGGGCTCGAGATCCCTTTTGCCGACGGGGCCTTCGACATCGTCGGGACCTACGATGTGATCGAGCACATCCCGGACGTGGACCGGTTCCTGCGCGAGGCGGTCCGGGTGATACGCCCCGGAGGCGTCCTGGTGATCATCTCCCCCTGCATGGTGACTCCCCTGACACCGATTCGCGCCCTCTTCGCTCCGGGGGGGCGCCAGTCCATCTACAGCGGACGGCGTGAGGCTGTGGGGGCTATATTCCGGAACAGCTGGCTCGCCGCAAAAAAGCTCGTCTCCCCCCGGGTATCGTTCACGTACCGGCGCCCCCTCCTCCAGGACGAATGGTCCAAGGAGGATGACGACACCGTGTACTGCACGAGCCCCAGGGAGCTCATGCGCTTTCTGGTCCGGGAGGGGATGTGTGCCGTCCGGTTCCAGAAAGACGGGTCCGACCCGGCCCACAAGCTCATAGCCCGCATCCTCCCGGACATCGCGACAGAAATCTTTCTCGTGGCGAGAAAGCCGGGAGACAAGGAGAGATAACATTCACCAATATAACTCCCACAGAATTTTCCTCTGAGGAACCCAGGAACCCAGGAAGGAAGACAGGGAAAAATAGTTGGGAATTGAGGATTGAGCCGAATTCGTTTTACAGCCATGACGGTCTGCTTTGCTCTGGCGGCGGTGGGCGTTATTTTGTGCCTCATCTCGTGGGTGAGGTACCGAAATGAACAGGCATTCGTGGCCGGACTGGCCGACAAGGTTCTCCTCGACGCCGGCTCCCCGGCCGACCCGGGGGAGGAGATCCGGTGTCTCTATCACTTCATGAACAACACCATAACCCTGGACAAGGGAGTCGGCTCGAACCGGCCCTTTCTGCGCGATTCGGCAGCGGCCACCTTGAAAAAAAAGGCGGGACTCTGCGGAGAGAGGGCCAGGGCGCTCATAGCGCTTCTCCGGTCCAGAGAGATAAAGTCCCGGCGCGTGGTGCTCTACGGAGAGGGTAAGGGACACGTGCTGGTGGAGGTCGACTACCTGGGGCGGCCTGTGATCCTCGATGTCTTCAGGCGGCCGAGCCTCCAGGGCAGCCTCCTCTCCCTGTCGATCCGGGATTACCTCGCCATCCCGGGCCTCGGAGACCGATGGAACTCTTTCTCCTACTTCAACTGGGATCGGTTTCAGCGCATTCCAGGAATTCGCCGGCTCCTTCCGGCCTACCAGGACAGGCACCTGTCCGACCGACTCTCCTGGGTCCTCGAAAATCCGCGATTGATCGAGGCCTCCGCCTCCGCCGCACTCGCCCTGTTCTTCATCCTCCTCAATGGCGTACTTTTCGGTGCATCGAGGAGGAGAAAATCCCGATCACCCCACGGTAGAGAAAGCTGAAAATGCGCATAGGTGTGATCGTCCGGGCCCGGTATCCCTCGAGCATGGTTCGCGTCCATCTCGGCGCCCGCTCCTTACAAGAGGCCGGCCACGAGGTCTCGGTCTTTTCACTCCGGGAGCCGGATCAGCCCTCGCACGATCTGGACGGCGGCATTACCGTGCACCGTTTTCCCTATGATCCCGCCCGCATGTCGGGCGTCCCGAAATGGAAGGCCCGGCTGAGCTACAGGATCGAGCGCCTCACTTTTCACAGCCCATACTGGCGCGGCCTGATGAGGAAGTTCCTCGATGAGAACGAATTAGAGGCGATACACCTCCACCACCTCCACCTGGCCTGTGACGCCCTTGCTGTGGGCGAAGAGAGGGGAATCCCGGTCGTCCTCGATCTGCACGAAAACCGCCCATACCAGATGGCTTACTATGCCCGGGACCGAGGGGACGGCCTGTTCAGCCGGAAGGTCATCCACGGTCAATGGAGATGGCGCCGGTATGAAGGTCATGCGGTAAGGCGGGCCGACCACACGATCGTCGTCGTGGACGAGGCCCGGGAGCGCCTCTACCGCCAGCATGGAATCGATCCGGCCCGAATCAGCGTCGTCACCAACGCCATCGATGCCGACGCATTCACCTCTCACCCCATCGATCCGGGCATCGTCGACCGGTACCGGGAAGATTTCACGATCCTCTACACCGGCTCATACCAGACGTTCCGAGGGCTGGACACCATCATCGAGGCCGCGGCCCTCTGCGCCGGCGAGATCCCGAACATCCGACTCCTCATCGTGGGATGGCCGAACCCGAAAGCCTTGAAAGATGAGTTGGAGGCCCAGGCCCGACGCCTCGGCATCGGAAAGCGCGTCACCTTCGTCGACGGGGACGCGCCAGAGCGAATCCCGAGCTACATCGCCGCGAGCCGGCTCTGCGTGGTCCCCCATCACAGCAACGAACAGACCGAGGCCACCATCCCCTACAAGCTGTTCGAGTTCATGGCCTGCGCCAAAGCGGTGCTGGTGAGCAGCTGCCGCCCCCTGAAGCGCGTGGTCGAGGAGGCCGGGGCGGGCCTCGTCTTTCGTGCCGGAGATCCCGCCGACGCGGCCCGGTGCATCCGGGCCCTCCGCTCGGATGCGGCGGCCCGGACGCTCGGAGAAAAGGGCCGGAAGGCCGTAGAGGCCCGGTACAACTGGCCCATGGAGGCACGAGGTCTCCTCGACATCTACGACAACGTATCGAAAGGGAGACGATGATCAAAGGAAAGAGGGTTCTCATCACCGGAGGCGCCGGAGTGATCGGAAGTGGCCTGGCCAATCGGCTGGCCGAGGCGAACCGGGTCTTCGTCCTGGACGATCTCTCTTCCGGCTTCAGGGAAAATCTGCGGCATCCCGACATCCGGTTCCATCCCGGCTCGGTCCTGGACGATTCCCTCCTCCGAGAGATCTTCCGGGAGGGGATCGAGATCGTCTTCCACCTGGCCGCACTGTTTGCCAACCAGAACTCTATCGATAATCCTCGCAAAGATCTCCTGGTCAACGGGATGGGCACACTCAGGATCCTGGAGAGGTCCCGGGATACGGGAGTCGAGCGATTCGTCCTCACCTCTTCTTCCTGTGTTTACGGCAACCGGCAGGGACCTCTTTCGGAGAGGATTCCCCTGGCGCCTCCCGATACGCCCTACGCCATATCGAAGTATCTTGCCGAGCAATACACGAACTTCTTTCACCGCTTCTACGGCCTTCCCACTGTGGTGCTTCGCCTGTTCAACTGCTTCGGGCCGGGCGAGCGCCCGGGCACGTACCGGAATGTCATTCCGAACTTCCTCCACAGGGCCCTGGCCCGCAAGCCGCTCCTCATCACGGGCTCAGGAGAGGAGACCCGTGACTTCAACTACATCGAGAACACGGTCCAGGGGCTCGTGCGGGCCGCGATTGTCGAGGGGGCCGTGGGGAGCATATTGAACATAGGATCCGGCGTGGAGACGAAAATCCGGGACCTGGCGGAAAAGATCAATGAGCTGACCGACAATCCATGCCCCATCGAGTTCCAGAAGAACCGGGACTGGGACTCCATTGCGCGGCGCCGCGCGGACATCTCCCTGGCAGAGACGGTCCTTGACTATCGTCCGGAGGTTGGTCTTGATTCCGGGCTTCGGTCGACACTCGACTGGTTCGCCGGGATGCGTCCGCCCTTTGTCGAGATAGCCAAGACAGGTCCGAAGCCGGCAGGCCGGTCGGGAGTGACGGAATAGGAGGCAGGGTGCACAGGAGATGAAGGTATGTATGCTCACCTTTAACCACGATCCCATGGATGACCGGATCTATTTCAAAGAGGCCCTCAGCCTCGCGAAACAGTACCGGGAGATCTCCATCGTGGCCCCGAACATCGAGGACAGAGTGGACCCCACCGGCCGAGTCTCCATCGTCGGGTTCCACAAGCCGCCCGGATATAGCGGACTGGCGGTGGGCCTCAAGAATTTCGCGGCGGCCGCTACCGGCCAGAAGGCGGACATCTACCATACCCACGACTTTCAGATCAATTATGTCATCCGGCACCTTCGCGCACGAAACCCGCGGGCCCGCTTCATCAATGACGTTCACGAGCACTACCCGGACATGTTCAAGGACTTCTCCCCTTCTCTCTCTTCTGCAAAGCGCCTTTGGATCTCTCTTCTGGACCGACTGGAGCTTTCCCGGGCGAAAAGATACGATCTGATCATCACCGCCGACGATGCGATTCATGCTCGGTTTCAGGGGGTGGTTCCAAACCTGTCGACCATCTATAATTACTCTGACTTCGAACCCCGCACGTCCGGGATCGAAACGGAGGAGTGGCGGAAACGCGAGTTCGACCTCGTATACTGCGGCGCCATCACGCGCCTCCGGGGCGCCATGGTCATCCTCCGGGCCGTGGGCCTGCTCAAGAATCGGCTCCCGGAGCTCCGGACCCTCTTCGTCGGTCCCGTGGCCGACGCCGCCTTCGAACAGGAGATGAGGGGTTTCGTGAGAGACCAGGGTCTCTCACAAAATGTAACGTTTCAGGGGGCGGTCCCGCATGATGAAGTTTACCGCCACCTCGAGAGGTGCCGCATCGGACTCGTTCCGCTGCTGCCGATCCCGAAGTACAAGAAGAATATTTCCATGAAGCAGTTCGAGTACATGGCGGCGGGTCTCCCCATGGTGGGAAGCGATCTCCCGCCCATCGCCGGCTGCCTCCGCCCCGAAAGGGTCGGGATCCTGGTCGAGGCCGGCCGGGCACGGCCGCTCGCGGAGGCGGTCGGGCACCTCCTGGGCAATCCGGACGAGGCGGTGGAAATGGGCAATCGGGGACCCGCGGCGGTGCGGGAGCGCTATCACTGGAGGCTCATGGAGGAGAAGCTCCTCGTTCTGTACTCGAATCTCAGTTCAAGCGGATCTCCAACTGGATCACCAATCGGATCTCAATGATGAGCTCGAAATACACGATCGAGAAACTCGGCCCGGATCAATACGATCAGTGGAATTCCTTTGTGGATCGATCCCCCCAGGGATCGATCTTTGCCAAGACCTGGTGGCTCGATGCGGTCGCCGAGCGATGGGAGATTCTTGTCTGCCGCTCTAAAACAGGCGGTCTCCTCGGCGGAATGCCGATCACCTGGCAGAAGAACCGAATCAAAATGCCACCCCTTTTTACGCAGACCCTCGGGATCCTTCTGGCCGACTTCTCCGGGAAAAAGTACGCAAAGAGGATCACCCAGGAAAAAACGGTTATCGAGGCGCTCGTGGAAGGGATCCCCCCCTGCAGGAGCTATCGGATCAATTTTCACTATTCATTAAAAAACTGGCTCCCTTTCATGTGGCGACAGTACCGGCAGACGAGTCGATACACCTATGTGATCGAAGATCTGAGTGATCTGGATCAGGTCTACAGCGCTTTTCTCGATAAAAAGCGAAACCATATTCGAAAGGCCCAAAAGGCAGACATTACTGTGAGGACCGATTGTTCTCTGGACGATTTTTATCGCATCGCCGGAAGGACCTTTTCAAAACAGGGCATGAGCACCCTCTTCTCCTTCGAGCAGCTCGACAGGCTGGACCGGGTCCTCCGACAGAGAGAGGCGAGGAAGATTCTCTTCGTCGTCGGTCCGGATGGTCGTATTCATGCGGCAAATTACATTGTCTATGACCAAAACTGTGCCTACAATCTTCTGAGCGGGCACGATCCCGAACTCAGGGATTCCCATGCCGGCTCCCTCGTGATATGGGAGAGCATCCGCTTCGCCGCCACCGTCAGCAGGCGTTTCGATTTCGAAGGTTCCTGTCTCCGGCCGGTGGAGGAATTCTTCAGGAGCTTCGGAGGGAGACAACACACATACTACCAGATCTATCGCAGCAATACGCTCTGGCAGCTATTGCGTGACGGGTGGGTCGAGCTCAGGCTTTTCCACATGCGACACGGAAGGGGGCGAGGCGTGGTGTGAGTCGTTATGAAGAAGACAGTCTGTTCTTGGCCGCTCTCTCGAACCATTCATAGAGCGTATCGAAATTACCGTCATGGGTGTAATGCTTCATTAACGTCATTCTCGCGTTTTTCCCGATCCTCTCCCGCAGGTCCGCATCCTTCATCAGCAATTCAAGCTTTTCAAACCATTCTTCGTCGGAGTTCACGATAAAGCCGTCGACCCCGTCCCGGATACGCTCCGGCACTCCGAAAGGCGAACAGACCGAGGGGAGCCCGGCCGCCATGTACTGAAGCACCTTGGTGGAGATCTTTCCTTTCATCCTGGGTATGTCCGCGCACGGAAACAAGCCGATGTCGAAATCCTGGAGCTCCCTGAGACAGGCTTCCTCGGACCAGTCGAAGCTGACCACATCCAGACCCGGAATCGTCAGCCCCCTGGCGGCGATCAACTTCAGTTGGAAAGGCCGACGATCATATAGCCGCCTCAGGGCCTCCTCGATCAGAGAAAAAAAGGCGAAGCTCCCGGTGGTGCCGATCCATCCCAGCACGGGTCTCTCCCGGGGGCCATGGACCTTCGGACTGTAGTTCGAGGGGTCGAGGAGTATCGGCATGATCGAGACGGAAGGATGGATCGACTCGTAGAACCGCTTCTGGAACTCCGTGGTGATCGTGATGTGCATGCAATAGGGGACGAGGCTCCTCACAAGCGATTCATACAGCATGAAGTTCGCGTCGTAGTCGTCGAAGAGGATCCGATCGTTCAGCCTGTATAAAAGCCTCTCCAGCCTCGGCCTGTCGTTCTGAAAATAAGGGATCAGCCCCTTTCGGAAGAAGATGACATCGTACCAGGGCGCCCTGAGGATATGGACGAACCGCTTGGCGATGTTCTCGAGGAAGAAGCGATAGTTCGTCGGTTTCAATCCGTCGAGAAATCGCCTCCTGTAGGCATCGAGGGGAGGGGCGTCCACGATCGAGAATCGGTGCCCCTTGCTCTCGAAGTAGGGCTTCCATTTGTACAGGCGGTACTCTTCGCCGATGTTCTCCCTGGAGTAGTATGGAAAGGCGAGCACGGAAAAGCCCCCCTCCTTCTTTCCCCGCGGGAAAAGCTTGCGGACTAGGCGAATCAAGGGGGCCGCCCACGTCGCCAGGGCCACGAGGCCGTAGAGGCCCTTCAGCAGGGCGAGGTACATGAGGTAGGCGGCCTTGTTCAGGATGAGGACCTGGACGGCCTGTCGCAGAAAGGGCACCCATCCATAGGAGGCCGCACGCAGCCTCGAATCAACCGTCACGATCCTGGGCGCACCGACGCCGAGCGCCAGGCACCCCCGTCCCAGGGCCCCCTTCCCGTCCTTGTTGTCGAAGACGACAACGGCCAGATCGGGGTTTTCCTCCCGGAGGCGATTCCGTGCGGAGGGGATCGAACGCACCTCGAGGGGGCCAAAAAAGAAGGCCCGAACTCCGGGCTCTTCTCGATGCCCCGGCGACGGAGTCGCGGTGATGCAGTTCAGAATCTCGGCGTTCGGAAACCGGCGGCGGGCGTGATCGACCACGTTCCGGAGATGCTGTTCATCGAGGCCGCTGAACAAGAGGATCTTCGAAACCTTCGCGGGGTTCGGGATCAGGTCGAACATGGAAAGATTTGCCTGAAGGCCGATCAGGCCGATCGATTCTCGACGACAAAGTTCCCCATCACGAGGACATCGACGCAGTCCTCCTGGAACGAACGGATCGCGTCCTCCGGGGTGCAGACGATCGGCTCCTCATGGATGTTGAAGCTGGTGTTCACGAACAGGGGAAGGCCGGTGAGCTTATAGTACTCCTCGAGAACCCTATGATACCGGGGGTTCTGCTCCGGCGTGACGACCTGGGGCCGGGCGGTCCCGTCCACGTGCGTTACCGCCTTGATTCGATCTCTCCAGTCGGGATTCACATCGAAGGTGATCGTCATGAACTCGGCGGGGTAGGAGTTCGCCGAGTATCCCTCGAAGATGGTTCCTGCCTCGCTCGCCAGGCAGGAAGGTGCGAAGGGCATGAACTCCGTGCGCCGGAGCCGCTTGTTCAGCCAATTGTTTATGCTTCGGTCCGTGGGATCCGCGAGGATGCTCCGGTTCCCCAGGGCGCGCGGCCCGTACTCCATTCGCCCATTGAAGAAGCCGACGATCTTCTTTGCGGCGATCAGCTCGGCGATGTGGGCATCGATATCGTTGACGAACTTCCCTTCCATGCCGGTCTTGTCCAGGGCCGCCTTGATCGCCTTGCTGTCGTAGTCGGGCCCGAATGCGACGTTTCCGAGACGACGGGGCTCCACCGTCCCCTCGGGCAGGTTCTCCTGCAGACAGAGATAGGCCGCGCCGAGGGCGACGCCGCCGTCACCCATGTTGGGGTGGATGAAGACCGAATCGACCTCGGGGAGCTCCGCCACTTTCTGGTTGAGCCGGACGTTGGCGAAGATCCCTCCGGCCAGCACCATATCCCGCTTCCCCGTCTCTTGTGCGAATTTCTGGATATAGCGGACAACCACCTCCTCCAGCTTCTTCTGGGCCGCGGCCGCGATCTCCTCGCGGGTGAAAGGTTCGAGGTTCTGTTCGTAATGGTCCAGCAGCAGGTTCACGTAGGGATTGCTTAACTGCTGGTTCTTGAGGATTCTCAGGAACGTGTTGGTCTTTCTGAGAAGGGCCGACTTCTCGGCCAGGTCGTTGTGGAATTCCCGCTCGTCGTCTGACAGGAAGAGACAGCGGTCGAGGAGGGGGTAACACTTGTCCGGGTCCCCGTAGGCGGCGAGGCCCGTCACCTTCCCCTCGTGCCGGTTGCGGCGGAATCCCAGGTGGCGCGTGATCTCCGAGTAGAAGATGCCCGGGGAGGTGCGGCTCGGGGCCCCGGCAATCCACTTCATTTTCCCCTTTTCCACAGTGCAGACGCTGGCGCACAGCCCGTCCCCGGACCCGTCTATGGTGACGATGAGCGGATCCGGTTGGGCCCCTGTGTAGTAGGCGCTCGATCCGTGGGCCAGGTGGTGGTTGTACAGGTGGACCGCATCGATGGAGAAGCCGAGATCTCTGAGGACGTCTCGTAGAACCTGGCCCGTGTGATCCGTGAACTCGCTCGTGTCTCGGCTCTTGCCGAGTAGGAGGCCGATGTTCTTGGCCGTGGTCTGCCGGAGCATCTCCCAGCGGCCGCGCACGTTCCTGTGACCGAGGAGATCGACGTCCCCGCCGTCCGGGTCGAGGATCGCCCGGGTGAAATCCTCGGTGTCCGCCGTGAAGAACGACCGAAACCCGAAGGCCACCGCCGAGATATCCCGGCAGGAGAGCCCCGCGACCCGGAGGCACTCGTCCACGGCCTTATAGGGGAAAGCCATGTGGTATTTTATTCGCGAGAGACGCTCTTCAGCAATCGCCGCGAGGACCTTACCGTCTCCGTCGAGGATGACCGCGGTAGCGTCGTGTCCTGGATGAATTCCCATGATGTACATTGTCGTTATCCTTCTCCTTCAGAAGTTAGCGAGGCGGATTCTCCACCACGCTTGACGATCCACCCCGCAGCCGCGAATATGAGCAGAAAAACCATCACCTGGGCCCGGTGGCGAAATGCGGTCCCAACATTTCCCTCTGCAAGGGAATAGGCCAGTATCATGGGGAAGATCAGGGCAAAGAGGATGCTCGAATAGTAGAAGTTGCTCCGGGCGCTGTACCGCAACCCGCGAAGCAGGCTCGGGATCAAGGCGTACCAGATAATCAGCTCGGGGATACTGAGAAGCTGGCGAAACCGAGCCGGGTCGATCGTCCAGGGAAAGGGGGAAAAAAGAAAATAGGCCATGCCGATCGGGAGATAGGCCGCAGCGCTGCCGGGCCGCGAGATATCCGCATCGGAATAATAGGATGCCGCCTTCGTCGCCCTGGACATACCGGAGCGGATGTCCTGCATCTTTTCCAGGGATAGAGTTTGCTTGGGCACGATCTGAAATCCTGACACGTTCGCCTGAAAGATGATGGCCAGGAGCAAAAAGAGGCCGAGGATGTAATTCCGCATGATGTGTTTCTGGCTCAACACGAAAAAGCTCATCCCCAGAGAGGCGATGATAAGGAAGGGGAGATAGTTGCGCATCGTCCGCATTAACGCCAGGCTCACGACTACGGTCAGCACCGAACCCAGTGTGACCTCCTCTCTCAGCTTCAGAGCCCGGAAGACCACGATCAACATCAGTAAAATGACGTACATGTCCTTCACATTCAGGCAGGACCAGGTGATCATGGAAGGGAAGAAGACCGTGAGCCATGCCGCCAGGCGGGCGATTCGCACATTGAAGCAGACCTTTGCAATCCGATAGATATAAATACAGACCAGGGACCCGATGAAGGCGTTGAATATCTTCGGCAAGAGCACGAATTTGCCGAAAATAAAAAAGATCACCGCGTTGATATAGTGGAACCCGAATTCCCCGCCCGCGGCCGTCCTGTACCATCCCGGTCCTCGACCATGCCAGTATTCACTGATGAGGAAGCCGGCCCGCTCTGCAAAGTGACCGTCTGTATCCAGCATGCGATTCTTATCGGCCATGAAAAAGAGAATGGCTACGGCGACGCGAACGCCCAGAGCCACGAAAAAGAGCCGGGTCAGGAATTGCCTCTCTTCGATGGGGAGATAAAAAGGGTTCTCCTCCTGGGACGTGGTCGACTTTTTCTTTTTCTCTTCCGTCCCCCGGCGCATCTGGGGTCGAAAGGCGAGCGCGATGGCGCCCAGCACGAAGACGGCGGTCCCCATGAAGAAACGGATGCCCTGGTCCTGTACGGAGACCCCGTAGCTGAAAAGAATGCCGAAGACGAGGCTAATCAATATTGCGAGTACAATAAACATTTTTTTATCTTGGGAATAAAGTAATCTTTATCATATTGATAAATTTCACTATATTCCATCCTTCTCCGTCGATCAATATTCGCCGCCGGCAGAGGGGGATTCGAAAAAGAGTCCTTTGAAGAGCCGGTCCACTTTCCGGGCCAGCACCGGATAGGCGTACTCCCCTATGACGTCATCATCCGCATGGGCCAGCAGCGGCTTCCCTTTCTCCAGGAGCCCATAGTAATCCAGGAGGGCCTCCCGGATCCCTTCGACATCATCGTGACGGAGCACTCTCCCGGTCCTTGAGCGCTGCACGATCGCCCCCGCCTCCGTCTCTTCCGGGGTCAGGGCCAGGATCGGGCGCCCCGTCTTCAGGTACTCGAACAATTTGCCCGAGATGATACCCCGGGTCATCGCCTCATTGACGGTCCAGATGATGAACAGGAGGAGGTCGGCCGAGAGCTGCCAGGAGGCCGTCACCCGCCGGCTCTGCATTCCCATCTCGCGGACCACGCCTCCCATCCCCCACTTCTCGACCAGTTGTCTGTTGGTCTCGTCACCGGGGCCCAACAGGGCGACTTCGACCCGATCCCGGGGTATCTCGCCCGCCTCGAAGATCTGCGACAGCGCCTGGTAGAGGGCTGCGAAATTCCGCTTCCCCCCGTGGAAGGTCCCGGTGTACACGAGCCGGAGCTTGCCCTTCTCTTTCGGAGCCGGCTCGATGCCGTCGAACATGCCCGGATCGTACCCATTGGGGAGGACCATGACGTCGTCCGGCCTCCCGGCCAGAACCCGGTTCACCACGATCTCCCGGTGGGGCTCGGAGACGACGATGGTCCGGTCGGCATACCGCAGAATCCCGTCTTCGATGCGCCGGTCCATACCCTTGCGCCAGCGGCTCTCATAGAGCTGGAGAGACGTGTCGGCCCACAGGTCCCTGAATTCGGCGACCCAGGGAATCCCGTACCTCTTCTTCATATAGTATCCCGCCAGGTGGGCTGTCATGGGAAAGGCGGACGAATAAACGAGGTCGATCCTCTCTCTTCGGATCGCCCTCTCGGCCGCGCGGATCGCCCCGGGCAGCCACCCGATCTGACCGTCGGGGATATAGAGGTATATATAGGCCAGCTCCCTGAGACGCTTCTGCGCCGAGGCGGCGCCCGGCGCGCGGAGAAGTCTGTCCAGCATGGCCCGGCGTGCCGAAGAGGACGCCCTGGACCCTGTGAGCTCCCCGCTCCTTCCTTCTTTCCCCGGACGCGGCCGCCTTCCGGTCCGGAGCACGGTGGAGGGGGGCGGCAGGGCCCCTGAAAAGCCCGGATCGATAGGCTGGCGGCTGGTCGCGGGCGCAACGACCACGAAGCGCCACCCCAGCCCGGTGAGATCCCTTGCCAGATTGAAGGTCCTCACGGACCCGATATTGGCCAGGGGCGGATAATAATAAGTCAGAAACAGAACCGTCTTCATCCGAGTCATCCTAGAGCGGCAAAGCCGCAACCAAATTAGCGAAATATTGCATAGTCAATACGAAATTGAGCTCTTA